>CALXJS010000015.1 GCA_944388685.1 uncultured Clostridia bacterium | reverse complement strand
GATAATAAAACAGCTAGTCTTTCTTTATTTTCTTCTACTAAATCAACAAATTTATATAATATATCTGCTCTTTCATAGATTGATACTTTTTCCCATTTCTTTTGTTCTACTACAGCTACTTTTACAGCTTCATCTACATCTTCTTCTGATACATTTGGTACTGTATCAATTAATTCTTGTGTTGCAGGATTTACAACCTCTATTTTTGCTCCATTTGAAGCTTCCTTCCATTCATATCCGATTAAATTTTTCACTGTTGTTCCCTCCTTCTTATCAAGATTTCTATTTTTACAAACGGTTACTTCTACAGTATTTCCGTCTTTTGTTTTGTAATTCTCAGTTGTACATTCATAATTTTCTTTGGATTGTGGTTTTTCCCCTGCTCTTCATTTACCAAATGCTGTAAATGATAGCATTAAACCTCCTGTTGTATTTGCACCATGGTCTTTTACACCATACTCACCAAATGTGAATATTGTTATAAATGGTACACCTTTTGCTTGTTTCTTTAATTGTTTTGCTACTTCATCAATTCTGTCTCCAATGCCTAATCTTCTACCACCACAATGAACTAATAGATATGCTCCTACTTCTCCATTCATTTCTTTATTTAATTCTTTCATTGTTTTTCCTGTAGAATCGATAAGTTCATCTACTGATGCTTCCATTTGAATAACAGCTGTATTAACTGCTAGGTTTGCACCTATATTCATAGAACCATCTTCATTTCCATACATTGGATGACGAATAGCAATTAAATCTCCTAATCTATCTTTTACGCCTAGAGGTGCTGTTATTGTTGAAACCAATAAGTTATTTCCTTCTAAATCTTTCATTTTCTTGCCTGTCCATGAAGAATATTTTTTAAGTGCTGATGTTCCATCAATTTCTACTAAAGTTCTATTTCCTTTGATTTTTGTGATAACACCAGAATTTGTTGTTTCATGGTATTCTCCTGTGTATACGTTTTTCATTTCTTTATCTGTATAAAAAAATGCTACTGCAACACCGTCTGCAAATATTTTATCATTTGTATAAATGCTCCATTTGCCTTCAACTGTGTTATCTGCTGCACTTCCACCAAATACTGGAACTCTTCCGATAACATCTTCAATTCCTTTGATATAGAACTCTTCTTCAGCTGGAGAAGCTACCATATAGAAATATGCTGGTGCATCTGTTCTACCTGCCATTTTCATAGCTTCCATTGCTACTTTTCTACCAGTTTCTCTTGGGTCTTTTCCTCTTTCAGAACTTGCAACACCAACTTCTGTATCTGGATCTCCTAAAGCCAATATTCCTGTAAATCCATGGTCTGATGAAATAAATCCATCTGGCACAATAATACCTGCACTTGAAGTACATCCAATAATTGGGGCTGTTCCCAATTCAGATTTTGCTCCCTCTAAAACTTTGTTTACGTCACAATCTACTGATGTATATAAAAATGCTACTTTTGTTTGCACTAAATCTACAACTGCTTTTTCTGCAGCTTCTTTTCCTTGTGTATAACTATCTTCATTTGTGCTCCATGCTACATTTGATTTTAACATAACGATTCCTCCTTCGTATTTTATTATACCCAAATTATACCAATAATATTTTTTTATCACAATAAAATTTGCTAAAATGTAATATAAATGTAATAAAGGACCTGTCCTAAGACAGGTCCCCACTGACAGATTAAACTGTCAGTTCAGCTGTGCCCAGCTACGTGAATAGCTGGATACCCACTCTCTGAAGCCAATGGTGCTAGCATCAAGGCTTCTTATGAAGCCTTCAACCAACGCGGGGTTGGTCTTCAACGCCAACAGTTCGGCTCCTTTCTTACTTTCGCGAGTGATTTGTTCCAAATCATCTCGTGAAATTTTTTCTAGGAAATTCTTCAAGGCTTTAGTAGCCTTGTTCCTTTCCTGATCATTTTTGCAGAGATACACTCTCCGCATTACTTCGGTAAACTGTGACAAATTTTTCATATTGCCACTCCTTTCTTATGTGTGAGCACTATTACTAGGCTCGTTATACCATATCAAAAAAGATATGGCTAAAGCTACAAAAAGGAAAAATCCTTTGTCATTATTATAGCATAAAATCCGCTAAAATTCAATCTTTTTGCGAATTAAAGTTTGGATCGCAGTCTGAGACAATTTGGGACAGGTTGGGTTTTGTATCATTTTTGTCGAATCTTGTCATTTTAAGGATAAACCATTTACGATGACAAGATTCGACAAAAATGATACAAAACCCAACCTGTCCCAAATTGTCTCAAATTAATCTCCTAAACAAATTCCGATATCTCTTGCTGTTTTTACTAAATCATCATCCATTGTTACATATCTTACATTACTTTCTGCTGTACCACCTTGTACTGCTCCAATTTCTTTGTTTTCTCCAACAACAATTTCTAATGGTACACAGTCTAATTTTCCATTTTTTATAACAGTTAAAACACCAAATTTTCCTTCCATAGCAAGTTCTACTGCTTTGGCACCATATTTTGTTGACAATACTCTATCATATGCTGTTGGTGTTCCTCCTCTTTGCATATATCCTAAAATGGTACATCTTGATTCTAGTCCTGTTAATTCTTGAAGTTTTTTGGCAACTCTGTTTCCTTCTCCTCCAAATTTAACACTGATTCCTGCTTTATTGTCAATTCCTTCTGCTGAATGTGTTGTTCCTTCTTCATCTTTTGGATGTGCACCTTCTGATACAACAACAACACTGAATCTTTTTCCTTCTGCCTTTCTCTTATTAATTGCTTCTGCTGCTTTGTTGATATCATATGGTATTTCTGGAATTAGGGCAACATCTGCTCCTCCAGAAATTGCAGATTCTAAGGCTATCCATCCTGCAAATCTTCCCATAACTTCTAATACCATAATTCTGTCATGTGTTTCTGCTGTTGTGTGTAATCTATCTAAGGCTTCAGTTGCGACATGAACCGCTGTATTATATCCAAATGTAATATCTGTACATGCTACATCATTGTCTATTGTTTTTGGTACACCAATTGTGTTAATCCCTTTTAAGAATAAATCTCTTGCAGATTTTTGTGTACTGTCTCCTCCTAATGTAAATACACAGTCAAATCCTGCTTCTTTTACATTTTTTACACATTGGTCTGATAAATCTTCATATGTTACGGTTCCATCTTCATGTTCTACTTTGTAATGGAACACGATTGCATTTGTTGATGAACCAATAATAGAACCACCTTTTGGCAAAATTCCTGAAGCAATTTCATTTCCATCTAATCTGATATAATTATTTTTTACTAATCCTCTGTATCCATCAATATACCCATAACATTCAATTCCGTTTGTTTCACATGTTTTCTTAATGGCTCTGATAACAGCATTAAATCCTGATACATCTCCACCATTTGCTAGTATTGCTACTTTCTTTAACATAAAAATCCTCCCTTTCTCTTGTTTATGTCCATTTATTATTATACCAATATTATGAAAAATTACAAGTTTTTGGAAGGATTTTTTTATTTTTATAAAAAACTTTTTATTACAATTAAGATATTTTTAGAACTTATTGAATTTTAGTACCCTTCTAATAATTCATCCAAATAGTCTGTTGCATTTTCAAATCCCCATCCTGTATAGTTTTTATAGCTTTCTAAATATTCACTAGGTACTTGTACTCTCTGTAAATTATATCCCGAAAAAGCTCCATAACTAACTTCATATCCTAATGTTGGGATATTCCCTCTAAAAATTATTTCTTCTAAAGGATTTGCTGAAAATGCACCAGCCTCTATTAAAGTTACCTCAGATGGTATTTCAATTGTCTTTAAATTTTGGCTTATGAAAGCCCTTGTTCCTATTGCTTGCAAATTTTCTGGTAAGATAATTTTTTCTAAAAGATTACTATTCCTTTGATATCCATCAAATGCATTGCTACCAATTTCTGTTATCGTTATTCCGTCTGTCGATTGGTTTGGCAATTTCATTCTTGTAATTCCCATTTTGATTAGTTCTTTATCATATTCTTCATCTATTTCTTCTAGTTTTTGTTCTATGTTTTCAGATAATGATTTATATAATGCCATATATTCTTCATATGTCTGAGAATTTTCAAATACTTCTTGTTTTAAGTTTCCTTCTTCATCATACCAATCTGAATGTGTTTTCCTTATTTCATTATCAATTCCATCATATATCTCATCATATGCGGTATTCATTTTATCAGATATTTCATTAATGTTTGACACAATTTCGTCAGAAAAGCCTACTAGCTTTCCTCCATCAAAAGAAAACCATTCTACTGGTGCTTCTACTGTTTCTGGTGATATATCATTTTCTAAAAAAACATCTTTTTGTGCATCTGTTGCTGATTGCTTAAAAACAAGTTCTCCATTTTCTATTTTTAAACTATTTGCATCTTTTTCTGTAATTGATGGTATATACTTTTTTAATTCTTCATATCCCTCAACATTTATGCTATCTGCTCCATCTGCTAATACCTTATTCATGTTCAATTCTGTTCTATACATATTCAATTCTTCTGTTGTTTCTGCTTTTTCTGTTTCCTCTTTTGCTGTTTTTGCCCTCGTTAAAATCCCATTCTCTCCTGTTAATGTTGCAATCGTTACACCTGCTAATATTAACAAAACAATAATTGTGATAACTAATGCAATTAAGGTAATACCTCTATTTCTTTGTTTTTCTGATTTTTTCATCTTATAAAATCCTCCTTCTTTTGTTTCTTTATCTCTCTTCCACTTAAATTATATCTTTAGTAATCTGCTTTATATTTTATTTCTGTTTTTTATATTTCGGCTTCTTTTATTGCAAACCTTGACTTTTTGCATATATTCATTTCATTTTTCTATTTTATAATTAGTATTTACACTTTATTACGTATTATACAAATTTAACTGCTCTTTTTTCTTCCTAACAGCCTTAACTATCATTTCCAAAAATAAGTTGTGCATATTTTTATTTTATATATATTATTGAATTAAGTCAATATAATATCGTATTTTATTTCTTTTGTTTTTCTTAGAGTCCAATACTTAAGGAATAAATAAAAAACAGAAACAGCTTGTAATATCTAAGTTTACAAACTATTTCTGCTTTTTATTTTTTTGTTTTATAGAATTTTAAATTTCTCAATTTTTTATCTTATAGATGTTGACTTTATAAGATTTTATTGCTATTATATTTTTAGTTTTTTATTCTTTAAGTATTGGACTCTAAGAAAATTTTTATGATTTATAATAAATTGCAATTTAAAATCGCAATTTATTTTTTATACATTATTAGATTTTATACAATTGCAAAAGTCAATTCTCCTTTGACTGCCACTTTTCCATCGACAGTTGCTAATGCTTCTCCAATTCCAATAGGACCTTTTCTCTTAATAATTTTTACTTCTAATTTTAATCTATCTCCTGGAACAACTTGTCTTTTAAAACGTAATTTATCGATTCCACCAAATAAAGCATTTTTTCCTTTATTTTCTTCAATAGAAAGTATAGCCACTGCACCAGTTTGTGCTAGTGATTCAACAATTAAAACCCCTGGCATAATTGGATTTCCTGGAAAATGTCCTTTGAAATAATATTCGTCTTCACTTACGTTTTTATATGCTACGGCACTTTCTCCTGGTATATATTCTTCCACCTCATCTATCATTAAAAATGGTTCTCTTTGTGGTATAATCTCTTTAATTTGTTCTTTATTTAACATTTATATTAACCTCCATTTATATTTATTTTATTATATATATTACCTTTGCTATCTTATACTATGTCTTATTTTATTTTAAATAAAGGTGTACCATATTCTACAACATCTTCATTTTTAACACAAATTTCTACGATTTCACCATCAAACTCTGATTCGATTTCATTCATTAATTTCATAGCTTCTACAATACATACCACTTGTCCTTTTGAGATTTTATCTCCGACTTTTACATATGGATCTTTATCTGGTGATGAACTTGCATAAAATGTTCCCACCATTGGAGATTTTATTACTTTATAGTTTTCTTTTTTCTTTTCTTCTACAGTTACCATTCCTTTTTCTTCTTGAGGTCTTACAGCAGGAACTGTCATTGGAGCACTTGCTTCTATCACATGTGGTTCTACAATGACTTCTCTCTTTTCACTTTTCTTCATGCTAATCTTCACACCATCTGGAAATTCTATTTCTAATTCCTCTAATTTAGAATTTCCCATATCATCCATTAATTTTTTAATATCTTTGTAATCCATATTTCTACCTCCATTTTTATATTATTATAATTCACAGTTAAAAATTTGTCTAATTAAGCAAAAGTTATATTACCATATTTTATGAAATTAAATGTGCTAATGGAGAAATATTACAAATTCTTGCATTATCAAGTAGGAGAATCTCAGACTTGCTGTGAGAGGTGCCTGCTTTATAATGTTAGAATTTGTATATTTCGTAATGCCAGCCATTTAATGAATAAAATATGATAATATAACTTTTGCTTTTCAAATAAATAGCTGTGAATGATGAATTATTAATCTTCATATTTCTTCAACAAAATACTACTATTATGTCCACCAAATCCTAATGAATTAGACATTGCATATTTAACATCTACTTTTCTTCCTTCATTTGGAACAATATCCAAATCACATTCTTCATCTGGTACTTTATAATTAATCGTAGCTGGAACAAATCCTTCTTCAATAGCTTTTGCACAAACAATTGCTTCTACGCCACCTGCTGCACCTAATAGATGTCCTGTATGTCCTTTTGTTGAACTTACCATTACTTTTTTTGCATTTTCTTCTCCTAATGCTGTTTTGATTGCTTGTGTTTCGCAAGAATCATTTAGATGTGTTGATGTACCATGTGCATTGATATATGTAATTTCTTCTGGATTGACATGTGCTTCTTCCATAGCAACTTTCATGGCTCTAGCACCACCTTCTCCTCCTGGAGCAGGAGATGTGATATGATATGCGTCTGATGTAGCACCATATCCTACCATTTCTGCATAAATTTTTGCTCCTCTTTTTTTCGCATGTTCTAATTCTTCTAAAACAATAACACCTGCACCTTCTCCCATGACAAATCCATTTCTTTCTTTGTCAAATGGAATACTTGCTCTTGTTTTGTCCTCTGTTTTTGATAATGCTTTAATGTTTGTGAATCCTGCTATACCAAGTGGTGTAATTCCTGCTTCTGTTCCTCCTGCTAAAACGACATCTTGATATCCATGTTTAATCATTCTAAAGCTTTCTCCAATACTATGTGTACCTGAAGCACAGGCTGTTACCATAGCAATAGATTCTCCTTTTGCACCAATTTCAATTGCTACATTTCCTGTTGCCATGTTTGGAATTCCCATTGGAATATACATTGGAGATACTCTATCTGGTCCTTTTGTCATATATTTTTCGTGTTCAACTTCTGTTGTTTCAATTCCACCAATTCCTGAACCTATGATAATTCCTACTCTTTCCATATTTTCTGTCTCTTTATCTAGTCCACTATCTTTCCATGCTTCTCTTGCAGCAATAATAGCATATTGAGAAAATTTGTCTAATCTCTTAGCCTCTCTTTTATCAAAATAGTCTTCTGGGTTATAGTCTTTTATTTCTGCTGCTAGTTTTACTTTAAAATTTGTTGTGTCAAAACTTTTAATCTCATCAATTCCACATTTTCCAGATTTTATTCCTTCCCAAAAATCATTTGCTGTATTTCCTATTGGGGTTAATGCTCCTAAACCTGTGATAACAACTCTTCTTTCCATCTTTCTCTTCCTTTCATTTTTATAATACATATTAAAACAAATTCAAAGTAGTATATTGTGCATTTTTGATATCAAATCCAAGCTGGAAGCGTACTTTTTGTACGTCGAAATTTGAATTTGATATCAAAAATGTGCAAGATGCTGCTTTCAATTTGTTTTTCACATCACCATTCCGCCATCAACATTAATCACTTGCCCAGTAATATATGAACTTTCGTCAGACCCTAAGAAATAGATTACATTTGCCACTTCTCTAGCAATTCCCATTCTTTTTAATGGAATTTGATTATGTATATTTTCTTTAACTTCATCTGATAAAACAGCAGTCATATCTGTTTCGATAAATCCTGGTGCTACTGCATTTGAGCGGATATTTCTAGAAGCCAATTCTTTTGCTACACTTTTTGTAAATCCTATAATTCCTGCTTTTGACGCTGCATAATTGCATTGTCCAGCATTTCCAGCAACACCAACGACTGATGATAAATTGATAATACTTCCTTTTCTTTTTTTCATCATATATTTCGTAACTGCTTTTGTAACAATATATGTTCCTTTTAAATTAACTTCTATCACTTTATCAAATTCTTCGTCACTCATACGCATTAACAAATTGTCTTTTGTAATCCCTGCATTATTTACTAATACATCAATACTTCCAAATTCTTCAATTGCTTTCTTTACCAATGTTTCAATTGCGTCTTTATCGGTTACATCTGCTTGCATAATAAGTGCCTTCACACCTTTATTTTCAAATTCTGTTTTTAATTCCTCTACATTTGTCTTGCTTGAAACATAGTTAATGACAACATTGTATCCATTTTCTGCAAATTTTAAAGCTACCTCTTTTCCAATCCCTCTTGAAGCACCTGTTACAAATACGGTTTTGTTTTCTTCCATTTTTATCTTCCTTTCTTTTAATAATGTTAGGGAACACATTCCCTTGTGATTTATATAATAGGAAAGTATCACTTTCCTATTATATAAAAATCGCTACGCTCCAACGGTTGCACACAATTTTACTCTAAGTAAAATTGGCGCAGAACAAATTTACGGAAAGCCAAAGAAAAAATATAAAATTAGTAAAAATGTTAAGGCTTTCCGATTTGTTCCTTTATAACCTTTGCTAGTGTGTTTCAAAGAAGCCTTCTATTGCTCTTCCGTTAAATATTTTTCCAAGCTTTCCAAACTGTTTATATTAATCGTTTTAGCCTCTTTATTTTCCTTTTTTACAAATCCTGTTAGCGTTCTTCCTGGTCCAATTTCAACATATTCTTCTACTTGTTCCTGTTCCATTAATTTTATCGCTTTGTCAAATCTTACTGGACTTATGATATGCTTTGCTAAAATTTCTTTTATATCATCATTTGGATTGTAATATGTACCATCAATATTTTTAATAACTTTTACTTTTGTATCAAGATGAAAATCAATGTTTACTAATTCCTTCTCATAAGCTTCTTTTGCTTTTTCCAATTTAATGGTGTGGAATGGTCCACTTGTATTTAATTTGATTGCTCGTTTGGCACCTGCTTCTTTTAATTTTTCTGTAGCTATGTCAATTGCTTCTTCTTCTCCTGATATAACTGTCTGCACACTACAATTATAATTAGCAACGGTAATAAATTTATTATCCTTTGCAATTTCTTGGCAAATTTCTTCTATTTTTGATGAATCTAAACCAATAATTGCTGCCATAGAAAATGTTTCATCAGGCAAAAGATTTCCCATATAATAGCCTCTTTTTTGAATTAATTTGATACCATCTTCAAAACTAATGATTCCCGCATAAATCAATGCACCATACTCTCCCAAACTTAGTCCTGTTGCAATATCTGCTTGTATTCCTTTTGTTTTTAGTACCTCTAAAATCGCTAAGCTTGTTGTTAATATAGCAATTTGCGTATTTTCTGTTTTGTTTAATTCTTCTTCTGGTCCTTCAAAGCAAAGTGTGTTTATATCCTTTCCAGATATTTTGGAAGCCTCATCATAAATTCTTCTTGCCTCCTCATATTTTTCATAAATATCTTTTCCCATTCCAACAACTTGTGCACCTTGTCCTGGAAATAAAAATGCTCTTTTCATTTTTCTCATCCTTTCTTTGTTCAATTTGTGTTCATTTGGACATTATATTTCCATTAGAATACTACCAATGTTTAATCCTCCACCATATCCTAATAAAATTACCTTATCCTCACTTTTTAAAAGCCCTTTTTCTTGCATATCGTACAATGCAATTGGAATACTTGCACAAAATGTATTTCCCCTTGTCTGTATATTCGTAAACATTTTTTCCATGTCGATATGTAGTCTTGATGCTATTGCTTTCATAATTTTTAAGTTGGATTGATGTGGTATGATATATTTTATATCTTCTATTGTTAAACCTGCTTTATCCAACACTTCCTTTATACTTTCAACCGTTTTTGTAACCGCATACCTATATACTTCTTTTCCATCCATATATAGTTTTTGTCCATAATTATATGTTAATATATTATTGTTTTCTCCCTCTGCTTTAATGTTTACAACATACATTTTTTGGGATTTCTTATTCGTTTCTTTTTCTATCAATGTAGCACCTGCTCCATCTGATAAAACAATTGCTGTTCCTATATCTTCTTGATTAATTATACTTGATAATTTATCTACTCCTACGATTAAAGCTTTTTCTACTTCTCCTGAATCTATATATTTTTTAGCAATATCAAACGCATTAATATATCCACTACATCCTGCTAGTATATCTAAACATATACATGGAGGAATTCCCAACTTTTTTTGAATAAAATTGGAAATACCTGGCATAAGTATATTGGTACTCGTACTTGCTGTTATAATAAGTCCTATATTTTCTCTATCTTCTATATTCTGAACTGCTTTTAATGCCATATCTTCTATTTTTTCATCTATTGCATAATATCTATTTTTTATTCCTGTTCTTTTCTCTATAAATCCATTTTCTAAATTCAAATGACTTTCTAATTCACTATTTTTTACTTCTGTTTTAGGAAAATATGCACTATTGGCTAATATTTTTATATTATTCACTCCATACCTCTCTAAATATATAAGTCTAATCCCCTTATATATTTATATACTATTTTCTGTTTTTTTTCTATTAGTATGACTGGTCAAAAATAGAGAATACTTACTTTTTCAAGTAAATATTCTCTTCATTTTACTCAATTTATTGTATAACTTCCTCCGTATTGGTTGTTTGTGTCTCGTCTGTTTGCGTATTTTCTTCTACAACCTCATTATTTACTTGATTATTATCTTCTACTGTTGCATTTTCTTCCGTTTCATTTGTTTGGTTTGTTGAAGTATTTGTATTTGATTCTTCTCCATTTTCAGTATCTGTTGTAGGTCGCACACCTAATCTATCTAGATATTCTTCTACATCATAAGTTCTATTATTTGCAACCATTGTATAAGTTTTTTCTCCTCCATTGGTTGTCATGTAAATATCATCAACAAATGCTCTAAAAGGCTGTTCTCCTGAAGCGTTTAATAATGTATATCTACCATTTAAGCATGCTACAATAACATCATAATCTGGTATTACTAATAAATTTTCTACTTCTCTATTACTGCTAGCTATATATCCAAAACTATCATACTCAAAATTTACAACTTGATTTCCATTTAAATCGAATAGTCCCCATTTTCCACTTCTTTGAACTGGTATTAACTTGTCTATCAATATAAATCCTGTTTTCAAATCATTTTCTTCAAATCTTGATATATCCAAACCTATTTGACTATTTTCAGCATATATAATACTATTTCCTTCTAAATCGATAACACCATATCTATCATTTCTTTCTACAAGATATAGTCCTGCATCATAATCCATTAATCTTATACTATCATAATCTATTTCCACTTTTGTTTCTTTATTTTTACCAATAATTCCATATTTATTATTACTGCGAACAATAAAGTCACCAGTAGATTCTTGATAAGTTATATCATCATATTTACACTCTAATATTTCTGTTCCATCATCTGGATTGATAACACCGAAATATCTATCATTTGTTACCACAAGCATTCCTTGTACAGTTGCCTTACGATTTTCATATTTTTCACTAATGGCTGTATATCCATAATTTAATATTGTATTTGTATATCGACTAATTAAATATGGCATTGTATATATAGAAATTGTATTACTATTTTCGTTATATTCAAAAGTTACATTAAATACTTTTTGCATACCATCTGTTGTTATATATAATTCTCCATCAATCGCTTTTACAGGTTTATCCATATAAATATATGTATAATTATTGTCCCTACTTTCCAAACTTAATTTATATATTTTATTAGAGTTTAATGTAAGGTTTGCAACTTCTCCCTCACATTCCACATAGCATTTACTTGAATCCTCAGATTTATTTGTATATTCACCATTATAAGAATTGTAATCTAAATAAGACGCTATTCTTCTTACTGGTACATATATACTTCCATCAGATTCAAATGCAAACAAACTTGTTATATCTGTATTCTGTCTTCCATTTATCATAATTTTTAAATTTGTACTTTCTAAATATATCATATATGCAAATATACCTATAATTATTATGACAACTAAAATAATAGCAATGATAATCGTTTTTATTATTTTTTTTGTGTTATCCACTTCTTTATTTGTATAATTTTCATCTATTAAGTTCATTTGTATCCCTCCTTATTCAAGATAGCCATATTTCCTGTAAAATTCATCTTTGAAAGTTTTTAAATTATCCCTCTCTATTTCTATTCTAACCTTTTCCATCAAATTAGTCAAGAACCTTAAGTTATGAATAGATAATAATCTGACTCCTAAAATTTCATTTGCTTTGATTAAATGTCTAATATATGCTCTTGAATAATTTTTGCAAGTATAACAATCACATTCTGGATCCAATGGTCCCCAATCTCTTTCATATGTTGCATTTCTGACAACTACCTTTCCATTCCATGTTAAAGCTGTGCCATTTCTTGCAATTCTCGTAGGTAATACACAGTCACACATATCAATTCCAGCAATTGCGGATTCTATTAAATAATCTGGTGTTCCTACTCCCATTAAATATCTTGGTTTATTTTTAGGCATTAATGGTGTTGTAAATCGAAGCATTTTTAAAAATTCTTCTTTTGGTTCTCCCACACTAATACCACCAATTGCATATCCTGGTAAATCCAATTCTATTAAGTCTTTTGCACTTTGTTCTCTTAAATCTTCATAAAATCCTCCCTGGATGATTCCAAATAAAGCTTGGTCTTCTCTTGTATGTGCTTCTTTACATCGTTTTGCCCATCTCGTCGTTCTTTCCATAGATTGTTTCGTATATTCATAGCTTGCTGGATATTCTACACATTCATCAAATGCCATAATAATATCAGCACCTAAATCTTCTTCAGTTTTCATAACACTTTCTGGTGAAAAGAAATGTTTACTTCCATCTAAATGAGATTTAAATTCGACTCCTTCTTCTGAAATCGTTCGCAAATCTCCCAGACTAAATACTTGAAATCCTCCACTATCTGTAAGAATTGGTCTATCCCAATTCATAAATTTATGAAGTCCGCCTGCTTCTTTTACAATATCTTGTCCTGGTCTTAAATATAAGTGATAGGTATTTGATAAAATGATTTGTGCACCTACCATTTCTTTTAACTCTTCTGGTGTCATAGATTTTACAGTTGCTTGTGTACCTACTGGCATAAATACTGGTGTTTGTATATCTCCATGTGGTGTATGTATGACGCCTCTTCTTGCACCTGTTTGTTTACATTCATGTAATAATTCATATGTTACTGCTGGTTTCATAATTCATCTCCTCAGGTTGCCAAAGTGGACGGGCATTTAGGCAACTTCTCATATATTATTTATACATTTTTCTATTTCTTAACTAAATCGCCAAAATAGTCCGTCCACTTTGGCAATCTATTGAATAAACATTGCATCTCCAAAACTAAAAAATCTATATTTTTCTTTAACTGCTTCATTATATGCTTTCATGATATAATCTTTTCCTGCTAAAGCTGATACTAACATTAATAAGGTTGATTGAGGTAAGTGAAAGTTTGTAATCAATCCATCTAAGCATTTGAAATGATATCCTGGATAAATAAAGATTTTTGTGTCTCCTTCTGTTTCTTTTACACATCCATTTTCATCTGCAATGGTTTCCAACACTCTACAAGAAGTTGTACCAACTGCGATAACTCTTTTTCCTTGTTTCTTTGTTTCATTTATTTTATCGACATCCTCTTGTTTAATATAAAAATGTTCCGTATGCATTTCATGATTTTCTACATTTTCTTCTTTTACAGGTCTAAACGTACCTATTCCAACATGTAATGTGACATTTGCTATTTTTACACCTTTCTCTTCTATTTGTTTTAGTAACTCTGGTGTAAAATGTAATCCTGCTGTTGGTGCTGCTGCTGAGCCTTCATATTTTGCATATACAGTTTGATATCTGTCATTGTCTTTTAGTTCCTCATGAATATATGGAGGTAATGGCATTAGTCCAATCTTATCTAATATTTCATTAAAAATACCTTCATATGAGAATTTTACCTTTCTTGTTCCTCCTGGCATTACCTCTAAAATTTCGGCAATTAACAATCCATCACCAAAGATAACCTTTGTACCGACATGAAGCTTATTTCCTGGTCTTACAATACTTTCCCAGATATCGCCTTCTATATTGTTTAATAATAAAAATTCTACATTGGCACCCGTTTCTTTTTTTCCATAAATCCTTGCTGGTATAACTTTTGTATTATTTCTAACCAAGCAATCTCCTGGTTCTAGATAGTCAATAATATCTTTAAATGTTTTATGTTCAATCGTTTGTTTTTCTCTATCTAAAACCATTAATCTAGATTCATCTCTTTTTTCTATTGGTGTTTGTGCAATTAATTCTTCTGGTAATTCATAATTAAATTCTGATACTTTCATGTTTCCTCCTTTTTTCGACAAAAAAGGTACAAAAAGCAACCTGGCCCAAATTGTCCCTTTAAATTTTTGCTAATACAAGTCTTATATTTCTGAATAGATTATCAAAAATACCTTTTATTTCTTCAATAACATTTTGTGGTTCTTGGTATACATCAAGTTCAAATGCATAATCAAAATTTGATTTTTTAGCAGGTTTTAGTGTATATATTTCATTTGGCAAGCCTACATTTCCCTCTGATGTATATATTTCTTGATTCATATAATCTTTATACCATTCTCTTTGTCCGACTAAATATTCATTTTCATATCCATATTCTTTATAATCGTGTAAAGCTGGAATATTATATCCATATTCTTCTGCTGTTCTTTCTAATGAATGTAAGAATTCATGTAGAAATACTTCTTCTGGGAACTGATTAACTCTTCTATCATATTTATATATATAGCTTCTTGAACTATTCGGTAATCGAATATTAGAAAATCCTATACCATAATAGTCCATAGATCCCAACCCTATCCAATCTTTTATCTCAATATCATCTTTATATTCTTCATTTCCAAGTCTCACAACAGCAAAAATATGATCATAATTGTTTTGATTAATAATATCTTTTATTTGATTTTCTATATCTTCTGGTGCAATATAATATCCAAATTCTTCATCATATGATAAAGATGTAATTGGTGTTTGTATTTCATATATATCACACTCAGCAGTCATTTTTCCTTCTGATAATTCATTACAAGATTCTTCAAATCTAGTAATTGTATTTTTTATATCTGTTATATCACTATTGGTAACTTGTATTTCTATTTGTTTATTATCAATATTCACATTTGTATTTTCAAATATAAAGCAAGCAAAATTCCAATTGCTATCTTTTTCGACTTCTCCTTGCTCTATTTTAAAATCAGAAAACCATGCCTCACCTTTTGCATATCCTTCTGTTCCTCCTAAACGAAAAGCAATATCTACCATTTCTCTATTTTTTGAATTGAATATAAATTCTACTTGTTGCCACTCACTATCTCCACTAATAGCTACAGATCTTTCTACTGTATCTGATATAGAAATTTGTGCACCTATACTAGATGCATTTTTGTCTGCTTCAACACCTTTTGTTTTTATCATACAGGTTACTTTATATGGTGTATTCTTTTCTACTTGTATCTCTTTCGAGAACATTGCATCATTAAATTCATTTGAAGTTATTTTATAGCTATTCATATCAGAATATTTGACTTCCTTATCTCTTTTAAATTCTGATATATTTAAGTTTGCTTCACTTCGTATAAACTCATTAAAATTATTAGTTTGATAAAATTGATATGCTAAATATATAGCAATTGTTAAAATGATACAAGTTATTATATTAATAATTAACGCTCTTGCATTCGTACTTTTTCTCATTTTTTGCTACATTCCTTTCTTAAGGGCCATATTTTCTTATTATTCCTTCTCTAATAATACAATCGTATATATGTAGTTTTGATATTTGGTTCTAAATTCTAATGGCTCAATAACCGTTGTTATACCATCTTTTGGGAACTCATTATATAGTCCACAGTTTTCTGAATCAATTAACCAAATTCTTCCATGATAGTCTTTTATTATATCTTCATAGCTATACACTGTTTCCATTCCAGGTCCATAGGCTTTATATGCCTCCTCTACATCCCAGTAAGCCCCATTATAAAAGTATTGTTTGTTGTCTGGGAAAAAGGCTGCTATTACACCACCATTTCCAATATTAGAATATACAATAATGTCCTCTGGCTGAATATTTTCTCTTAAATACTCAATTTGTTTCATATTACTATCATCATAATTTATCGTTATATTTGTTATATTACTAATACATCCCAATACTAATATGATACCACAGATAAGTCCCGTTATCCATTTTCTTTTTTCTTTTGCCATAAAAAATGCTAGTCCAAATGCATACAATCCTGTAATAACCAATAAATATCTAGCAAATAAAATAGATTGCATCATTATTAATGATATTATCAAAACTGCAATAATGACAAGAATATATAATATGAAGGCAAATACACCTGGCTTCATTTCTTCTTTTTCTTTTTTGGCTTTAAACATTCTATATCCAATATATATATACATTGCTAAAGCTGATACTAAAGCAATAATTGTATTGGCATCAAAAACAAAATTAGTATCTAGCTGTCTTCTAAATTGGAAACTTGGCACTTCTACTAATGTACTTATGCCAAAGGTAATCCAAAATCCACCTTCTACATGTGCTACTTGTCCTTTTAAATACAATAGCCAAGGAATATATAATATAATTTGTATAAAAGCTAATATTATGAAATTTCTTAATAATTTTGGACTTTCCTTTCTATTTCTAATTAAATATATTAATAAAAAGAAATTGACTATTCCTGCTACTGCTAGTGCATAATAATGAATATAACATGCTGATATGCTAAGTATTCCAAATAAAATTAAATTTTTATTTTGTATTTTTAATTCCTTTTTCTCTTTAATATTTCTATATAATCTATATCCATATAATGCCAATAATGTAACAATTAAGCATGACCATGAATACATTCTAATTTCTTGGCTATATGTACACATAACTGGTAGAAAATACACTAAAAATGAAAATAAAATTCCAACTTTTTCTCCAAAATCTTTTCTTATATGTGTATATCCTATGATTCCTAATATAGCAATTGCTAAGACAGAAAACAATCTGAAAACAATAACATTATTTCCAAAAATCATCCATACAATGTGTAACATCCAATAATATAATGGTGGATGAACATCATTTCCAGTAATTGTCCATATCTCACTAAAACTATGTTTTGCGATAGCTACAGAATAGCTTTCGTCAAACCAAATATTCTCATGAAACGCTGATAAAAATATAAATATAATTCCTAATATTATGATGCCTATATGTATATATTTCTTATTAATATTTTTTATTTTTTCCATCTTTTTCTCCTATAATATTTTTTGTTTTTACAATAATAAATAATAAGTGGAACATTTTCAATTGTCATTTTTAATAACATTTTAAACGTCCACTTATATTTATACTTATTATTAAATTAATTCCTTTTCTGTCTGACTTTCACCATTAGAAACATCTGATATTTTTATACTTCTTACATGGTTGATTTTCTCCCATGATGTGTTTCTTATAAATAAACATTTAAAGTTAATAAATATCCATGTTAGTAAAAATAGTGGATAACAAAGCAATCCTTTTGCCATTGGTTTTATTTTTCTTCCATCTAGCCACATTGCAAATATTCCCACTAATATAGGTAATATGAATGTTGGTACTAAATAGAATAATACATTTTTTATTAATTCTGCTGTTGTAATAGATGCTGAATTATACATGACAAAATTTGTTAATAATAATACTAATGTTATTATAAACATTGGAATACTTCCTACAATATATAATAGTCCATCAATATTTATCATCTTTTTATTTTCTTTTGCTGCAATTGCTAAATCTTTTGTATATTTTTTTATACATTGAATATGTCCAACTGTCCATCTACTTCTTTGTGACCAACTTTGTTTGAAGCCTGTTGGCTGTTCATCATATACAATAGCATCTGTTGCCCAACCTAATTTCTTTCCTTTAATAATTCTTTTTAAAGAAAATTCTATATCTTCTGTTAATGTTTCTGTATCCCATCCTTGTGGTTTAATCACATCAAATTTTACCATAAATCCTGTACCATTTAATAATGGTGATAATCCTAAATTATATCTAGCTAAATGATAAAATCTATGCATTTGCCAATAGAATATTGCATATCCTGCTGTTATCCAATTGTCAGATGGATTTTTTATATCTCTATATCCTTGAACAACATCTTCTCCCTGACATAATTTTTTATTCATATTTTTTATGAAGTTTTTATCAACGATATTATCTGCATCAAATATAAAGAAAGCATCATATGGAGCATTTTCTTTAATTTTTTGTTGTAAAAACCAATTTAAAGCATATCCTTTTGTTTTCTTTGTTTCATCAAATCTTTCATAAACAATAGCCCCTGCATCTCTTGCAATTCTAGCTGTATTATCTGTACAATTATCTGCTATGACATAGATATCATATAAATCTTTATTGTAAGTTTGATTTTTTAAACTCTCTATTAAGTTTTCTATTACGGCTTCTTCATTATGCGCAGGTATAATCGCCATAAATCTGTGATCTTTTTTTACTTTTAAAGGTTTGTCTTTCAATTTAATTAAAGAACATAAACTAATGACAACTTGATATAGCCAAAATATTGTTATTATCCATACTAAAGCTTCTCTTAGTATATATAAATAATCCATTTTCTTACCTCTCTTTTTAATAATACTTTCTATATATTATTATATTACCTTTTATATTATACTATTAATGGTAAAATATTGCAACTTTTTTAGTAAAATTTAATATTTTTTTAAGAATTTTTTCTACTGTTCAGTTTGCAAATTGCTCAAAGGTATTTATATTGTATTTTAAGCGAGTTTCGTATTAGAGCAACGGACGTTCTTGAATAGAAAAAAACTCGATTTTTCTATTCAAGAACAAAATTTTATCTTCCTCTTTCTCCTCGCATATTTGTGGCATCTTGTTCGATATCTTGTTCCATATTTTTTTGAAATTCTTCTCTACTGATATTTTCTTCTTTTTGGTTCCATGCCTTTTCAACTCTTTGTCTAACTTCTCTTTCCGTAAACTTATCACTAATTTCTCCATTTTTCATTAGATTAGCAACAATTTCATCTGTATGACTATGTGATACTGTTTTTGGGTCTCCATCTATATCTTCAACTTTTAATTCTTCACATGGCTCTCCTGATATATCTTCATGTTGTTCTGCTTCTTGATATGTTTCTTCTACTGATCTATACCCATCTTGATATTTTTGTGCCAATTTTTGCGTAGCCTGATCTGTTCCCTCTATTGGATTTTTAGCATTTTTGGTTTCCAATTGTCTATCTAAACTTTTATTTCCTTCTACACCGTCTCCTCCAATTGTTTTGTCATGAGAATGGTATACTTCTACTTCTCCATATTGGCCCTTTTCTATTCCAATAGTTTCTTCTCCCTGAATCTGTAATCTTGTTAGTACATCTCCCTTTTCCACATTTTGATTCTTGTTTTGTTTTACTTGATAATTGCTTTCCATTGGATTATTACCTTCTTGGGTATCGTTTTCCAAATTCAAATCTCTTACTTTTCCCTTTTTATCAATAAGAACCGCTTCATATCTTGATTCATGACCTTGAAGACTTTCACCTTTTTCATCTTTTAGTTTTTTTAAATCATCTGATTCTACAAAAGCTAGTTTTCCTTCTTTCTCATCTCCCTTTATTTTACCAGCTTCTTCTAATCTTTTTCCTATTGTGTCCATATCTGTAGCCATTGTATCCATGTCTACTTCTTGCTTTATATTAATATCCCCTACTTTATTTTCTATTTTTTCTTGTTTTGTTTTTAATTGCTTTTCTGTCTGCCTTTGTTGTTTTAAATTTTCTTCTTTTCTTTTTTGAAATTCTTGCGTCTGTATTTCTCTTCTCTTGTAATTTTCTTGTCCAATACTTTTTTGATATCCTAATTCTTGTTCATAAACATTTCTACTTTTGTTTCTGTCTTTTTCTTGTTTTCGTTCTTCTTTTTCTCTGTTATCTTCTATTACTTGCTCAATTGCATCTTTTATTTGATCAGAGAGTTCATTTTCTAATGTATTTTCTTTAAAGACAATTAAATCATCTCCCATGACGTCTGGATCATATCCACCTACAACCTCATTTCCTAAATAGTAAACATATCTATCTCCTTCTTGTTCCATAGATACTTGTTGTTGGATTCCATTTACAACAACTGTTCCAATGATTGTCCTTTCGTCATTAATTACCTGTATGGATTTAATAAATTCATCATGTTTTTCATCTTCACCAATTGCAATATTATTGTTGAAATTATGATTTCCTGTATTTACATTATCTCCACTATTTTCGCTGTCACTATCACTTTTATTATGTTTTAAATATATACATACGATTATTACTAATACTGTAATTAAAATTACAAGCGTTATTGCCATTCCAGATAACAAAGGGCTCATTTTTCTTCTCCTTTTTCATTCATGTTAAAAATATTATAATATAAATCTAATAACTCTTCAATATCTTAAGAAAAATTTCATTTACTAATTATCCTTTTTATGGTATAATAATAAGGAGGGCATAAATATTTGTGTAATGAACTATTTCTTTTAGAAAAATATAAAATAGTAAGAGGTATTTATGTATGAAAAAATTTGTAAATGAATGTAATAATAAAGAATTTTTAAATATTGTTAAAGATATCACCTGTAATGAAACTGTGCAAGAAATGAAAAAATACAGACAACACTATGAAACCACTTGTTTTGAACATTGCTACATGGTTTCTTATTACTGTTATTTAATATGTAAAAAATATAAATTAGATTATATATCTGCAACCAGAGCGGCTATGTTGCATGACTTATTCTTATATGATTGGAGAGTTAGACAACCAGATAGAAAAGGATTACATGCCTTTACACATGGGAAACTTGCTTGTGAGAATGCTAGTAAATTATTTGATTTGAGCCAAAAAGAAAAAGATATGATTACCACGCATATGTGGCCAATAACATTACGTTTTCCGACTTCTATTGAAGGTTTCATTTTAACTTTTGTTGATAAATACTGTGCAGTTTCTGAAACTTTAGAAGTAATTAAATCTAGAATGTTTATGAAAAAAGCATTTCGTTATGCTTATGTGTTTTTTAGTTTATTAATGATACGTATATAATTACTAATATTCCCCCTTCTATAATAATTCAATTTATTATAAAAGGAGGAATATTTTTTGTAACCATTAACTTCTTATGATTAATCTCCTCCAAAGATATCAAAAATTTCTCCCATAAAAGATTCCTTTTTTCTTCTACGAGGATATTTACTATTTTTATAATATTTATCATCATATGCATAATCATCATCATGATAATGGTTTTCTTCTGCATATTTATTATCACGGTATTCTTTACTTTCACGTTTATATTCATAATGTTCTCGATTATATGTTTCTTCTTTTTCAATTAACTTTTCAAGTTCTCCTCTATCTAGCCAAATCCCTCTACATTCTGGACAATAATCAATTTCTACTCCTTTCTTTTCAGACATTAGTAATGTTACATCTTTACATACAGGACATTTCATATACATACCTCCTATGAAAAATTTATTTGTACATCCCAATTTTGCTTATTATATACATTTTATTTATTCATGTCAATAAGGAATTGTTACAAGCAGGTTTACAGTTTCGTAAGGCGGAATTTATTAAATTTTATATATTCACTATTCTCTTTTTTTTATTTTTATAATATAATGGCAGTGTATAAAAAATATAAGTATATTTTTTATCTATAAATAAAAGAATCAGGTGATTTTTATGAAAAAAATTTTATTCAAGGGCTGTGGAACAGCTATCAGTACACCTTTTGATGAAAATGGTGTTAATCTCAAAGAATTTGAAAGGCTAATTAATTTTCAAATTGAAAATGGCGTAGATGCCATCATCGTGTGTGGAACAACAGGAGAATCATCTACTATGACAGAAGAAGAAAAAGATGCTACCATTTCTTGCGCTGTTAAAACAGCAAATGGAAGAGTACCTATTATCGCAGGTACTGGTGGAAATAACACTATGAAGGTTATTGAAAATTCTAAAAAAGCAGAAGCTTTAGGTGTTGATGGACTTTTAATTGTTACGCCTTATTACAATAAATGTACACAAAAGGGTTTAATTGAACATTATAAAATAATTGCTGAAAGTGTATCTTTACCAATTATCTTATATAGTGTACCAAGTAGAACAGGTGTCAATATCTTACCAGAAACTTGTTTAGCATTGTCTAAAATAGATAATATCGTCGCTATCAAAGAAGCAAGTGGTAATTTATCTCAGATAGCTGAAATTGCTTATCTATGTGGCGATAATTTACATATCTATTCTGGAAACGATGATCAAATCTTACCAATTTTATCCCTAGGTGGTCTTGGCGTTATCTCTGTTTTATCAAATGTAAAACCACAATATACACATGATATGGTTCAAAATTTTTTCGATGGGAATATCGATAAAGCTACAAAAATGCAATTAGACGCTTTACCTTTGGTAAAAGCTTTATTCTCAGAGGTTAATCCAATCCCTGTTAAAGCTGGTTTAAATCATATTGGCTTTGATTTCGGAATCCCTAGACTACCACTTACAAAAATGAGTAGTGATAAAGAAAAAAAATTAGTTGAGGAATTAGATAAGTTAAACTAGATATATGTATTAAAATCTACTTTATCAATCATAAAAAATAAAAAACTAGATAGAGTTATTGATAAATTATAAATAAATGAAGATAAAAAACTAATAATAAATTTTGAAAATATGGAGGTATTATATGTTAAAGGTATTTGTAAATGGTTGTAATGGAAAAATGGGAAATGTTGTATGTACTTTAGTAGAAGAAGATGAAAATATGCAAATCATTGGTGGCTTTGATAAAGTTAGTTATTCTGATTCTAAATTTCCTATTTTTAATGAAGTAGAAAAAATTGATGTAAAACCAGATGTCATTATTGACTTTTCTCTTCCTGTTGCAACTTTAAATATATTAAATTATGCAAAAACAAATAAAATACCAATGGTTATAGCCACAACTGGGTTTACAGATGAAGAAACAAAAATAATTGAAGAAGCAAGCAAAACAATTCCTATCTTTAAATCTGCGAATATGTCTTTTGACATTATGCTTATGAAAAAAATTGTTTCTTGGCTAGCACCACTTTTGAAAAATACAGATATTGAAATTATCGAAGCACATCATAATAGAAAAGTGGACAGTCCAAGTGGTACTGCACAAATGTTAGCAGATAGTATTAACGAATCTTTAGGAAATACACTTCATTGTGAATATAACAGACACGATAAACATGAAAAAAGAGATAAAAATGAAATTGGTATGTCTTCTATTAGAGGTGGCAATATTGTTGGAGAACACTCTGTTCAATTCATCGGAAATTTTGAAACTTTTGAAATCAAACATACTAGCTATTCTAGAAATGTATTTGCAGAAGGTGCTTTAAAAGCTGCTGAATTTATTGTTAACCAACAACCTGGTATGTATGCAATGGAAGATATGTTTGATTAATAACAAATTTTGTCCAATTGGGGACGTTTCTGTTTGGACATTTTTATGTTAATCATCTGTATTAAGATAAAACCAGAAACTCTTTTTACAAGATTTTCTGGTTGATATTTTTTTACCTTTATTTTTTAAATTATATTTGTCATTACATAATATATTCCCCAACAAACTGCTATAAGGATAACAATAATAAATAATATTAAAATTAAAGTGATAATTTTTTCTTTTGTTGTTCCTTTACTTTTCTTAAAAAATATAACACTACCTACAATAAATATAATAAAAAATAATGATATGGGTAATATATATGTTTTTACCATTCGCCATACTGATTCTATAAAAGTTGGTTTATTTATTAACTCTGGTGGACCATATAATGTTTCAATCGTACCAGAATCAATAAAATCAATAGCTGAAACTATCTTTTTAGGCAATAGCATGATTGCCATTATAGCTGATATAATTACTTTTTTTACTTTCTTTATTATTTTCATTAAAAATTCCCCTCTTATTTCTATTATAAATTTGTTATAAGATAATTGACTCCCCAACAAATTGCTATAACAACTAATAATACAATTATCATTGTAATAATTTTTCTTTTTGTTGTGCTTTTACTTTTTTTGAAATATATGATGAAACCAATAATTAATGCTAAGGGAATGATAAATATTTTTGATATATTCCATATACTAGTTATTGGACTTCGAACTCCATATAATATTTCCGTATATTGTTGTGCATTTTTTATAATATATTCTTTTGGTTCTACTGCAAAAATCTTTTTAGGTAATAGCATAATTGTCATTATGGCTGATATAATTACTTTTTTTATTTTCTTTATTATTTTCATTAAAATCCCCTCTTATTTCTATTATAAATTTGTTATAAGATAATTTACTCCCCAACAAATCGCTATAACAACTAATAATACAATTATCATAGTAATAATTTTTCGTTTTGTTGTGCTTTTACTTTTTTTGAAATATACGATAAATCCAATGATTAACGCTAAAGGAATGAGAAATATTTTTGATATTCTCCATATTGTACTTATAAAATCTGATTGAGGTTCAGGTGGTGGAGCATATAAATCTTGCATATAACGCCAATCTTGAGTACTAAGTGCTCCGCACTATTTTTTCAGGCAACAACATTATTGTAATTGCAACTGACATAATCATTTTTTTAACTTTTTTCATTCGATTCATTTGGCATCCCCCTATTTTCCATAAATCATATTATATGGACATTTATTTTGTTCATTTTTTTCAAAATTCCAAGTATGATATGCTCCTCCTAAACAATATTCCCAATATTCACACTTTTCACATGTATCACTTTTAGTTCTATCTTTATTTCTAAATTCTTCATATTTATTATCCCATACATCTTTAAAATTATCTGTTCTAATATTTCCTTGTATTAATTTCTTTAACCTAGGAACATTAGGACATACAAATAAATCACCATTGTATAGAATACTTGCAACATTTATTCCTGTTCTACAATAAAAATAATGTTTTCTAACTTCTTTCTCATAATCTAATCCTAAAAATCCTGGACAACCATATGTTAATTCCAATTTTTTATTATGCTTTTTAGATTTTATAAAATCTAATAGTTTTTTCATTTCTTTACCATCTAATAACAAATCATTATTCTCATTCGCTCTTCCAATTGGATCCATAGATGCTAATCTCCAAGAATCTAGTCCTAATCCTAGCATAACCTGATATAGTTCTTCCACTTGATTTATATTCCCTTTATGAAATACAGTCGTTACTTGTATGTGTTTTACAAAACCTGCTTTCTTTAGATTTTTAATATTCTCAATAATTGTTTGATAAGAATTTGGAACTCCTCTAAATTCATTATGTGTTTCTTCTAAACCATCAATACTAATAGACACTGTTTCCATATTTGCTCTTTTTAACTTTTGAATATTTTCTTCTGTTAATAATATTCCATTTGTCGTCATTCCCCAATGAAATCCTAATTCATTGGTTGCATATTCCATAACCTCACATAAATCTTTTCTAACTAATGGCTCTCCACCTGTTACATTAATGAGTATCTTACTTGCATCCATATCATTTGCAATTTGTTTAAATGCATTTTTTATTTCCTCAGTTGTTAGTTCACCATCATATTTTTTCTTTTCAGCACTGCTTCCACAATGCTTACAATTTGCATTACAAGTTAATGTACATTCCCAAAACAAATCTATTAATTCATGATTTTTCCTGTCTTGTTCTTTATACTTTTGCATTAAATATAATTCGCCTAATTTATATATTTCCTTAAACATTTTTAACTCCTTTTATTCTCGTACTTTTAATCTCTTTTTGTTTCTACAAAAATTCTATCATAATAAAAAATAAAAAACAAGAAAACTTTTAATATTTAAAAGTTAACAAGACTTGAAAGATTAAATTTAATAGCTAAGAAACAATATAGTGTTTTACAAGATAGTAATGGTATTAAGAAAATGGAAATATTAGATGACAAAAACACTTTAAATAGACTAGAATAATAATTATAAAAAAATTAGTAGTGTTATTATACAAACTCTACTAATTTTTTATATTTATTATGCCTTTTTATCTTCTTCAGTTGCTGGTTTTTCTTCAGCTTTTTTAGAATCTTCTTTTACTTCTTCTTTAGCTGGTTCTTCAGCTTTAGCTTCTTCTACTTTTTCAGCTTTTTCTTCTTTTTTAGGTTCTTCTACTTCTTTAACTTCTTCAACAACTTCTTCAGATACAGTATCCACTGTTTCTTGAACAGCTACGTTTTCTGTTTCAACAGCTGGTGCTTCTTCTGGAGCCTCTTCTACTGCTGGTTCTTCTACTAAGTCTTCTTTAATAGTGATTTCTCTATCTTCAATTCTTGCTCCAATTTGTTCTCTAGTTTTAGCAGCTTTACCTACTCTGTCTCTTAAGTAGTATAATTTTGCTCTTCTTGCTTTACCTACTCTTACTAATTCTACTTTTTCAACTAATGGAGAGTGTACTAAAAATGTTTTTTCAACACCTACACCATAAGATGTTTTTCTTACTGTAAATGTTTGGTTAACACCTCCACCTTGTACTTTTATGATAATTCCTTCAAATACTTGGATTCTTTCTTTGTTTCCTTCTTTTATTCTTACGTGTACTCTTACTGTATTACCAACTTTTAGTTCTGGTATCTTATTTTTCAATTGTTCGTGTTCAATTGATTTTATAATATCCATTTTAGAATTTCCTCCTTCTTTAATTATTGTCAGGGGACACACCTTACCTTTAGGTCTATCTACTTGGGTTATGGTATGTTCTCCCTATTTCTATTTTTCTAATAATTCTGGTCTTTTTTTCTTTGTAATTTCTAAAGACTTTTCTTTTCGCCATTTTTCTATATTTTCGTGATGTCCTGAAAGTAATACTTCTGGAACTTTCATTCCCTCAAATACCTCTGGTCTTGTATATTGTGGATATTCTAGAAGACCGTTTGAAAAGCTTTCTTCTTTGATAGAATCTTCTTTTAAAACACCTTCTACATATCTGCTGACACTATCAATTAACACCATTGCTGGAATTTCTCCTCCTGTTAATACATAATCCCCAATAGATATTTCTTCATCTACAATTTTATCAAGTACCCTTTGGTCTATTCCTTCATAATGACCACAAAGTATAATTAAATGACTTTCTTTTGCCAATTCTTCTACCTTTTTTTGATTAAGTTTTTCTCCTTGTGGTGACATATAGATAACTTTTGCATGTTCATCTTTTACAGATTTGTAAGCATCATATACCACATCTGGTTTCATTATCATTCCAGCGCCACCACCATAAGGTGTATCATCTACTTTTTTATGTTTGTCTTTTGAAAAATCTCTAATATTGGTTATTTGAATATTTATTAGGTCTTTTTCAATAGCTTTTCCTATAATACTTTGATTTAATATCTCAAACATTTCTGGAAAAAGCGTTAAAACATCAAATTTCATGGATTTTAGTTCCTTTCTTCTTTTATCAAAACAGACTTAAACCAATCCCGGAAGTAAATGAACAATCATTTTTCTATTTTCCATATCAATTTGTTTGATAACATCTTGTATAGCTGGTAAAAGAATTTGTTTTCCTTGTTTATCTTTTACAACATATATATCATTACTACCTGTATTGAATATGTCATCTAAAGTTCCTAATAATACTTGTTCATCTGTATATACTTCTAGTCCAAGCATATCAACAATATAATATCTTCCTTCTTCCAGCTTTTCCACTGAATCTCTAGAAATGGTTAGATAGGCATTTCGCAATAATTCTGCTTGTTCTACTGTATCTATGCCTTTAAATTTTATTAGTACCATATCTTTATGATATTTTACTTCTTCAATTTCATATTCTTTTTGGGTATTGTTTTTTTCAATATATATTTTTTCTAAATAGTCAAATCTTTTAATATCATCTGTAAAAGGCTTTACTTTTACCATTCCTTTAATCCCAAAGGTATTTACAATTTGACCAATTTCTAGGTTTGGTAGCATCATTTTTACTCCCTTATCCTATAAATTCTACTGCCACCTTTTTGTGTTCTTTATTGGCAACAGCTTTCATAACAGTTCTAATAGATTGTGCAATTCTACCTTGCTTTCCTATTACTTTTCCCATATCTTCTTGGGCTACTTTTACTTCAAATGTAACAGATTTTTCATTGTCGATTGTATTGATTTCAATTGCTTCTTTATTATCTACTAAATTTGAAATAATAACTTTTAAAAATTCTTCCATAGTCGCAATTCCTTTCTTAATTATAAACAAATCAAAAGCGAGTATTACTAGGAAAACAAGCAAAAAATTTTGAGATAATACATTTGTATATCGAAAAATTTTTTTGCGATGTTTGACAACGTAAGACGAAGCTTTTCATTTGTTTAAAGCCTATGCTTTTTCAATTAAAGCTTTAACTGTATCTGTTGGTTTTGCACCATTTTTAATCCATTTTTCAACTTTTTCTTTGTCTAATACGATTGTTGCTGGATCTGTCATTGGATTATATGTTCCTATTTGCTCTATAATTTTTCCATCTCTTGAAACTCTTGAATCAGCAACTACGATATGATAGAATGGAGTTTTTTTCTTTCCTTGTCTTTGTAATCTTATTTTTACCATTTTTGGTTCACCTCCTGAAAATTTAGGGATTATGGGGACAGACTCAAATTTCCTTTTTGAGGATTTTTGTCAGTCCTCTAATCTCTTTGTTTTTATATATAAATTTAAAAATTTAATAACAACTTAAAACTTAAAATTCTTTAATGCATTTTCGTCTATACCATTTAATAGCTTTTTCATACCACCTTTGTTGTTTTTCATCTGTTTCATCATTTTTTGTGTCATTTCAAAAGATTTAATGAATTTATTAATATCTTGTACAGTTGTTCCACTTCCGTTTGGCAATTCTTTGTCTTCTACTTGCATTTAATAATTTTGTATTTCGTTTTTCTTCTTTTGTCATTGAACAAATCATTGCTTCAATTTTAGTAAATTCTCTGTCATCTACCTTTAAATCTTTGATTTGATTAAATCCTGGTATCAGTTTTAACAATGATGAAAATGAACCCATTTTTTTTACTTGTCTAATTTGTGCTAAATAATCATCTAAATCTAGTTCTTTTTTCTTCATTTGCTTTTCAAGTTGTTCTGCTTGTTCCATATCAAATGATTCTTCAGCTTTTTCAATAACAGCTAGAATATCTCCCATTCCTAGAATTCTTTGAGCCATTCTATCTGGGTGAAATACTTCTATATCACTTAGTTTTTCTCCAGTTGCTGCAAACTTAATTGGTTTCCCTGTTACCTTTTTAACAGAAAGTGCTGCACCACCTCTTGTATCACCATCTAGTTTGGTTAAAACAATTCCATCAATTCCCACATTATCATTGAAACTTTGTGCAACATTTACCGCATCTTGACCAGTCATACTGTCTACAACAAGTAAGATTTCATGAGGTTTGATATTTGCTTTTAAATTCTTTAATTCTTGCATCAATTCTTCATCTATATGTAATCTACCTGCTGTATCTAAGATGACTACATCATTTAGTTTTGACATAGCAACAGATAATGCTTGTCTGGCAATATGCACAACATCTTTTGAGTTCTCATTCGCAAAAACAGGTATATTTAGCTGTGCTCCAACAACTTGTAATTGTTTAATAGCAGCTGGCCTGTACACATCACAAGCAACCAATAATGGTTTCTTACCTTGTTTTCTAAGTATATTGGCTAATTTTCCTGCTGTTGTAGTTTTACCTGAACCTTGAAGTCCCACTAACATGATAATTGTTGGTGGATTTGGTGTAAAATTAATTTGACTTGTTTGCCCACCTAATAATTCTACCAATTCATCTTTTACAATTTTTACAACTTGTTGACCTGGAGTTAATGATTTTAGAACATCTTGTCCTAAAGCTTTTTCTTGAATGGTCGCAATAAAATCTTTTACAATTTTATAGTTAACATCAGCTTCTAATAATGCAAGTTTTACTTCTCTTAGCATTTCTTTTAAGTCTGATTCTGTAATTCTTGCTTTTCCTCTGATTTTTCTTGTTATTTCTTGTAATCTAGAAGATAATCCTTCAAAAGCCATTTATACCATTCCCTTCATCTAAAATGTATCTGTCTAGTTGGAAAAGAATTAAATTTTGGCTAGGAAAACAAGTTTGAAATTTATGAGTCGTACTTTTTGTACGTCGATTAAATTTCAAATGAAGTTCGCCACTGCGCAACGCCAAGATTGTAATTATTTTTCAACTAGATATCTAAACTAAACAATTTAACTCTTTTTTAATATGCTCTAATACAACAGCTACTTGTTCATCAGAAGACTCTTTTTGAATCTTTGTTAGTTCTGATAAAACTTGTTCAATCTTTTTTTCTTGATTTAACATCCTTTTCATAAACAATAGCTTTTCTTCATATTCAAAAAGCTTCTTTTCCCCCTTTTTGATGATATCTCT
>CALXJS010000014.1 GCA_944388685.1 uncultured Clostridia bacterium | reverse complement strand
ATTGTGGAAACTGTGGAAAACTATGTTGATAGTTACAATCCCTAGTAAAATTACTGTTTATAATTTAGTGGAAAACTTAAAAAATAATCCACATCTTTTTGTTACAATTGTGTAAAAGTTAGTTATAAACAAATTTTTAACAGCTTATTAACATGAAGCTGTGGATATTCTTTTTAGCTATTCCGTAAGAATAGAAAGATTATCTTTTTAAGAACAAACTTTCTATCAAACACAAATTTCAAAAATGTATTTTCAATGTGCAAATTTCTTATTGTTTTCCATTTATAATTATATTTTTCACACTATCCACAATTAATTTTGTATTATTTTTTTCTTTTACTTCTTTTTCTATTTTTTTACAAGCATGCATAACAGTGGAATGATCTCTTCCCCCAAAATCCACACCAATCTGTGGAAAAGACATGTTTGCAACTTCTCTGCAAAGATACATAGCAATTTGTCTAGGAAAAGCAATATCATTTGATCTCTTATTTCCTGATAAGTCGTTTTTATCAATACTAAAATATTTGGCTACAGTTTCTTTTATGAAGTCACAAGAAATTACTTTTTCACTCTCGTATTTAAATTCATTTATAATATTTTCTGCCAATTCAATGGTAATTGGGCTGTGAATTAAAGAAGCTCTTGCAACAATTTTGTTAAAAACACCTTCTAATTCCCTAATGTTTGAATCGATTTTATTTGCTATATCAGATAAAATAAAATCATCGATTAGAATGTTTTCATCCTGTGCTTTTTTTCTTAATATTGCTAAACGTGTTTCATAATCAGGACAAGAAATATCTGCAAGTAATCCCCATTCAAATCTTGATTTTAGCCTATCCTCTAAGAATTGAATATCTCTAGGTGGTTTATCACTAGAAATGATAATTTGCTTTCCGTCTTCATATAAAGAATTAAAGGTATGGAAAAATTCCTCCTGAACTCTTTCTTTTCCTGCTATAAATTGAATATCATCTATTAGAAGAACATCAATACTTCTGTATCTGTTACGAAAAACTTCATTCTTATTGTCTTTAATTGCATTAATTAATTGATTAGTGAATTTTTCTGAAGTAACATATAAAACATTCGTATTTGAACTATTTTCTAAAATACGATTTCCAATTGCATGCATTAAGTGTGTTTTTCCTAACCCAACTCCTCCATATAAGAATAACGGATTGTAGGCTTTTCCAGGTTCATTTCCTACAGCTAAAGCAGCAGCATGAGCAAATCTATTACTATTTCCAACAACAAAAGTTTCAAAAGTATATTTAGGATTTAAGGTTGATTTATTTGTTTCTACTTCTGCTGATGTAGCCATTGATGTATCTTTGATAACAGTACCATCTGTTTGGTCTTCCTTAGATAAATCAATAACAGAAAAAGTCCAATCTTTATTTGTTATATAACGTAAAGTGTTAAAAATTAAACTTCTATATTTATTTTCTATAAAATCTTTTTGAAATTCTGAAATGGTTGTAAAAACAATATTATCGCCATCAATACTTCTTATGTCTAAAGGTAAAATCCAGGTATCATAAGATATTTTTGTTACTTCTGGTTTTAATAGTTCTTTTATTTTTGCAACTAATTCTTCTTTATCGATTGCCATTTTATCATCCTTTCTAAAAAAGTTATCCACAAAGTTATCCACAAATGTTGATAATATTGTAACATTTCTGTAATGAAACAGAAAATTTATACGAACAAAAATTTAAGTATTTTCAACAAAAAATGAATATTTTTTATGCTTTTCATATCATAACAAAATTATATGAAATAAGTCAATACAATTGTGGAAAAAATTTTTTTATTGTGGAAAACACTAAAAAAAACTGTGGAAAACTAAGTGTTTTTTACAAAAATATTACAAAAAACAAGTAAATTTGACAAAAAATAAGAATTAATATTTATCTTTCTAAGTTTTGTATGATGAATAGTAACGATTATTTTGTTACAGTTCAGACTAGAAAAATAAAAAAATAGTTATCCACATTATTTTAATAAAAGGATAAAAAATTAGTGCAAATTGCTTGACAATTAGAGTGAATTTAATGTATAATCGATATGCTTATTTATTTTCGTAAATAATTTCCATTAAGGAATTTATATATAAACAATAGGAGGTGCTAAGTATGAAAAGAACATTTCAACCAAAAACTAGACAAGAAAAGAAAGAACATGGATTTATGAAAAGAATGAAAACAAGATCAGGACAAAATATATTAAAAGCAAGAAGAGCAAAAGGTAGAAAAAAATTAAGTGCTTAATAGAGAGTTTTAATATATGAAAAATTATTAAAAGGCCGCTAGAAAAGCGAGCCTTTTAGCATAACTAATATAATATCTTTTTTCATTTTTTTAGGGGAAGGAGCTTGAAAGAATGAAAAAAACAAAAATGTTAAAAAAAAATTATGAGTTTGGAAATGTTTTAAGAAAAGGAACGTATTATTCTGGAAAAACAATAGAAGTTTTTATGAAGAGAAATAATAAAAACATTAATTTTTTGGGAATTGCAATAAGTTCTAAAATAGGTAAAGCTGTTAAAAGAAATTACATAAAAAGAATCATAAGAGAAAATTATAAAAACATTGAAAAACAAATAAAGACAGGTTATACAATCGTATTTTTATGGAAAAGAAAAGTAGATATAAGACAAGCTTGTTATCAGAATGTGGAAAAAGATATAAAAAAAATTTTTGGAGAAGCAAAAATTTTTTTAGAGGATTAGAATGAAAAAAATACTTATTTTTTTAATTGAATTTTATCAAAAGCATGTTTCCTATTGGTTGGAACAAAAAAACATAAGATGCAAATATTATCCAACATGTTCAGAATATGCAAAACAGGCATTAGAAAAATACGGTTTAATAAAAGGCTGTTTTCTAGCAGTAAAAAGACTTTTGAAATGTAATCCATTTTCAAAAGGGGGTTATGATCCGTTAAAGTAAAACTAGGAGGATATATTCATGTTTCAATTTTTTGCAAATATTTTTGGTTATTTATTAGAATTTATTTATGGTTTTATAAATAACTATGGACTGGCAATTATATTTTTTACACTTGTTATAAAATTATTATTTATTCCTTTTTCTGTGAAGCAACAAAAAACAATGAAAAAAACAGCAAAAATACAAGAGAAAATGAAGATTATTCAATTTAAATATAAAAATAATCCAGAAAAAATGAATCAAGAAGTAATGGAACTTTACAAAACAGAAAAAATGAGTCCATTCAGTGGATGTTTAACAGCAATTATTCAAATTGTTTTATTATTTTCTATATTCTATTTAGTAAGATCACCTTTAACATATATGCAGAAAATACCAACAGAGAATATAAATAATTATGTAAAACAATTACAGGAAAGCGGTAAATCCGTAAGCAATGTTTATCCTGAAATAGACATTATAAGAGAATATAATTTCTTAAAAGAACAAAATCCAGAAGATGAATATATTGATAAAGCAAATCTTCAAATGAATTTCTTAGGATTGGATTTAAGTAAAGTACCACAACAAAACTTGACAGATTATACGGTGTATATTATACCAGTCTTATATATTTTATCTTCATTTGTATCTATTAAATTGTCAACAGCAATGCAACAAAAACAAAAAGAAAAGAAAAATATTCCAATAGATGAAACGACAGGAAAAGAATTAATTCCTGAAAAAGAATCAGACGAATTAGAAGCAATTATGCAAACAAATAAAATGATGTCTTGGTTTATGCCATTGATGTCTGTATCTGTAGCAATTATTGCACCATTAGGATTGGCTTTATATTGGTTAACAAACAATATTTTAATGATTATTGAGAGATTAGTTTTAAATAAAGTAATAAAATCTGAGGAGGAGTAGACTGATGGAAAAGACGATTATTTCAGAAGGAAAAACGACAAATGAAGCAATAGAAAAGGGATTAAAAGAATTAAGAGTTTCAAAAGATAAAGTAGAAATAAAAGTGTTAGAAAATGAGGAAAAAAGAAGTTTTTTCAGTATATTAACACCTAGAGTTGTTAAGGTAGAAATGAAACTAAAAGAAGAAGTTCATGAAAAAAAAGAAATAAAAACCAAAAAAATTATTGAATTAAGTAAAGAAGAACAAAATAAAGCAGAAGAAAATGTAAAAACATTTATGGAAGAATTGTTGAAAGAATTACCAGAAGAAACAAAATATAATATAATAAAAAATGAACAAGGCTTAAACATAGAAATTTTAAACAAAAATCTAGGATTTTTAATAGGATATAGGGGAGAAACGCTATATGCATTTCAAAATATATTATCTGCAATTGCAGGAAAAGGAATTGATAAAAAAGTTAGAGTTATCTTAGATATAGAAGGATATAAAGAAAAAAGAGAAAAAACATTAGAAGAATTAGCACAAAAAGTAGCAAAAACAGTAATTAGAACAAGAAAACCGGTTAAATTAGAACCAATGCAAGCATATGAAAGAAAAATAATTCATAGTGCATTACAACAAAATAGCAAAGTAGAGACAGAAAGCATTGGGGAAGAACCAAATAGAAGAATCGTTGTTTCTTTAAAAAGAAATAAATAAAAAAAGTAAGGGCAAAGATTACTTTTTACAACGGAAAGGCGTAAAAAAAGAAATCTTTGCTCTTTTTTTTTGCGAAAATCTTTTAAAAATTGACATAATATGATATAATAGCTACGAAGAAAAAAAGAGGTGAATTTTTATGAGTACGATAGCTTCTATATCTACGGCTCCGCGGAATTGGAGGAATAGGGATTATCAGAATGAGTGGTAGTAATTGTTTTGAGATTTTAAACAAAATCTTTATTCCTAAAAAGCCGGAAGAGATTGAAAATATAAAAGGATATACGATGAAATATGGAAATATTGTAGAAAATGAAAAAATCGTAGATGAAGTGTTAGTTTCCTATTTTAAAGAACCTAAAAGTTATACAACTGAAAACATGTGTGAAATTAATTCCCATGGAGGGAATATTATTGTAAAAAAGATATTAGAATTGTGTTTAAAAAATGGTGCGGAATTAGCAGAACCAGGAGAATTTACGAAAAGAGCGTTTTTAAATGGGAGAATTGATTTGGCTCAAGCAGAGTCTGTTATAGATGTAATTAATGCCAAAAGTGAGAAAGAAGTAAAAACAGGTATAAAACAATTAAAAGGTGGATTATCTAAGGAAATTTCAGAGATAAAACAAGAAATTATGGATATAATGGTAAATATTGAAGTTTCAATTGATTATCCAGAATATGATGTAGAAGAAGTTACCAATAATCAAGTATTGACAATGTTAAATCATGCAGAAAAAAGATTAAAGAAATTAGAAATGTCTTTTGAAAATGGGAAAATAATAAAGGAAGGTATAAAAACAGCAATTATTGGAAAACCAAATGCTGGAAAATCTTCTCTTCTAAATCGAATATTAAAAGAAGATAGGGCTATTGTAACAGAATATGAGGGAACCACAAGAGATACAATAGAGGAATTTGTAAATATTAACGGGATTCCATTGCAATTAATCGATACGGCAGGTATAAGAAATGCGAAAGATGAAGTAGAAAAGATAGGAATCTATAAATCAAAGGAAATTGCGAAAGAAGCAGATTTGATTATTGCTATTTTTGATTCATCTAAACCGTTATCCAAAGAAGATGAAGAAATATTAGAAATTATAAAGGGTAAAAAAACCATTATTATTTTAAATAAGATCGATTTACAACAAGTTATAAAAAGAAATGACAAAAGATTTAAAACCATTACAAATAGTATTATAGAAATATCAGCTTTAAATAATATAGGACTTGATAATTTATATACAGAAATAACAAAGTTATTTAATTTAAATGAAATTAATTTAGACAATGATTTAATTATTACCAATGTTAGACATAAAGATTTAATTCAAAAGGCAATAAAAAGTGTTTGTAAAACGAAAGAAACGATTCAACAAAAAATGCCAATAGATGTTATAGCAGTATATATAAAAGATATTTTAGAGGATTTAGGAAATATTACAGGTGAATTTGTAACAGAAGATATTATTAATGAAATTTTTTCAAAGTTTTGTTTAGGAAAATAATTTGATTTGTTACTTATGAAAATAAAAAATAAGCAAAAAACAATCAAAAAACATATATCTTTATTCCAAAGCACAAAAAACGCGTTAAAATGGATTTTAAAAACAAATAAAGGTAAGTGGTAGAAAAAGAATTAAAATCATAAAAAGAGAGTACACATATATGAAGAAAAGTTATCAGTATAAAAATAGTCAAACCATTACAATATAGCAAAACTAGACAAATTAACTTTTTCTATATAACAAAAAAGAACAACAAAGTTAAAAAAATTTACCAATGAATAAACGTAAACAAGGGGCGAACAAAAACGGAGCAAACACAGTAAAATAGCGAACTTTGGAATGCAGACACATAAAAAATAAGAGTTATGTATACTATGTTCGCAAAACAAATGATTGATAGTTAAGCACTAATCCAAAAATGTATTTACTGAAAAGTAAAAATTAAAATGTAAGAAGAACAAAACAAAACTTTTTGTTTCACAGGGAATGAAAAAAGGAGAGAAAAATAGATGGAATATAATGCAGGAGAATATGATATTGCAGTAGTAGGGGCTGGACACGCTGGTTGTGAAGCGGCTCTTGCAGCAGCAAGACTGGGAATGAAAACGTTAATATTTTCTATTAGTTTAGAAGCAATTGCAAACATGCCATGTAATCCACATATAGGCGGAAGTTCAAAAGGACATCTTGTAAGAGAAATAGACGCATTAGGTGGAGAAATGGGGAAAAACATTGATAAGACCATGATACAAATAAAAATGCTAAATACTTCTAAAGGACCAGCGGTTCATTCTTTAAGAGCACAAGCAGATAGGAAACGATATCAGGCAGAAATGAAGCATACTTTAGAAAAACAAGAAGGACTAGAAGTAAAACAAGGGGAAATCGTAGATATCATCATTGACAACGGAAAAGTGAAAGCAATTAAAACAGATGTGGGAGCAGTTTATCATGTTAAAGCTGTTATTTTAGCAACAGGAACATATCTAAAAGGAAAGATATTTATTGGAGAGTTTTCAAAAGAGAGTGGACCAGATGGTGTGGCTTCAGCAAATCAATTATCAGACACACTAAAAAAATTAGGAATAGAATTGGTCAGATTTAAAACTGGTACACCAGCTAGAATCAACAAAAGAAGTATTGATTTTAGTAAAATGGAGATTCAAAAGGGAGATAAAGTAGTAGAAGCCTTTTCTTTTGAAGATGAACCGAAAGATTTTGAACAAGTGGATTGCTATTTAACGTATACAAATGAAAAAACACATAAAATTATACGAGACAATCTACATAGATCACCTTTATATGCAGGAAAGATTGAAGGAACAGGGCCAAGATACTGTCCATCTATAGAAGATAAAGTGGTAAGATTTAGTGATAAACCAAGACATCAAGCATTTGTGGAACCTGTTGGATTAGATACGGAAGAAATGTATATACAGGGAATGAGTTCATCACTTCCTGAAGACGTACAAATTGCTCTTTATAGAACAATTCCAGGGTTAGAACATGCGGAATTTACAAGACCTGCTTATGCAATAGAATATGATTGTATTGATCCTTCAAACTTGAAATTATCTTTAGAATATAAAGGAATAGAAGGATTATTTATGGCAGGACAAATTAATGGAACCTCAGGATATGAAGAAGCAGCTGCACAAGGGTTAATTGCTGGAATTAATGCTGTACAAAAAATCAAAGGGAAAGATCCATTGTTATTAGATAGATCTCAAGCATATATTGGTGTTTTAATAGATGATATTACAACAAAAGGAACAAATGAACCATATCGAATGATGACATCTAGGGCAGAGTACAGACTTCTATTAAGACAAGATAATGCGGATTTGCGATTAACCTCAATAGGGCATGAAATAGGACTGATTTCTGAAGAAAGATATCAAAAATTTTTAAAGAAAAAGAAAAATATAGAAGAAGAAATAGATAGGTTACAAAGAACAGTTGTAAAACCAACAGAAAAAGTAAATCATTTTTTGCTAGCACAAGGAACAAGTGCATTATCAACAGGTACAAAAATGGCAGAATTGTTAAAAAGACCAGAAATAAGTTATGAAAAACTAAAAGAAATTGATGAAAATAGACCAGATCTTTCAAAACAAGAAAAAGACGAGGTAGAAATACAAATCAAATATGAAGGATATATTAAATTGCAAGAAGCCCAAGTAAAAAAATTTAAAAAATTGGAAGAAAAAATATTACCAGAAGACATAGATTATGAACAAATAAAAGGAATTAGCTTAGAAGGAAGACAAAAATTGAATAAATTCAAACCACATTCTGTTGGCCAAGCTTCTAGAATATCTGGTGTTTCACCAGCTGATGTATCTGTATTATTAATTTATTTGCAACAACAAAAAAATAAGTAATAAAGTATTATAGTGAAAAGCCAGAAATACACTTTATACCTTTACACATATGTCATAAATTTGCTAATAAGCTGTGATATGTGGCGTATAGGTCTTTTTACCTCTACTAAATATGATGAAAGGAATAAAATAACAATGGATATAAATGAATTTTCCAATTTAATCAATGCATATGGAAAAGAATTGCAAATTGTGTTTACAGAGGAACAAATCCAAAAATTTTATCAATATATGAACTTATTAATAGAATGGAATCAAAAGATAAATTTAACAGCAATTGTGAAACCAGAAGAAATTATCTTAAAACATTTTATAGATTCTTTAACCATACTTAAATATGTGAAAGAGAATAAATCATTGATAGATGTTGGAACAGGAGCAGGTTTTCCAGGTATACCAATAAAGATTATGAAGGAAGATGTGCATATTACATTATTAGATTCTCTAAATAAAAGAATTCATTTCTTAGACACAGTTATAGAAAAATTAGAATTAAAGAAAATAGATACAATTCATGCAAGGATTGAAGATTGTGGAAAAAATAAAATGCATAGAGAAAAATATGATTTTGTTACTTCAAGGGCTGTAGCAAATTTATCAACATTATCAGAATATATGCTTCCATTAGTGAAAATTGGAGGAAACTGTATATGTATGAAAGGAACAGACCTTGAGGAGGAATTAAACAAAGGTAATAATGCAATAAAGCTGTTAGGAGGCAATATAAAACAAATAGAAAAATTAAAACTTCCTGGAGGAGATAATAGAACAATTATCCTACTTGAAAAGATAACACACACACCTTCAAAATATCCTAGAAAAGCCGGAATACCTTCAAAAGAGCCACTTTACTAGAGAAAAATAAAGAAAATGTTACAGTTCAGTATAGAAATCCTGAACTGTAACAAGAAAAGAAAAAAGTCAAAAAAATTGTGAAATTTTATTGACTTTTTTTTTATATTTATATATAGTAATAATAGATACTTAAAAAACTAAAGAGTAAATATTAACCAAAAATGGAGGCGAAAAAAGTTGGGAAAAATTATATCTGTTGCCAATCAAAAAGGGGGCGTAGGAAAAACAACTACGACAGTAAACTTAAGTACGATATTGGCTAAAAAAGGTAAAAAAGTATTGCTAATCGATGCTGATCCCCAAGGGAATGCGACAAGTGGTCTAGGGGTAGATAAAGAAGTGGAAATTTCTACATATGACATATTAGTAAATGATACAGAAATACAAGAAGTAGTAAAAAAGACGGTTATAAAAAATTTGGTGTTATGTCCTTCAAATATGAATTTAGCAGGAGCAGAAGTAGAATTGGTATCTATGATGTCAAGGGAACAAAGATTAAAAGAGAAATTAGATAGTATAAAGGAAAAATTTGACTATATTTTTATAGATTGTCCACCATCACTTGGATTAATTACCTTAAATGCATTTACAGCATCTGATAGTGTTTTAATACCAGTACAATGTGAATATTTTGCGTTGGAGGGATTAGGACAATTATTAAACACAGTAAATTTGGTAAAAAAACATTTAAATAAAAACATTATGATAGAAGGTGCACTTCTTACCATGTATGATATAAGAACAAATTTATCTAATCAAGTGGTGAAAGAAGTAAAAAAATATTTTAATAATAAAGTTTATAAAACGGTCATACCAAGAAATGTAAGAGTAAGTGAAGCACCAAGCTATGGAATGCCCATAACAGAATATGATCCAAGATCAAAAGGGGCAAAAGCATATGTAAAATTTGCAAAAGAGTTTTTAAAGATAAATGAGGAAGAAAAGAAAGCAAAACACATGATGTAAAGGAGGAAGAAAAATGGCAAAAATGTCAGGATTAGGAAAAGGATTAGATGCTTTATTTGGACCAGCACCAGAAGAAGAACAAATGCAAGAAAATGATACATTAAAAAACTTAAAACTTACAGAAGTTGAACCAAATAGAGATCAGCCAAGAAAAAATTTTGATCAAGAAGCATTAGAAGAATTAGCAGAATCAATTAAAGAATATGGTTTAATTCAACCAATCGTTGTTACGAAAAAAGATGGATATTATGGAATTGTAGCAGGAGAGAGAAGATGGAGAGCCTCTAAAATTGCAGGTTTAACAGAAATTCCAGCAATTATTAGAGAAGATAATGAAAGAATTAATTCGGAAATTTCATTAATCGAAAATATGCAAAGAGAAGACTTAAATCCTTATGAAAAAGCTGTAGGTGTTAGAACATTAATTGATAATTATGGATTATCACAAGAGGAAGTGGCTAAAAAGCTAGGAAAAGGTAGAAGTACAATTGCCAATATTGTTAGAATTTTAAACTTAGAACCGAGAGTTCTTGAAATGGCAAAAGAAGGAAAATTAACAGAAGGGCACTGTAAAGCATTATTAGCAATTACAGATCCGGAAAAACAATACAAAACAGCTGTTCAAATGTTAGAAAGAGGGGCCACAGTAAGACAAGTAGAAAAAAAAGCAAGAGTAAAAGAAACAAAAGAAGAATTGGACAGAAACCATGTACTATATAAAAGTATAGAAGATAATTTTCAAAGTTTTTTCGGTTCTAAAGTAAGGTTAGACCCAGGAAAAAGAAGGGGAAAAATTATCATCGAATATACTTCAAATGATGACTTAGAGAGAATATTAGGATTAATAAAATAAGAAAAAGGTGATGAAATGGAAAGTATAATAGCGTTTTTAAGAACAGATAATTTTTTAATAATCATATCTGTGTTGTTATGCATATTATGTATGATATGTATTATTATAATGACAAAATTTGCTTCTTTAAACAAACGATACAAACAATTTATGGAAAAATTAGGAAACGGGAAAAACATAGAAGAAGATTTAGAAAATTATATGTATCGTGTTGAAAGAGTAGAAAAACAAAATGCAGAAATCAAAGGATTCATCGATTCTATTGATGCCAATATGGCAAATTGTATACAAAAAATTGGAATTGTTAGATATAATGCCTTTAAAGATACGGGAAGCGACTTGAGTTTTGCACTTGCTATGTTAGATGAGAAAAATAATGGTGTTGTTTTGAATGGAATTTATTCAAGAGAAATGTCTAATATTTATGCAAAACCAGTAGAAAATGGCAAATCAAATTATACCATTTCTGAAGAAGAGCAAGAAGCTATTCAGAAAGCAATAGATAGTCAGACAATATATAGAGTGAAAGAACAATAAGATGAGAATAAAAAATTAAAGAGAGGGACATGTGTCCCTCTCTTTATCCTAACATTAACCCTAGCAATATTGCTAGGACTAGGGAAAGGATGAGGAAGCCTAGCGTAATAACTAGGCAACCCAATCCGACCTTTTTACCGACATTGCTGCCGATTTTTTTTAGGTCGGCCAGGTCCATCTCCTGAAAAGACCTGTTGTAGGTCTCCTCAGTTATGGTAACATGCCCGTCTTTAGTCAAGACCCGTTTGATTACCTTATAGGTAATAAAAATGAATCCAAAAACTAAAAACAGGACGATGTCGCTCATCAAGTCGTACCCGTCCCCGAATACGCTTCCTAAAATGAGCATGACTAAAATGATGACGATAAAAATCGTCATGTTTTTTTTCCTCATGTTTTTCTCTCCTCTCTATATTTTAATACTTTTATTATACCACAAAACGCGAAAATAAGCAATTTGTTTGACTTTTAGGTAAAAAAATTGTATAATAAATGTATATGTAAATATGAAAATGAGAGGTGAATACAAATGGATGCAAGTGAAAGAAAGAAAGCAGTAAACGAGATGGTAGATAAAGAACGTGAATTATATACAACCGTCAAAACAGAAAACGAATTTTTAAAAATTGTTTTAAAATTAGCAACTAAGCAAGAAGACCATGTAAGACTAGGAAAAATGCTATATAATTTACAAATAGGAAACAAAAGAGATTATAATAAAGATTTAAAAGGATACATAAAAGGTAATGGAAATTTAAAAACAACACATAAAGAGGCTTTTTATGAATTAATAGAAGAAAATGAAGAAATTTATAAACAAATTCAAGAAACCATTTGTGAAAAATTAGGATATACAGAAAGTGAAATAGAAGAAGCTAGAATTGAAAAAGAAAAAAGTAAAGAATTAGGTGTTGAAGATCCTAGAGGAATTGAATCAGATGAAGATTTAAATAAAGAAAAGATTATTGCTAGTTTATTAGGTAGAAAAGCAAATGCAATAGATACCAAAAACTCTATGGATGACTTTAAGGCAAAACAAGTTAAGTTAAACTTAAAATCAAGTTTAACAAGTATAAAAACATCACTTGAAGAGATAGAAAACAATTTAAAACACATTGATATATCTAGAATGCAACCAGATTCTGAAGATACAAAAGTATTAGCATATCTAGTAAAAAGAACAAAGGTATCTTCTGCTAAATGGTTAGAATATTTAGTTACGCAAAAAGTAAATAAAAAATTCATGCTTTATGAGGATAATTTATTAGAATTATTTAATGGAACAATTGAACCAGCCAAAAGAACGTGGGAAATTGCATCTATGATGGAAAAACAGATGATAGAAGCAGGATTAACAACTGAAGAAATACAAAAACGTGATGAAAAAGATGTACCTCAAGAAATAAAAGATGCCGATTTTAATATGACACCATACTGGAGTGATTCTGTTGTAAGAAATTCACAAATCAATAGAGAAGTGCAACAAGACCAAGTGGATGCAACATATTCTGGAAATCCTGTATATGAAAAAGATAAAAAAACATATTTAAAATATAAATATTTTGATGATGTATCTCGAACAGAAAAAGATATTGAAAAAGCAAGAAGAGGACAAGGACTTGATTTTAAAGTAAAAAAAGGAGAAATAAGAAGGGCAAATATGTTAAGACAGGTACTAAGAATATGGAACAAAGTACCAGAAGAAACGAGAGATTTTGTGGATAAGGCGACAAAATCATTTGGTTTAAGAGGAAATGGTTTTGCCACAGCAGCTATAGCATTTTTTGTAGGACGTGCTTCTAAAGATCCAGAAGATGTTTTCCCAGGCGGTGGAGGACCATCATCAAGAGAGAGACATAGACGTTTCACAGAAGAAATGGGAGGACCAGAAGGTGGACCTGGAGGTGGACCTGATGGAGGGCCAGAAAGAGATCCAGATAGAGAACCAGAAGAACACACAGATAGAGATTCTGAAGATAGAAGCGATGGTGAAGGTATAGAACCTTAATTAAAAAAATAAGGTAATTATAGAGGGAAAAGTGTATATCGATTTTAGAGAAAAGCAGATATTTCCTATATGATAGAATAAGAAAAGGAGGATAAAAAATGATAATAGGAAGGATGAGAGTAGAACCAGGAAGCGCTCCTGTTTGGGAAGGGGGAGATACAAATCCTCACAGAAGAAATTTGCTTTCTAGAATGTTAAATAAAAGACTTATGGGAAAAAACTATTTAGGAGATAGACTTATTAATATGCCAGAAATGGTGGAAGAAGAGATTAGTGAAGATATCAGAAAAGAAGTAGAAGTTAAAATTATACAAAAGTTTTTAGTAGATAGAAGATACACAGACAGAGATAAGCAAAGAGTTCAAATGACAATTGTTGCGCAAGCCGGTGTACAAGCAGGTATCATTTTTAAAGAGGCTTGTAAGAGAGTGGGAGAAGATGCCAATTTACAAAGTGAATTAGAAGGAATGGATGATAAAAAGGTTGCACAAATATTTTTTGACGAAGTATTAAAGGAAGCTTTAACAATTGTTGATAATGAATTTGAAATTCAGCCTGATCTTGATATAGAAGCTTTAGCTAGAAGAGAAGCAGAAGTAAAGCAAAAAATAGAAAAAGGTGAAATGACACAAGAAGAAGCAAAAGAAATTTTAAAAGAACCAATAATAGAAAAAGATAGAGAAACAGAGGAAGAAAAAGCCTATGAGGAAAAAGCATATGAAAAGGAAAGAAAAGAACAAAAAGAGAGACAACAAAGAAGAAGACAAAGAAAAGATAAAAATAGTGATAGAACAATAAATGCTGACAAAGACAAAGAAACAGATACAGGGAAAGTTGAAAAAGCAGATAAAGCAAGAAAGTTCAGAAGAAAACAAGCTGATTATGAAAAAACGCCAATGGAACAAGGACAAAAAGAAAATGAATTTACAAGAGAAAGTGAACAAAGAAATGCGGACGACCAAATAGAAATATGATAATTATGTTACAAAAAAAGTATATATATTGACAAAATTAGAGATAATATGGTAATCTAAAATAGAAGCAGTATAGGAAGGAGTGATACAGAATGAAAAAAAGAAAAGAAAAAATGTTAAAAACACTCTTTTTTATAGGAATTATGATGAGCATTATATTAACTGGAACATTATGTATGGCAGCTTCAGGAGAAATCGATGTTGATAGAATTACAATCGGAGAAGACAACATAGAAGACTTAAAACCGATGTTTGAAAATATGTGGGGATTTGTTCGTGTTATAGGTAGTGCAATATCTGTAATTGTCATAGTTGTAATTGGTATAAAATACATATGGGCAAGTACAGAAGAAAAATTTGAAATAAAGCAAACGGTTATTTACTATGTAATTGGAGCAGTACTGTTATTTGCGACAGTGAATATAGTATCTATCGTATATGATATTTTTTGGTAAAAGTTATAATTTCTTGTGATACTCACTAGAAATGGAAGTGATAGTATATGAAAAAGATTGTAATTAGAATTTTTATCGTATTGATAATATTATGTAATTTAATAAATACCACAACGGTACAAGCTTCCGATGCCCTTTCAATATGGCAGGATTCACAGGAGTGGTTAGATATAGGAGCAGATGAAGAAGGACCCTTATCATCTAATCTACAGAATGCTGAACAAGATATGTCAAATTTAGCGGGACTTTTCTTTGGTATAGGATTGGGAGTGGCTTTTATAGTATTGGTTGCTTTAGGAATTAGCTATTTTTTAGCATCTACATCAGACGCAAAAGCGGAAATCAAACAAAAAACAATAGTGGTTATTGTAGGACTTGTTTTATTATTAGGTTCACTGACAATCTGGCGTGTACTTGTAGGAACATTAAGTTCAGGAACATAGATTTTTAAAATGTTTATAACCTTTGTATAGGAAAACTGTACAAATTTATAATAAATAATTTTTTTAGTAAAGGAGGGGAAACAACATGAAAACAAAAAGAATAGTTATGATAATTAGAATCTTATTAATAATGGTTGTCATTGCATCATTAGCAAGTAGTGTTTTAGCATATGCTCCAAACAACTGGAATGCAAATGAAGATGTATCAAGCGATATGGAAAACCTTGTTGGAGATATACTTGGATTTGTACAAATTGTAGGTTCTGCAATTGCAATAATTATGATTGTTGTACTAGGTATAAAATATATGGTAGGAAGTGTGGAAGAAAAAGCAGAATACAAGAAAACAATGATTCCTTACCTTGTTGGTGCAATATGTATATTTGCAGCTTCTAACATATCTAAAATGGTTTATGACGCAGTTAGCCCTGATGGTAGTGGTGGATCAGCTGTTGTATAAGATTATAAAATATAATTATTATAAAAAACAATTCAAATATCAAAAATATTTGAGTTGTTTTTTCTTTTGTAAAATCTTTTATGATAAATTGAAAGAATAACACTATATTATTTTAAAAAAATATGTTACAATAGTATTACAAATTAATGATTTTTATATAACAAAATGATTAAGTGTTTAAAAAAAAGATCGAATATGATATAATATACATGGATAATAATATTTATTTGGAGGGCTGATAAATGGGAACATATAAAGTGCCAAGAAATACAAAAGGAGAATCTAGAATATTAGTCGTATTTTCGACAAAAGCATTAGTTTATACAATTGTAGGACTGGTTATAGGATATATAATTAGTTTACTACTAAGAATTTTTGGAATTGGTGGAATAGTAGAATATTTCATTATGGCGATTATAGCATTAATAGGATTTAGTATTGCAACTTTTAAAATACCCAATATAGGATCAATACCAGTACTAAACGAGGTTGCAGGAGAAAGCATAGATGAAATTATTATTCGATATATAAAATATAAAAGAGGTAAAAAGAAAATATATATTTCTGATATTAAATCAAATGCAAAAGAGGAGGAAAAAATAGATGGAAAATAATGCAAACCAATTGGCTGGTATTTTAAATATTGTCTTAGCAATTATGGTAACCATACTAGTTGTTTTAATCGTTGTCTTAGCAATCATAAAACTTAGAGAAATAGCAAAACGAAAAGAAAATGAACCAGAAAAAAAGAATGAAAAGAAGCCTGAAAACAAAAAACTAGAAGAAGCCTATCAAAAAGAATCGATATATGATTTTATGGATTTTGATACCGTAGAAGATAACATGATTGTGAGAAAAAAAGGCACAAGATTTGTTATGGTTATCAAATGTACAGGAAGTAACTATGACTTAGCATCTGAGGATGAAAAATTAGCGATAGAATCAGGATTTATAAAATTCTTAAACTCATTAAAGTTTCCAATACAAATATACATACAAACAAGAAAATTTAATATTGATAATAGTATATTAGAATACAAAGAAAAATTAAATAGATTATCAATGCAAGCTGAAAAAGCTAGAACAGAATATGAAATTGTAAGAAGAACACCAAATGTACCAGAAAGTAAAATAAGAGAAGCATATTTAGAATTAAGAAGAACAAGTAATATTTATGATTATGCGAAAGATGTAGTAGCAAATACAGAAAGAATTAGATCAAATAGAAACATTACAAAAAAGGAACATTATATAGCGATATCTTATTCTCCTTTAGAAGAAATGAATTCAATGGAAATGTTGGATAAAGAGGAATTGAAAGATAAGGCCTTTTCAGAATTGTACATAAGATGTCAATCTCTTATAAGAGTTTTAAATTCTTGTGATGTAAATGGAAGAATTTTAAATTCTACAGAATTAGCAGAATTATTATATGTGGCATATAACAGAGAACAATATGAAGTATATGGAATTGATAAGGTGCTAAATTCAAATTATAATCAATTGTATGTTACAGCAGAAGATATATTAGATAAGAGAATGAATAGATTGAATGAAAAAGTAAGAAATGAGGCAATAAGACAAGCAAATGAATTGGTTAATAGAGTAAGAAGTGAAAAAGAAAAAGAACTACAAGAAAGAGAAGATAACATTGATAAAATGATAAAACAGATGACAGAAATGATATTAGAGCAAAATAGAAACAACATAGGTGGTGACATTTTAGAGAGAGCAAAAGAAGCATTAGAAAGAGAAACTGCAAGAGAAAAGGAGGTTAAAAATGAGGAGGAGAAAACAAAAGGAAGAAAGAAACGAGAACCAAGAAGGAATGTTCAATAGTCAGGAAAAGAAAGAATGGTCATTATTTAAAAAACAAACTATAAAAGAAATTATTGCACCTACAGGAATTAATGCATCTGAATTAAACCATTTGGAAATTATTTCTGCTACAAATAAATTAGCAAGAAGCTTTTATGTTTCTAATTTACCAAGAATGGCTACATTTCCTAGCTTGTTTAGAGATTTATATAATTTTGGTGATGTAAATGTTTCATTATATATTAGTCCAGTTGGAGAAGAAAGAAGCCAAAAAGAACTAAATAAAGTTATTAATGAATTGGAAACAGAAAGATTAGTAGCACAAGATAGAGGAAGTATAAACAGAGAGAGTGATTTAAGTTATAAAAAATCAGAAACAGAGCAATTGAGAGATGAAATAGCAGCAGGATTTAACAAACTATATGAGGCAACCATTATTGCAACTTTATTTGCATATAATCAAACAGAGTTAGACAATCTTTCAAAAATGCTATCTTCTGAAATGGCAAAAAACCTGATTAACATTAGAAGTGGATGGGGAATGCAAGAAGAAGTATTTAAATCAAATTTACCATTTGCTGAAAATAGAATAGAAAACAAATCACATATTTTTGATAAAAAATCAATGGGTACAGTATTTCCTTTTATAAATGCGGATATAGGACATTCAACAGGAATACCTTTAGGATATAATAAACAAACAGGAAATTTAATTTTATATGATAATTTTAGTTCCTCATTAGCAAATTATAATATGGTTATATTTGCTAAATCAGGAGCAGGAAAATCTGTTACAATGAAGGTTTTAACTTCTAGATCTGCAGTTTTGATGGGAATAGAAAGTTTAGCATTAGATGCAGAAGGTGAATATATTTTAGTAGCAGAAGCACTAGGTGGGGTAAATGTAACAATAAGCCCAAACTCAAATACAATTATCAATTTATTTGATGTAGAAGTTGAGCAAGTAAAAGACGAAATAACAGGAAAAGAAAGAACAGTATTAAACATAGAGAATAAGGTAGAGGATGTTACACAATCTATATTAACAATGGCAAGAGGAAGTACAAGAAGTACAGAGGTTAATGAACTTACAAAACAAATTATAGCAGAAACGGTAGCAGAAGAATATAGAAGACTAAGAATAACAAATGATCCAATGAGTTTATATGAAAACAGAGGTAATTCAATGAGATCATCAAAAAAAGAAATGCCAACAATTGGATCATGGTATAAAACGTTACAAAGAAAAGCAGAAGCAAATACAAACCCAGATTATAATTATCAATATAGCTACTTATTAAAAGTTATGAAACAATACATAAGAGAATACAATGGGCAAATGGCATATTTTGATGGACAATCAACATTTGAACTATTGTCAAATATACCTTTTATAAATTTAGACATATCACAATTAGAAGAAAGATTTGCAAGACCTTTGGCACAACAAATTCTTTTATCTTGGATTTGGGAAAAGTATGTAAAGAAGAATAGTGAGGACAAGAAAAAATCTAAGAAAAAGAGGGTATTGGTAGATGAGGCATGGATGTTATTACCATATCCAGAAGCAGTTGATTTCTTAAATACAATGGCAAGACGTGCCAGAAAAAGAAATGTTTCTTTAGCAATCATTTCTCAAAGATTTCAAGATTTTTATGAAAAACCAGAAGCACAAGCAGTTTTGACATCTTCAGATACAAAATTATTTTTGGCACAAGATAAGTCAGAAGTAGAATTGCTAAAAGAAGTATTTAAACTTTCAGAAGGAGAAGTTGCATATCTAGTAAATTGTACAAAAGGAGAAGGATTATTTAAAGTAGGACAAGACAGTGCTATTTTACAAATTACACCAACGAAAAAAGAATTTGAATTTGTTGAAACAAATTTAAATAAAATTGTAGAAGCAGAGAGAAAGGGTAAATTAAGATGAAAAAACTTTTGAACAAGTTACTTATAGCAATTATGTTAATCATATTACTATTTAATTTTATATTTGTTCCGCAAACACAAGCGATTTCTGTTGGAGGAATCTTATTAAAACCAATAACTTCACTTTTAATGGTTCCATTAGATACAATAATCTTTTGGACAACTTGTATAGTAGGGGTTTTTAGTAATGGTCCGATTGACTGGGTTAGTGATTGGGGAGCAGATGCTATTGAAGTAATAGAAAACAGTTGGGCGAAAGATGAAAATCTAATTGATGGTGTAGGTCAAACAATAGAAACTGCAACAGAAATAAGTGGATTAGGTTTTTTAACAATAGAAGATTTCTTTAGAGGAGAAATTGAATTAGCCAATATTAATATTTTTTCTTCAGAAAGTGATAATAATATTATATCTGGTATAAAAACATCTGCAGCACAATGGTATTATGCATTAAGAAATATTGCAGCCATTGGATTATTATGTGTGCTTATTTATACAGCTATCCGAATTTTATTATCAACAATTGCTGAAGAAAAAGCACATTATAAAGATTCTTTAGTGGATTGGATAAAAGCTGTATGTTTGGTAATTTTTATCCATGTACTGATGATTATTATCTTAAATGTGGCAGATATTGTTGTATCAGTGTTAAGTAATGCCATAAATGGTAACTTTTCATCAATTGCATGGGTTAGAAAACAATTATTGACAGATTTTGATACTACACAAATTCTATATTTGTTTATGTATGGAACGTTGATATGGTATACAATTTATTTTGCCATGTCTTATACAAAGAGGTTTTTGTATACAATATTATTAATTGTAATTGCTCCAATAATTGGGCTAGTATATGCTTTTGGAAAAGAAGGAAAGAGTATTTTCCAAAAATGGTTAAAAGAATTTGTAACAAATGCTTTTCTTCAACCATATCATATGTTAATTTATACTGTATTATTTGGATTTGTAGCAACGATTGCAGATAATGGACAAAACATAGCTATTACAGCATATTCCTTAATTGTATTACATTTTATAAAAGATGCTGAAAAATACTATAGAGGACTATTCGGTATGAAAGACGGTGTAGCTGGAATTGGACAAGTAGATACAGGAATGCAAACAGTAGATAGAGCAAAACAAAAAGTTGCAAACACTGTAACACAAGCTGTAAAAATAGCGGCTTCAGCGGCTAGTTTAGCAATTCCAGGAGCATCTGTTGTTTCACAGGTGGCTGCTGGACAACAAGCAAGAGATGCAGCAAGTACAATGGAAAATGCACAAGATTTTGGAGATATCAATAGTAGATTTACGCGAGGAGGGGGAGGTTCACCAGATGATGGACCAAATCCTCCAGATGGAGGAGGACCAGACGGGCCAAATCCTCCAGATATCGATCCTACAGATTTTCCAACAACGCCAGGAGGAGGACCAGGAGGAGGTCCAACATATGTTATACCACCTGTACAACCTAAGGAACTAACAAGAGATGACTATTTTGGTATGGGAAAAGAACAACAACGTAGGGAAAGAGAACCTCGACCAGAAGACTTTAGAAGAAAAAAAGATGAGGTTATTATAGATTCTGGATCACTTAAAAAGATAGGAGATGCAGTTGGAGATAGCAATAAACAAATGGGAAATGAGCAACTTCAAGACAGAGAAACAACAACAGAACAAGTCTTTAATATGATTGCAGATAAACAAGAACTTGGAGAAACTGAGGCAGATAAACAAAATATTCTAACTGTTGACACAGGAAGAGAACAACTTGGAGAAACTGAGGCAGATAAACAAGATATTTTAACTGTTGACACAGGAAGAGAACAACTTGGGGATAGACAAACAGAAACAGAAGAACTTGGCAATAGAGATACAGGAGTAGAACAAATCTATACAGTTGAGGCAGATAAACAAGAACTTGGAGAAGGTGAAACTGATAGACAAGAAATAGTAACTGTAGAGACAGGAAGAGAGCAACTTGGAAATAGACAAACAGGCACAGAACAACTTGGCAATAGACAAACAGGTACAGAGGAAATTGGCAATTTAGGAACAACAAGAGGAGAAATTGTAACGATAGATACAAATATGGAAAACCTAGGAAATAGGTATACTGGAGCAGAACAACTTGGGGAGGCAGAGACGGCAAGAGAAGAAATTGGAGATTTAGAGGCAGCAAGAGAAAGAATTAGTGGTAGAAATGTTGGAGATGAAAACGGTGAAAATGTAAGAGCAAGAAATTTAGTAGTTGATTCTGTCAATGCTGAAACATTGGATGCAGCAGAAGGAGAACTTGGAAGTGCACAGACTAGTACATTTGAAACAGATGATTCAGAGACAAATGAATTATCAGTTAATAGACTAGAAACAGATGGAGTAAAAACTGAGGCAATAGAAGGTGATAAAACTACAACTGGTAATGTGGTACAAGATAGAGTAAAAACAAAAACACCAGAAGACATTGATCGTGCTAAAAGAGCAAGACATAGAAGGGTTATGGGAGAAGCATATGATAGTATCACAGGTAAAGATACAGGTAAAATAAAAGCAGAATTCTTAAATAAGAGAGAGGAAATCTATCAAAAAGTGCTAGAGGCTGGAGGAAATCCAGAAGATCCAGAAGTAAAAAGACAAATAGACATAGAGGCTATGAACAGTGCATTAAATGGTGATATTGATGCAAGAGGAATGAAAGATACAGCACCACCTGAAGGAAGAGATGATGTTTCAGGAATTGTAATAGGTAATGGTGGAAATACATATGCTACCTTAGCCGTTAATAGTAATACAACAAATAACAATAAAGCAGATACAGATATTAAATTTGGAGATTCATCAAATAATAGCCATGTAAATGTACAGGGAGTTTCACAATCTGATATGGAAAAAATGATTAAGAGAATGTTACCAGAAGGAAATCTATCTAATGCAGAAATCAGTAAAATGGCACAAGCAGTAGCACAAAATTTAGGAGGAAGAGTAAATAGTAAAGATATAGAGGGCATGATAAGATCAGCTGTAGGAGGAGCAGGTGTAAAAGTAGAACTTAGTGATAAAGGAGGAAACTCTCCAGGAGGCAAGATGGAAGTACATATTGACCAAAAAGAAATACAACAGAAAGTAATTCCAGAAAAAGAAGGAAAAAAGAAAGCTGAATCAAATGTTCCAAAAATAGATGGTACAGAGGATTCCAGCAAAAATAATCGAAGAATAAATCCTCCAGAAGGAGAAGAAAATTAAAAAGGTGAATTATGTTTAAAAGTTTTATAAATAAAAATTCTTATGGAATATATAAAAAAATAAAATCAAAAATTAATATTATACTGTTTTTCATTCTTGCTATACTATTTTTGTGGATTCTTGTATCAGCCATATTAGGTAAAGGGATAGAAGAAGAAAATACAGTGGCAGAGAATCAATCATCTTATAGACCTGCAGAAACAGTAATTGAAGGTGACGACATAGATGAAACTGTTTATGAAGAAGAAGAGAGCATAATTAATACTTTTGTTGACTATTGTAACGAAGGAAAAGTAACAGAGGCATATAATATGCTTTCTTCTGATTGTAAAGAAGCATTATATCCAAATCAACAAACCTTTGAAGAAAACTATTATAACACGATATTTACGGAAAAAAGAATGTGTAATTTACAATCATGGATAAATCGTGACAATTACACAACATATAGAGTAAGATTTATTGGAGACATCATGTCTACGGGTGATTATGAAAATAGTAATAAATATCAGGATTATATTACAGTAGTAGAGACAGAAGACAATGCAAAATATTTAAGCATTAGTAATTATATATCAAAAGAAAACTTAGAAAATGTTTATGCAGAAACTGAAGAATTATACATAAAAGTAGAATATGTTGAGACATATGTTGATTATGTCAATTACACATTTTCGGTAAAAAATAAATCAGACAAAACCATTTTATTAGATTCTACAAAAGATATTTCAGAAACAATGTATATAACAACAAATAATGATAGAAGAAGAACATGTGATTATAGTGATATGAATATACTAAAATTAAGAGTTGAACCAAACAATACAGAAACAATAACATTACAGTATAATAAGACATCTGGTTCAGACGATACTGACAAAGAAATTCATTTTCACAACATAGTAAAAGATTACGATCTTTACATACAAGATACACAGAATTATAATGAGTTTTCAGAAGTTGTAATTGATTTATAAATATTATAAGAAGAGGATGAAATGGGAAAAGGAAATAAAGGTATAGTTAATTTATTTAAAAATAGAATTGTAACACAAATATTAATTGTATTAATGATTATTGTATTATTGGGATCGCTTGTATATGTTGTATTTCGTGGAATAATCGAAATAATGGAAACCGTTTTAGGAGAAGTGTTAGACTTTTTAGATAATCCAGTAAGTTGGCTTACAGAGCAATTAAGACATCTTCATAACACATGGGTAATTGCCTTCCGGAGGGGGTGATGCAACTCTCGATCCACCGCAAAATGAAAAATGTGTATTTTATTTTAGTGATGAAGTGGTTCAGGAGTTAGCAGATGCCTTATCAAATGGTGGAATCTTGAAAGAAGATGAAGATGAAGGAGAAGAAGATAGAGACGGAAATGATAATGTAATCTTTAAGGGAAACTTGGACTTAGAAGAAGCAGGGCTTACAAAAGATACATTGAGAAGATTAGTATTAGCAAGTTATGTAACACAAGCGACTGTTGGTACAGAATTGGGAATAGAGGTATCTTATGAGGAATTATTAGAAACATTGGATCCTAATGAATTATCTCAATTAGCAACAAGCAATGAGACAACTCCAGATGAAGCTGGATACTATTATGTTAGATTAAAAGATGATACAACAGGAGAAGATGTATATTATACAGCAACAAGAGGAAGTATTAAAATAGAAAATGAAAATGGAGACTTAATGACTTGTGTGAACAATGAAACATTTGACTATTATGTGAATTGGTTTAATGGGAATGTCGGAATTCCAATAGGAAATGGTCAGTTAGGTAAAAATACAGCAATAACAATGTATACAGTAAAAGAAATTGGAACCATTGAAATGATTACGGTAACGACATCTAGTAATGGTGCTTATAGTTTTTCTACAAAAACCATTAATTATGCTAACAACAGTGAAATATCAGAATGTATGGTGCCAATAGAGTTATTAGTTGATTTTTTACAATTTTCAGCTTCACCACAATTCTTAGAAGCATTTGAAAGATTAATTATTAATCAAGATATTACATTAAGAGTATTTTCATTAACAACACAAGAAACAATTGTTACAGAAAGAACGTATCCGATTGATATTATATTAAATGCCAGAAAGGATTTAACATTTATAAAAACAAGTAATAGTGAAGGTGAATACACAATACTTCCTGATGAAAATGGACAAGTAGAAACGGCGTCAGCTGGAAGAGATTTAACATATAATATTGCAAGTTTAGAACATACAGTACAGACCACAGAAACAACAAGTAGTACAGATTATGATATTAAACTTATTTCTGCGGATTCATGGTATTTTAAAGCAGATAGAACAGTAACAAAAAATACAATTACAACGTATGAATATTACAATGCAGAAGGGCAATCTACAGCATTTACGCCAAGTGGAGAGAATTCACTGGAGAATGCAGAAGGATATGATATTGGCGGATTTAATATTACAGGTATTCAATCAATTGATACATTAAGAAGTCAGTTAATGTCTATGTTAAATACGGATTCTATAAATCTCGATACACAGATTGCAGACATTAACAATAAATTACAAGATAGAAGTGATGTACAAGATATAATTGATAGCTATACAAGCAATCAGTATGTGTTGCAATCATATCAATCTTCTATTTCGGGAATTACTGCCTCATCATCAGGGGGAACAGAAAAAAAAGTTAAAACAACTGTACGAGATATGATAGTAACAGGTGTTATAGATTATGAAGATAACACAGATGCATTTTTAGGGTTATGGAAAAATGAATCTGGACATTATGAAGAAGGAGCGACTTTTGATCCTGATGGAAAGAAAGTACCATATACAGATTTATATTCAGGAAATAAAGAAACAGCTTATGTAGGAGACTTATTTGAAAATGCAGATGAAATGCTATTTGATGTTTTGGAATTTTCAGAACATACACAATCTTATTCTTCTGTTATGAAATATATTTTATATCGATATACAGGTACAGATTATGGAGTAACAGATTTTGATGATTTAATGCAGTTGATGGGACTAGGAACAACAACTGTATCAGGATTTTATGGAAGTAGTGTACAAGAAAAGGTATGGTGGGCATTGCTAGATGCAGGATATAGTAAAATAGCGGCTGCTGCGGTACTTGGTAACATACAGTGGGAATCAGGATTTGATCCTACTAAGATAGAATCTGGTTCTGGGGTAGGTTTAGGTCTATGTCAGTGGTCTTATACCAGAAGAACGCAATTAGAGGCATATATAGCAAGTAAAGGAACAGATACAAGTGATGTAAATACACAAATAGAATTTTTATTAGCAGAGTTAGACCCTAATAGTGGAAATCCATTTGCAGATTATCAATTGCAAGGTCAATCTTCTTCAGCATATGATGGAAATAGTTATACGGCATCAGATTGGAGTAATGCAACAGACATAGCGACTAGTACAACTGCATTTATGGCTTTATTTGAAAGACCAGATTATAATCCACAAAAGAACCATTTATCAAGTAGAATACAATCTGCAGAAGAATACTATAATCAATTTAAAGATATGGAAAAACCAACCACAGATAGTAGAATAGGACCTATTAATCTTTCAGGAGACAATGCCGTTAAAATGGGGGCTATGCTAACAGAAGCCTTAAGAATAGCAGATGATGATAGATATTATTATAGCCAAGGAAATAGGTATGGAGAATTTAGTTACGACTGCTCTAGTTTTGTTTATAGATTATATAAACAATTCTTTGGATTTGAATTACCTACGACGACAGCTGGAAATTATAGTGCATTGGCAGTTTGGGAATCATCGAATATGGATGCAAGTAATTTTCAACCTGGAGATGTTTTATGGGTACATTCATCAGCACATCAACATGTTGGTATATACATTGGAAATGGACAATATGTTCATGCATCAGGTACAAAAACAGGAATAAAGGTAAGTACGTATTCACCAGGATTTTTTGTTAGAGTATACAGATATGTGGAATAACATATAAAAGGAGTTTAGATATGAATATGAAGAAAATTATTATTATTGTCATTGTTATATTTATTATATTAATAATAGGTATTTCCATAATGTTAAAATATCTTGACAATAAGTCTGAGGAAGTAGAAGAAGAAGCTGGTCAACCTGGAATTGTTGTAGATTACGAAAATGAATCTACAAAAAAAGTATCAGATTTTGTGAACTTTTATACAGTTGTCAATTGTGTAAATTCGTATATAAATAGAGTAAATATAAATAATTCAAGTTATTATGGAACAGACGAAAATAGTAATTATTCAAAAATTGTATCAGATGAAGAGATAAATCAAAATATTTACGATCTATTAAGTAAGCAATATATAGAAGAAAATAACATAACCGTTGAGAATTTAAGAGAAACTGTAGAAGTAATGGAACAAAATGCTATATTTGTTCCATTACGAATGAATGTATTAGAGAATGATGTAATAGAGAAATATTTGGTATATGGATTTTTAACAGATATAAACTCTAATTTTATAAAAGAAATGTATATATATGTAAATTTGGATATATCAAATAGTACATTTTCTGTAGAACCAGTACCAGATGGCACAATAGAAAATATAGATGAAGTCGAAATTATAAATAATAATGAAGCCATAGAAGAAAACACATTAAACAAATTTGCACAGGCAAAAGTGAATTATGAATATTTATGTAAAGAACACTTAAATGTATATAAAAATATTTTATTGTGTCTTCCAGAACTTGCATATGAATATTTAGATGATGAATATAAACAAGAAAGATTTGGAAGTTATGAAAAATTTCAAGAGTATTTAACAGATAATCATGATGCAATATTTACTCTAAATTTAGCAGAATATAGTGTAAATACATATGAAGATTATACACAATATGTATGTGTTGATAACAGAGGAAACTATTATTTATTTAAAGAAACAGATTTTATGGATTATAAGGTACAATTAGATACATATACAATAAAAAGTGAAGAATATATAGAAGCATATAATGGTTTAACAGATTCTCAAAAAACAAGTTTTAATGTATCCGTATTTATACAAATGCTTAATACAAAAGATTATACACATGCTTATGAAACCTTATCTGAAGGATTTAGAAATAATTATTTTCCAGATGAAGAATCTTTTAAAAACTACATAAAAGAAAACTTCTATGATTATAATGTTCTTGAAATCATTTCTACAAGCAATGAGGGTGACATATATATTTATGAAAGTACAATAAAAAATGGCAGAAATGAATCAGAAAACAAAATATTTAACTTTAATGTCCTATTAGGCGAAGGTACTGATTTCACTTTATCATTTAATGTAAATTAATAATTGAAATTTGTTAAAGAGGTTATTGTAGATGGAAAAGGAAGAAAACAAAAATTATTATGATTGGTTGGAAATTAGTAAAAATGCATCACCAGAAGTTATAGAAAAAGCATATAAGGCTTTAGTAAAAAAATATCATCCAGATTTGCAAGAGGGAGAAAATAAAGCAAAAGCGGAAGAAATTATAAAAAAAATTAATGAAGCTTATGCTGTTTTATCAGATGAAACAAAAAGAAAGCAATATGATGAAACAATAAAAGATGATACAATTTCTAAAGAGGCATATGATAAATTACAACAAGAATTAAATAATATAAAAAGACAATCATCAGAAATGAATAATAGCTATGTAGATAATCAACATGCCAATTATCAAAATACTAATCAAGCAATTCATAATACAAATTTTGAAGCCTCAGAAAATTTAAACAATCAGAATCAAAACATAGATTATCAGCAACAATTGGAAAATGCTAGAAGAAAAGCTTATCATGATGCATATGTTCAAGAATTAAGAAGAAGAGGTTATAAGATAAGATATAAAAAAACGTTTAAAGATTATTTAAAAATTTTTATTGCAATTGTTGTAGTAATTCTAATTTGTGTACTTTTATGGGTTATTCCATTTACAAGGGAAAAATTAATTAGCTTTTATAATAGTAATGAGATGGTTAAATATATGATTGATTTTATTATAAAGATAGTTAAGTCAATTTTTCATATAGAATAAAAAATGTACTTCATTATTGAAGTACATTTTTTTGGCGGAGAAAGAGGGGTTCGAACCCTCGCGCCGATTGCTCGACCTAACAGTTTAGCAAACTGTCCCCTTCACCACTTGGGTATTTCTCCATTTTATATTTAAAGAGTTAGATTTATATCTAACTCTTTATTTAATTGGCGGAGAGGGTGGGATTCGAACCCACGGTACGCTATTAACGCACGCCAATTTTCAAGACTGGTGCCATAAACCAACTCGACCACCTCTCCATATCTTTGGATAATTACCAAGGACAATATTAATATTAGCATTTTTTAATGGATTTGTCAATACAAAGTGAAAATTTTATTTGCTATTCTGTATAAATATGTTACTATTCAGACCAACATGTTGGAAAGGTTAGCTATATATTATTTTTCATACCTTGTGTGTCGCAACCACTTATGTTGAAAAATCAATTTTTAGCTAGTCTTAAATAAATTTAATCCTATCTAAAAATTTACTTTTCAACGAAAGAAGGTTGCTCCAATCGCACTCACTTCGTTCGTTTAGTCGCTTACGCGGTATTTCAAAATAATATATAGGTAACCTTTCCAGCATGTTGGTCTGAATTGTAACTAAATATTAAAGATTATAATACTTTTAAAAATTTTACAGTACATAAAAAAGGAGAAAAAATAGAGGAAGTTGCAGCTTCCTCTATTTTTATTGATTTTACATGAAAGATTTGATTAAACTTTCGTTCTATACATAGTATACAACAATTTCAAAAATATATCAAATTTAACTGATTAATTTTTTTGAGTTTCTTTGATTTCTTTTGTTTGTTCTATTGCTTCAGTCTCATTTTCTTTCTCAATTGCTGCTTTTCTAGCTTGTTTTGCTTTTAGATTATCTTTAGCAACAGTCATCAATAATTTAATTCTATTTGCTTGATTTGTTTCACTAGCACCAGGGTCATAATCTACTGGAGAAATATTGGCGTCTGGATATTTTTCTCTTATGGTTTTAATAACACCTTTACCAACAACATGGTTTGGTAAACAAGCAAATGGTTGCACACAAATAATGTTTGGAATATCATGTTCAATGTATTCTATCATTTCGGCTGTTAAGAACCAACCTTCTCCTGTTTGATTTCCAATAGATAATACATCTTTTACTTTATCTTCTAAGTGCCAAATATCACATGGTGGTAAATAGCCTTTTTTAGAATTTGATAAAGCAATTTTCATATCTTTTTCTAAGATATCAATTAATTTGATAGCTGCTTTCATGACTTTAGAAGAAGTTTTATTTGTATTTAACAAACTATTAAATGTAATTTTATGTGTCGCCATAAATTTCACAAATCCCATAAAGTCAGGTAAAATAACTTCTGCGCCTTCTTTTTCTAGTAAATCAGCAACATGATTATTTCCAAATGGATGATATTTAATTAAAACTTCTCCAACAATACCAACTCTAGGTTTTTCAATAGAAGTATCTAATTCTATTTTTTCAAAGTCATTGACAATATCATATATACTTTGTTTAAACTCTTTATTAGTTGATTTTTGTAGTAATTTTTTGCATTTTTCCATCCATTCATCAAATAGTTTTTGTGTTTCACCTTTATTTTTTTCATAAGCCCTATTTTTTGTTAGCATTTTTTGTAATAAATCACCATATAAAACAGTTTTTAGTAGACGTTCTATTAAAGGTACTGTGATTTTAAATCCAGGCATTTTTTCCATACCAACGATATTGAAAGAGATAACCGGAATATTTTCAAATCCTGCGTCTTTAAGTGCTTTTCTAATAAAGCCTATGTAGTTTGTTGCTCTACATCCTCCACCTGTTTGTGACATGATTAAAGCAGTTCTATTTAAGTCATATTTGCCAGATTGAAGGGCTTCTATCATTTGCCCTGTTACTAAGATAGATGGATAACAAGCATCATTATTAACATATTTTAATCCAGTTTCAACAGTTTTTTGGGTACATTCTCTTAATAGTTCCACTTTATATCCACTAGATTGTACAGCAGATTCTAATAATTCAAAATGAATTGGTGCCATTTGTGGTACTAAAATGGTATAATCTTTTTTCATATCTTTTGTAAAGATTTTTTTATGTTGTTCATAAT
>CALXJS010000013.1 GCA_944388685.1 uncultured Clostridia bacterium | reverse complement strand
CTTGAGGCTCTGCTTGTAACGTAGCCTTTTAGGCGTTATGAGTAAAAAGCCCCCGGCTAAGCCGGGGGATAATTACTGCTAAAAGATTAAATTTTTTTAATTTGTAACATAATGTATTTAAGCTTTTTAAATAAATTATTTGCGTTTGTTTATTTTCAAATTTCTTTATTCAAATTTCCATTTGTATAATGGCTACCATCAAATCTTTGATTATTATTTACACGATGAATAATTTCATTAATTTCATCAATTGTTTCATCTAAAACGTCTATTCTTGCATAATCTACATTAAACTCTTTTGGATAGATAGAAGTTATTTTACTATTAAAAATCGTTGTAACAGTTTGAATGTTGTCAGGTAAAATTCTAAACTTCATATGTAAACGGTCTTTTAATTCATATACATTATCTGTAATACATCTTTGCTTACAAGTTGGATAACATTTGTCTGTTTCTCCTAAAAGACAATAGTTCATATTTATAAGAGGCGTTCTGCCATACACAATTAATTCATTTGGTAGAGTATTACAATTACATAATGCTGTAATCATGTTTCTATTTAATTCAGGAGAGATGGTATAGCGGCAAATTCCCATTTCTTTTAATTCTTTTATTGTATTAGCATTATACACATTAAATGTATAATTTGTGATTAATTCTAAAGATTTATCCAAGTCAACAAATAAGTCATTTAATAATTTGACATTACAGATATTTGAAATGACAAATCCTTTAATATGATAATTATTTAAAGTAGTTTCTATATTGCTAGATAATAGATTTTTGTAATTAGATTTTACAATGGTTGGCATATAGATATATAGATTATATTTTTCATCTAAAATATGTAAGATATCTTTATAGTCCTTCATAGAAAAGTATTTTAAAGGAATATATACATTTTCAACTTCGTGTAATTTTGTGTAATCATAATCTTTGTGCAAGATATTTAGTAAAAGTGATAACTTGGTTTTCTTAATAGGACTATATGAAACATTCTTCGTCATTGCTGGTTTCGTATCAGTAGCAGCAATACAAGGAATTGCAGATGTATCTTTTCTTGTCATTACATCAATTGCATGTTGTTCTACCATATGTAAAACCGTTCTTCTTAAATCATTTAGCGTACTTAGTTTTGGGATGAATAATTTATCATCTAGTTCAACTTCTAAATTCTTAAAGGCATAAGGGGTAGAAGCGGTTTTAGAAAATTGCGTAACTATCATATTTTTATCAATTGGCTTTGTTTTTGCTTCTATTGGAATGACATCACTTGTATAATTTAATTTTAAATCTTTATATAATTCTATATTACTAGCAGAAGTAACCGAAACTTGTATAGGTTTTTCTTTATGAATAGCAATATGACAATTTAATAAGATTTTTCTATTCTCTTTTTGGCAACTTTCGTGTGCTATCATATTTAGACGCTTAGAACTCATTTTATAGATTTGGTTGCCTAACTTAATATTTCCTTTCATTCTGCCAATAACAACCGTTTGTCCAATTTCAGTATATTTAATATTTTTTAGATTGGTATCCATCAGTTCAGAAATGGTGTATGTGCCATCTTCTTTTTCAAGAGAAATGGTATCGCCAATAGCAATGGGTTCATTTAATTTAACAGTAATGTAGCCTTTTTTCGCATTATATTTTTGTACTTTTCCAAGAAATAATCCCATATTATTTGGTTTTTCTTTAAAAACAAGATTTTTATTTGCTTCATTACTTAAATGTCCAGAAGAAGACATACCTCTATTAAATACTTGTAGCAATTCTTTTTTATCATTTTCATCAATGAAATATTCATTGTCAGACATAGCCAAATCAATATATTTTCGATAAATTCTCGTAACAGTTGCCACATATTCTGGAGATTTCATACGTCCCTCAATTTTAAAAGACTTTACACCAGCACGAATTAAATCAGGAACAAACTCTAAGCCACATAAATCTCGCGTACTTAATAAATATCCAGAATTAATCGTTTTATTATTTTCCAATAATTCAAAAGGAAGCCTACAAGGACCAGCACATTTTCCTCTATTTCCAGAACGTCCACCTAACATACTAGAAAATAGGCATTGTCCAGAATAAGAAATACAAAGTGCCCCATGAATAAAGGTTTCTATTTCAATATTGGTATTTTTACAAATATAATCAATTTCATTAACAGAAAGCTCTCTAGCAAGAACAACCCTTCTAAAACCTAAATCTTGTAACTTTAAAGCACCATTCAAATTATGAACCGTCATCTGTGTGCTACCATGAATAGGCAAATCTGGAAATGTTTTAATTAAAGCCATTGCTAAACCTAAATCTTGAACAATAATGGCATCAATACCAAATGCATAAGCCTTTTTTGCGATAGCCATAGCTTCTTCAAACTCTGTATCAGTAACCAATGTATTTAATGTCAAATGCGTTTTAACCCCACGAATTTTAGCATATTGAATCGCTTTTTCTAAATCATCTAGACTAAAATTAGACGCAAAAGCCCTAGCACTAAAACTATCGCTACCAAAATATATACTATTTGCACCATTTTGAACAGCAGCTTTTAAACATTCAAAATCACCAACAGGAGAAAGCAATTCAACCATAATTCCACCACCTTTTTAGTTTTAGGAACATTCCTTAAAGTTCATGATATGAAATTTCAATAAAAATATTCTATATATAAGTTATTTTTATGAACTTTAAAGAATGTTACTAAAGTTCATTATTAATCAATTTTACCTAATTATACCATAAAATGCTTGAAAATTCTAGATTACATAAAATTGAGACAAAATGGGACAGGTTGGGTTTTGTCTCATAATTGTCGAATTTTGTCTAAAATTTATAGTTCAAAATTTATTAATACTTTTCACTTATGTTCAGAAGTTGAGCAGAAACTAGAAAAACAATTGAAACATATAAGATTAACAAAAATGTGATTTTAACAATAAAAAAGTTTGCAAAAATGTGATAAATGCAATCAAAAACTTTGCAAAAATGTGATTATATGGTATAATTAGAATAGATAATGTATATAGTATGGATAGGAAGTGAAACCAAATGAAGAGATTGATAATGGAAAAATTAATAAAATGGAAAGAAAGTAAATATAGAAAGCCACTAATCTTAAAAGGTGCTAGACAAGTTGGAAAAACATATATTGTAAAGCAGTTTGGAGAGGAAAATTATGAAGGGGTTGCATATTTTAATTTTGACCATGATGAAGATTTACACAATTTATTTGTCAATACAAAAGACCCTAAAAGAATTTTAGAACAACTAGCATTTATATATGGAAAAGCAATTTTACCAGAAAAGACATTAATATTTTTTGATGAAATCCAAGAATGTCCTGATGCTTTAAATAGTTTAAAATATTTTCAAGAAGAGGCAAATGAATATCATATTATTTGTGCAGGAAGTTTGTTGGGAATAAGATTGTCACATACATCATTCCCAGTAGGAAAAGTAGAATTTATGAACATGTATCCAATGACTTTTAGTGAATTTTTAATGGCTGATAGTTGTGAAAATTTAGTGGATTACATGAAATCTATTACCAAAGTCGAAAATATACCAGAAATATTTTTCAATCAATTAGAGGAAAAATTAAAGGCATATTTCATTATTGGAGGAATGCCAGAAGCGGTTTATTCATGGGTAAATGAGAAAAACATGGAAATGGTAAATGCAATACAAGAAAATATATTAAAAGCTTATGAAAGTGATTTTTCAAAGCATACACAAAATCATGAAGCTAATAAAATTTCTTTAATTTGGAATAGTATACCATCACAATTAGCAAAAGAAAACAAAAAATTTCTATATCAAACGATAAAAGAAGGAGCCCGTGCAAGAGAATATGAAGGTGCATTAAATTGGTTAAATGATGCGAATTTGATTTATAAAGTATATAATGTTAGCAAGACAGATTTTCCATTAAAAGCATATCATGACTTAAGTTGTTTCAAAATCTATATGAATGATGTAGGTTTACTTAGAAGAATGGCAAATTTAGATAGTAGAATTGTGATAGAGGGCGATAAACTATTTGAAGAATTTAAAGGTGCTTTTACAGAAAATTATGTATTAAATATGCTAATAATGCTTTATGAAGAAGTACCAAATTATTTTACTTTTGATAGATATGAAATAGATTTTGTAATACAAAATAAAAATAGAATTATACCAATAGAAGTAAAATCGAATAAATCAACTAATAGTACTAGTTTGACAAAATATAACGAGAAATTTAATAATGATATATCTATTAGATTATCAATGAATAATTTAAAAAAAGATGATAAAGTTTTAAATATACCATTATTTTTGATAGAATATATGGAGAGATTTATATAGCAATCGTAGGTGAATTATAAAAATAGATGGACAGAGATTAATGGATGTGATATACTATGCATATAAAGAAAAGAGGTAATTATTTATGAATGAAAAAATATATTCTATAGAGGAAATAAAAAAAATATTGAAAGATGTATTAAAAAATATGCCTGTGTATCAAGTAATTTTGTTTGGCTCTTATGCAAAAAAATCAGCAGACAAAGATAGTGATTTGGATTTTATTATAGATACAAGAGAAACTTTAATGGGGTTTAAGTTATATAGCTTGATAACTAAAATAGAGGAAGCTTTTAAGAAACCGGTAGATGCATTTGAAAAAACAGAAATTATAAAAAATTCTAAAATAGATAAAGAAATACAAAGAACAGGAGTGGTAGTATATGAAAAATAAAGAATATATATCTTTTATAAAAATGATTGAATATATAGAAAAATCATTAAAATATACTAAAGATTATACATTTGAAGAGTTTTGTAATGATGAAAAAACAATCGATGCTACCGTGTTTGCTATTAATCAGATAGGCGAATTAGTAAAAAATATTTCTCAAGAAACAATGAAAAAGTATTCTTCAATAGAATGGAATATGATAAAGGGTTTAAGAAATAGAATTGTACATGATTATGAAGGAATAAGTTTAAAAAGTATATGGTATATATTAAAAAATGATATTCTTGAATTAAAAACAGAAATTCAAAAAATTTTAGATGAGGAAAATGTAGAAAAAAGTGAAGAATAATAGGAAAGTCTTAGGATTTTTCTATTTTTTTGCCATTCATAAGAAATTTAAAATGAGCAAAAATTTTATTAATTTATTTTATTTTGTTCGCTTGAAATGTAAAAAAAATAGTATATAATAGAAACCATAGGAAAGAGAAAAACAAAGGAGCAAAAATACATGCAAGAAACAGTAAAAACAAAAAAAGTAGGAGAAATATTTAATGATTATCAAACAAAAGCCAACATACAATATGCCAATATCCAAGGGCTAAATATCATTAAAAAAACCAACACTTTAGAAGTTATGTTGTATTTTGATGAGTATATAGAAATTAAAGAATTATGGTTTTTTGAAAAATTTTTAATTGATAGATTTCATTTTGAACATATTGACATGGTTATTAAATATCATGAAGGAGTTGTACTAAAAGACATAAAAACAGAATGGAGAAATATTATTGCATATATGTCACACAAATATCCATTAATGAAGCCAATGCTTTTATTAAAAAGTGATGTAGAAGTTGATGGAAATGAAGTTAATGTCAAAATGCATATTAAAGGTGCTGATTTTCTAAAGGCAAAAAAAACAGATAAAGAACTAGAAAAGGTTTTGAAAAATTTATTTGGAAAAGAATATAAAGTAAATTTAACAGAACAATTGTCAAAAGAAGAGATAGAGGAAATACGTGAAGAGATTAAGCAAGTAGAGGAAAAAGCGATTGCCCATATTGAAGAATTAAATGCACAACACCAAAGAGAAAATGAGGAAAATCATGTAGAATATGCCAATGTACCAGAATACAATGACCCAGATTATGTGCCACCAATGGATATGGAAGGATATATTCCAGAAGAGGCATTAGAAGGAATGCCACCAATGGAAGGGATGGAAGAGTTTCAAGAACAAGAATATATTATGGGAAAACCATCAAAGGCAAAAGAAAATAAAGTGGCAATTAAAGACATTACTGCAAGCAATTCAAGAATTACCATAGAAGGAAGAGTGTTAACAAGCGAATGTCGAGAAACCAGAACAGGAAAAGGAATGTTAATTTTTGATATCTATGATGGAACAGGTACAATCACTTGTAAATCTTTTGCAAAAGATGCCGTTGAAGGAAAAGAAATTATTGAAAAAATTCAAAATGCAAAAGTCATTAAAGCAATTGGAAAAGCAGGATTAGACGCTTATGCTGGGGATGTAACTATCATGGCAAATACGATTATGACAAGTAACATAGAAGTCCCAGAATTACCGGAAGAAGATGAAAGTACACCACTTATTTTAGGAATGAACCCCAATATTACAGAGCCATTGGTAAAAATTGCCGAATTAAATGTAGATGATGGAAAGGTTTCTATCAATGGAGAAGTCATTGATATGGAAGATAGAGAACTAAAATCTGGAAAAACCTTACTTAGTTTTGATGTCTATGATGGAACCAGTAGTATGACTTGTAAAGCATTTTTAAATAAGGATAATAGCAAACGTGTCATAAAAAGAATAAAAAATGCAAAAGGCGTTATTGTTGCAGGAACGGCACAAATGGACTCTTTTTCAAATGAATTAACCATTATGGCAAATACGATTGTAGAGGGAGAAGGCATTAAAAAGAAAATTAGAGAAGACCATGCAGAAGTAAAAAGAGTAGAACTTCACATGCATACACAAATGAGCCAAATGGATGCCATGACTTCAGCAACAGATTTAATCAAAAGAGCCATGAAATGGGGAATGAAATCCATTGCCATTACTGACCATGGGGTGGTGCAAGCCTTTCCAGAAGCCCACAAATTACTTGGGTATGACAATCCAGATATGAAAATTATCTATGGGGTAGAGGCATATTTAGCGCCAGATAATACAAGAACCGTATATAATGGCAAAAAGCAAAGTATTGATACAACTTATTGCGTACTAGACCTAGAAACAACTGGATTTTCAGCAACGACGGAAAAAATTACAGAAATTGGTGTTATGAAAGTAAAAAATGGAGAAGTGCTTGATGATTTTAGCTGTTTTGTAAATCCTGAAAAACATATCCCAGAAAGAGTTACAGAAGTTACCAATATTACAGATGACATGGTAAAAGATGCAGAAACCATTGAAAAGGTATTCCCAAAATTACTAGAATTTTTGGGAGATGACAAAGAAACGGTTATTGTTGCCCACAATGCGAACTTTGATGTCGGATTTTTAAAACAAAATGCAAAAGTATTAGGTTATGATTTTAACTATACCTATTTAGATACTTTAAGCTTAGCAAAAGACTTATTTCCAGATTATAAGAAATATAAATTAGGAAAAATTGCAGAAAACTTAGGTATCAAAGTAGAAGTGGCACACCGTGCGTTAGATGATGTTGATACAACTGTGAAAGTATTTAATGTCATGATAGATATGTTAAAGAAAAAAGGAGCAACCATTGTAGAAGATATTGATAGAGTGGCAGCAAGTGAAGAAGCCAAAAAGGAAGAATACAAAAAATTAAAAACCTATCATGCAATTATCTTAGCCAAAAATTATGTAGGACTAAAAAACTTGTACAAGTTGGTATCATTATCACATTTGCATTATTTTTATAGAAAACCACGTATTTTAAAAAGTTTGTATAAAAAATATTCAGAAGGCTTAATTTTGGGAAGTGCCTGTGAAGCAGGAGAGTTATACCAAGCAATTGAACTTGGAAAAACAGATGAAGAAATCGAAGAAATTGCCAATGACTATGATTATTTAGAAATCCAGCCAACAGGTAATAATCAATTTTTAATTAGAAATGGAACGGTGGCAGATGAAGAGGCTTTACGAGATATTAACAGAAAAATTGTGGAATTGGGAGAAAAATTAAATAAACCAGTTGTGGCAACTTGTGATGTGCATTTTATGGACCCACAAGATGAAATTTATAGACGTATATTGGAAGCTGGACAAAAATATGATGATGCCGATAATCAAGCACCACTATATTTACGAACAACTGAAGAAATGCTAGAAGAATTTAGTTATTTAGGAAAAGAAAAAGCCTATGAAGTAGTTGTAACAAATACCAATAAAATATCAGATATGTGTGACCAAATTAGCCCAATATCTCCAGAAAAATGTCCACCACACATTCCAGGTTGTGAACAAACCATAAAAGATATTGCTTACAATAAAGCACATGAATTATATGGAGACCCATTACCAGAAATTGTGCAAACAAGATTAGATAAAGAATTAGATTCTATTATTAAAAATGGATTTTCCGTTATGTATATCATTGCACAAAAACTGGTATGGAAATCAAATGAAGATGGATATATTGTAGGTTCTAGAGGTTCTGTAGGTTCATCATTTGTGGCAAATATGACAGGAATTACAGAGGTAAATTCACTTCCAGCACATTACAGATGTCCAAACTGTAAATATTCAGATTTTACAGATTATGGCGTGAAAAATGGATTTGACTTACCAGACAAAGAATGTCCAAAATGTGGTCACAAACTAGATAAAGATGGAATGGATATCCCATTTGAAACGTTCTTAGGATTTAATGGAGATAAAGAACCAGATATTGACTTAAACTTCTCGGGAGAATATCAAGCAAAAGCCCATAAATATACAGAAGTTATCTTTGGAAAAGGAACAACTTTTAAAGCAGGAACGATTGGTACAGTAGCAGATAAAACAGCTTACGGATATGTAAAAAATTATTATGAAGAAAGACATATTCCAATTAATCAAGCAGAAATCAAAAGAATATCCCATGGATGTACAGGAATTAAAAGAACAACAGGACAACACCCAGGAGGAATTATTGTTGTACCAAAGGGAAGAGAAATCTATGAATTCTGTCCAGTACAACATCCGGCAGATGACCCAAATTCAGACATTATTACAACCCATTTTGATTACCATTCAATAGACCAAAACTTGTTAAAACTAGATATACTAGGACACGACGATCCGACCGTTATTAGAATGTTACAAGATATTACAGGAATTGACCCAACAAAAATTCCATTAGATGATAAAGCAACCATGTCAATTTTTAGTTCAACAGATGCTTTAGGTGTAACACCAAAACAAATTGGTTCAGAAGTAGGAAGTTATGGAATACCAGAGTTTGGAACAAAGTTTGTAAGAGGAATGTTAGTGGATACCAGACCAACTACATTTGACGAATTAATTCGAATATCTCGGATTATCACATGGTACTGATGTGTGGCTTGGAAATGCTCAAAGTTTAATTGAAGATGGAACAGTAACCTTAACAGAGGCTATCTGTTGTCGTGATGATATTATGATATATCTAATCAAACAAGGTTTACCACCAAATTCTGCATTTAAAATCATGGAAACTGTACGTAAAGGAAAAGCTTTGAAAGACCCAGCAAAATGGAAAGAATATACAGAATTAATGAAAGAACACAATGTACCAGATTGGTATATCAAATCTTGTGAAAAGATAAAATACATGTTCCCAAAAGCACACGCAGCAGCCTATGTAACTAACGCATTTAGAATTGCATGGTTTAAAGTACATGAACCAAAAGCCTATTATGCAGCCTTTTTCTCTATTAGAGCAGCAGATGAATTTGACAGTGAAATCATGATATTTGGAGAAGAAAAGGTAAAAAACAAGATGAAAGAAATCGACTTACAAGGAAACAATGCAACACAAAAAGACAAAGCTATGTATCCTGTATTAGAACTTGTCTTAGAAATGTATGAAAGAGGTATCAAATTTTTACCAATAGACTTATATAAATCAAGTGCCACAAAATTTATCGTAGAAGAAGATGGAATTAGACCACCACTAAATAGTATAGCAGGACTTGGAACAGTAGCAGCACAAGGGATTGAAAATGCAAGAAAAGATGGAAAATTCATGTCTATTGATGATATGAAAATCAGATCAAAAGTAGGAGACTCTGTAGCAGAGTTATTGAAAAAATTTGGATGCTTAGATGGAATGAGTCAAAGTAATCAACTAAGTTTGTTCGGTTAGGGACGTGCCAAATCGTTTCAAAATGATACCAAAAGGGACAGACTTGAGTCAATAATTAATATAAACACAAATTATCTATCAAACAAAAAAATAAAAATTAAAAATAAAAGGGGAAAAAATGATTGGAATTTTAATAATTGTTGTATTAATATATGGTTTTTTTGCAGTAATAGGGATTATCATTTCTATGGCGAAAACAGGAGAAATCAATGTAAAACTTATATGGTTAGCGACAATTCCAATATATCTTGTATTGTCAATTATTCCACTTTTGTTTGTATATGGTTTGTTTGGAAGTAATAGAGGAATTGCGATTTTTATGATAACGATAATTTTTGGTTATTTCGTTATTCGATTGGGAATTACCATATATAATAAAATGAAAGTAAAATCATCAAAAAATGAAGGAATTTATATTAGAGATGTGGAGGTGGAATATAGTCCAGCAGTCCTTTCCTATTTACAAAATCAAAAAATTGAAAAGAAAAAAGATTTAATGGCATGTATATTAAATTTATGTGCAAAGGGATTTCTAAAAATAGAAAAGAAAGAAGAAAATCATTATGAACTAAAAGTAGTACCAAATAAAGAAGAGGAATTACTGAAAAAGGATGAGAAATATTTATATAACAAGATTTGTAAGAAAGAAAAAATAAATTTAAACACATGGACAAGATATATAAGAGAAGAATTTGAAAGTTATCATTTCACAAAAGAAACAAAAATACGTTTAAGTACAGTATTTTTATCACTATATATAGGAAGTATGATAATTTTAGCCATATATTCTACAGTAAGTGGAAATCAAATTGGTCAAGGAATATTTGATATGGTATTCATGACGTTTTTTGTGGCTTTTGAACTTGCTATATTAGAACCTATCATAAGAGTAATATTACGTCATTTAAGAAAAGGAGAATATCTAGATGGTACTTATACTGTAAAAGGCGCAAAGGAAATGAAACGATGGGATAAATATAAAAAGTTTTTAGAAGATTATACTTTGTTAGAAGATAAACCACTAGAAAGTGTAATTGTATTAGAAAAACATCTTGCCTATGCAACTGTGTTAAATGTAAATACAAGTTATACCAAAAGTTTTGTAGAACAATTAGAGATAACACATAAAATTAATTTAGAATATGTTGGTAAAATGCTAGAAGAAATAAATCAAGAAGCTTAGAAAAAGTACTAAGCTTCTTTTAATGCTTCAAATTTATCACTAAATTCTGGACAATATTTTTTTAGATTAACGGGTCTTAAATTTTTATCAGTAAAACAATGTTTCGTTTCGGCAATAATCACATCATTACCTGTTTTTTTATCTTTTACTTCATAACCAATGGTTAGACGAACACCATTAAATTCTTTAACAATAACTTTAATAGAGATGGTATCTGAAAAAGTAACATGTTGCTTGTATTTACATTTTACTTCTAAAACAGGAATGGTAACGCCTTGTTCTTCAAATTTTTCAAATGGCATACCAGACTCTTTTAAATAATAACATCTCGCTTCTTCTAAAAAGCGAATATAATTTGAATGGTGGACAACGCCCATTTTATCGGTTTCATAATAATTTATTGTTCTTTCATAGACAAAACTCATAAAAAATCGCTTCCTTTCGAAAAGGTATTATACAAAATAAAAAATTATCTGTCAAATATCCTCTCAGGATTTGTACACTCAATTGTAACAACTTAAAAATAGAATATTACAATATTTTTTCATTTAACCTAGAAATTATCCTAGACAAATGATATAATGCAAACAGAAAAAATAATATTTTAATGACATAATCGATAGCCTCAAAATAGAAAAATAAAAAGTGATTTTAGAAAGTAGGAAAAATAAATGAAAAAAATAAATGGAGTCATATTACAAGGATTTGAATGGTACTTAGAAACTAACCAAAATTGGTGGAATACATTAGCTAGCAAAGCAGAAAAGTTAGCAGATATAGGAATAACAGCCTTATGGCTTCCACCTGCATATAAAGGTATTGGAGGGAAAGATGAAGTAGGATATGGAGTTTATGATTTATACGATTTAGGAGAATTTGACCAAAAAGGAACGGTGAAAACAAAATATGGTTCTAAAGATGAATATTTAAACTGTATTGTGACTTTAAAACAAGCAGGAATAGAAGCGTATGCAGATATTGTGTTAAATCATAAAATGGGAGCCGATTTATTACAAACGATTCCAGCAGAACAGGTGGATTGGGGAAATCATAATAATTTTGTAGAAAGCCAAGTAGTACGCGTGGCTACAAAGTTTACATTTCCAGGAAGAAAACATAAATATTCTGATTTTGAATGGAATTGGACGCATTTTGATGGAATAGATTATGATGATAAAACCAAAGAACATGCCATTTTTCGCTTTAAAAATAAAAGTTGGAGTGGAGCAGTCGATGAAGAATTTGGAAATTATGATTATTTAATGGGAGCAGACTTAGATTTTAAAAATCCGGAAGTGGTTCAAGAATGTTTGAATTGGGGAAAATGGTATTTAGAATTAACAAAAGTTGATGGATTTCGTCTAGATGCAGTAAAACATATTGATGCGGATTTTTATAAAAATTGGATAAAAACACTAAGAGAGCAAACAGAAGATGAATTATTTGCAGTAGGAGAATATTGGAGTGGAGATATTTCAAAATTACATCGATATATTACAGAAACAGAAGGACAAATTTCTTTATTTGATGTACCTTTACATTATAATTTATATAATGCTTCAAAAGACGAAAATTATGATCTAACTAAAATTTTAGATAGAACACTTGTAAGAGAAAATCCAAGTGAAGCGGTAACATTTGTGGATAATCATGATACACAACCAGGACAAAGTTTAACAAGTTTTGTAGAAAGATGGTTTAAGCTACCTGCTTATGCAATTACCTTATTAAGAGATGAAGGATATCCATGTGTATTTTGGGGAGATTTATATGGTATTAAACATGACAATATTGCACCAATTGAAGGTTTATCAACATTGATTGATTTAAGAAAAGAAAAAGCCTATGGAAAACAAAATGACTATTTTGATTATCCAAATTGTATCGGTTGGACAAGAGAAGGCGATAATGAACATATTAAATCTGGATTAGCAGTATTAATTTCGAATAAATTTGATGCAGAAAAAAGAATGTACATAGGTATACAATTTGCAGGAGAAAAATTTATAGATTCCATTGGTGGATGTCAAGATGAAGTAGTAATTGATAATGAAGGATTTGGGATTTTTAAAGTAAAAGCAAAATCAGTTTCTGTATGGATAAATGCGTGATTTTACTGGAAAAATAATCAGTTATGTGATATAATGTGACAGATTTAGTGCTATATATGTTATTGTATTTTTATTAATGATTATATTTTGCAGAGCAAGAACGATAAAAATTGTATTTAAAGATAAGCAAAAAATTCAGATACCAGTAAAAAATGTTAAAATATGAATCCATAGAATATAAACAAAATGTAGCAAATTGTATAGAAGAAATAAAAAGGAGAATGTAAATGCCTAAATTTTTTGTGACAACTAATCAAATTGAAGGAAATACTATCATTATACAAAATGAAGATGTCAATCACATAAAAAATGTTTTAAGGGCCAAAATCAACGATACAATTGATATATGTGATTGTATAACATCTAAAAATTATATTTGTAAAATAGAACAAATAAAAGAAAAAGATATATATTGCCATATCGTAGAAGAAATGGAATCTCATGTAGAACCTCAAATACAAGTAAGTATTTTCCAAGGATTACCAAAAGCAGATAAAATGGAATTGGTTATTCAAAAATCAGTAGAGTTAGGTGTATATGATATTACGCCAGTGGAGATGAAAAGATGTGTTGTAAAGTTAAATGAAAAAGATAAAATAAAAAAAATACAAAGATGGCAAAAAATATCGGAAGGTGCAGCAAAACAATCTGGTAGAGACAGAATTCCGACAATCCATCCAGTAATTAATATCCAGACATTATGTGAAAACATGAAACAATACGATTTGGTATTAGTAGCATATGAAAATGAAAAACTTCATACACTAAAACAAGAATTAAAAAAAGTGAAAAATGATAAGCATAAAGAAATGAAAATTGCTATTGTCATAGGACCAGAAGGTGGAATTGATAAAGAAGAAATCGCTAAATTTGAGGAATATCATGCAAAAATCATTACATTAGGAAATAGAATATTACGAACAGAGACTGTTGCTTTAAATATGTTAAGTGTGATTATGTATGAGTTAGAAATGGATTGAAAAATATTGTGTATAAGAAAGAGAGGCAAAAATGAAAAAAGAAAAGACAAAAGTAAAAAATAAAGAGGCAACAGAAAAAGCATTGAATAAAACAGAAGTAAGTATACACCAAGAAGAAAATGCTCAAACAATTATCGAAAGAGAAATTGCAAAGAAAAAAGTTCCAAAACAAGTCTCACAAGAAATATTAAAAAAGATATTTAAAAATTTAATCTTGGCAATTGTTGTAATGGCATATTTTATTACATGTAATATTCTATATACAAGATTAAATTTAGATAATATGGAACTGATTACAAAAGCAATTTCTTGCGTGTTTTTAATAGCTAGTATTATCCTTTTTGAATTTGCTTATAAAAGAGATAGCGGAACCTTAACAATTACAGCAATTGAATTATTAATATTATCTATTCATGCCTTGTTTATTCATCATGTAATCACAATTTATCAATTGGATTATCAAACATATATATTGACCTCATCTTATCTATTTGCAATATATTATGTACTTAAATCAATTATTATTTATACAAAAGCGAGAATAAAATATTTAAAAAGTCTTAGTGATATTTCAGAAATTGTGAAAGAGGAACCAATTATAAAAGAAGCAAAAAAAAGAAAAAATGATGAAGAAGAAACCTTAGAAAAAGATATAGAAAATAATAAAGAAGAAAAACCAAAATCAATAAGGATGAGGGATAAAAATAAGACCAAGACAGGAAAAGAAGAAAAAACATCTAAAAAAAGGAAGAAAAAACAAATAGAAGAGCAAGAGGAAGTAAAGCAAGTTCCAAAAGAGATAAAAGAAGATGAAACCATCATTTCAGAAGAAAAAGTAGAAGACAAACCAAAAAGAAAACGTATAACCAAAAACAAAAAAGAAGAAGCAACTGAAGAAACAAAAAAGAAAAGTGCAACAAAGAAAAAAGTTGAAGAAGAAAAGAAAGAACCTAAAAAAAGAAAAACAACCAAAAAGAAAGAAGAAGTCAAATTAGAGGAAAAAAACGAAAATAAACAGATAGAAAAAATAGATGTAGAAAATGAAGTAGAGAGTATAGAAAACGTGAAACATCAAGAAGAACAAGTGCAGGAAATTGAGCAAGAAGCGGTTATCATAAAACCAACAAAACCAAAATCTAAAAGGGGAAGAAAGAAAAAGACAGTTGAAAAATAATGATAATGTTAGTATTAAAAAAAGAAAGGAATGTAGCATAAGATGATTAAAAGTATGACAGGTTATGGTAAAGCTAATACATCTAAAAATTTAAGAGAATATCAAATAGAAATCAAAAGTGTTAATCATAGATACTTAGATGTTTCAGTCAAAATGCCTAGAAATCTAAGTTATTTAGAAGAAGAAATCAAAAAAATCATTTCAGAAAAATTAACTAGAGGGAAAGTCGATGTATTTGTTACATTTAATAACAATTCACTAGAAGGTAGGGAAATCAAAATTAATACAGAAATTGCTAGAATGTATATTAAAGAATTACGAGATTTAGCAGAATCAGAAGGGATTATAGCAGATATCCCTGTAACAGAAATATCAAAATTGCCAGATGTATTAACCATTCAGACAAATCAAGATGATGAAACAATAAAAAATGAATTAGATGAAGTAACGCAAGAAGCAGTAAATAACTTAGTAGAGATGAGAAAAGTTGAAGGAGAGAAAATTGCACAAGATTTACAAGATAGAGTTAATGATGTAGAAGAAAAAGTAAAAAAAATATCTTCACTTTCTACTGGACTTATTGAAGAATATGTAGTAAAATTAAATACGAGGATAAGAGAATTATTACAAGATCAAGAAATTGATGAGGCAAGATTGGCACAAGAAGTGGTTATTTATGCAGATAAATGTTCTATACAAGAAGAGGTAACCAGATTACATAGCCATATATATCAATTTAGAGAATTATTACGTTCTAATGAAGCAGTCGGAAAAAAACTAGATTTTATGATTCAAGAAATGAATCGAGAAACCAATACGATTGGTTCAAAGGCAAATAATTTAGAAATAACAAATGAAGTTATCAATATAAAAACGCAATTAGAAAACATACGAGAGCAAGTACAAAATATAGAGTAAGAAGGGATTTGATTTTATGCAATTAGTAAATATTGGATTTGGAAATATTGTGTCAGCAGAAAGAATCGTTGCAATTGTAAGCCCAGAATCGGCACCAATCAAAAGATTAATACAGGAAGCAAAAGATAATAAAACAGCAGTAGATGCAACTTATGGAAGAAGAACAAGAGCTGTTTTAATTATGGATTCAGGCCATGTGATATTGTCAGCCGTACAACCAGAAACGGTTGGAGGAAGAATTGATAAAGACATTTCACAAGACGAAAACTAGATGATGATTTGGGGGACGGAGTAAAAAATCATCATTTGGTTGATAGTTATAAAAAATAGAAATAATAATTAAAATTAAAAAATGATGATTTTTATCTCCGTCCCTAAAATCATCATCTAAAAAGAAAGGAATGAATAAAAATGATAGTAAAACCAAGTGTTTCAGAATTACTTACAAAAGCTAACAATCGATATGAATTAGTAATCGCAACAGCTAGAAGAGCAAGACAAATTGCTTCTGGTGCAACACCATTGGTAGACACAAAAGAAGAGTCACCAGTAACAATAGCAGCTATTGAAATAGCAGAAGGGAAGGTTGCAATAGAATGTTAGTCATATTATCTGGAGTAGCAGGCGCAGGAAAAGATACAATAAAAAAAGAACTAATAAAACGAATGGAAAATGTAGAATCATTACCTTCCTATACATCAAGACCAATCCGTGAGGGAGATATCGAAGGAGGAACTTATCATTTTGTTTCAAGAGAAGAATTTGAAAAAATGATAGAAAATCAAGAATTTTATGAATATGATATTCATCATAATCAATATTATGGAACTTCTAGAAAATTATTAAATGACAAAATTAAAAGTGGAAAAATTATCGTAAAAGATATTGATGTCAATGGAACAGAACATTTAAAAGAATTATTAGGTAAAGACACAAAAGTGATTACTATATTTTTACGTGTTCCTAAAGAAGAATTAGAACATCGATTAGAAAATAGAGTGGACAAGCCAAGTCCACAAGAGATTAAGTTAAGATTGAATCGCTTTGATTATGAAGAGTCTAGAATTAATATGTATGATTATGTTTTAAGAAATAATGATTTAGAAAAAACAGTACAAATTATCATGACAATTATTGAAAACGAAAAAAGATTGGAAAAAGAAAAATCTATTTCTTAGTTATGACAATCCTATTTATAAATATATAAAAATAAGCATAAATAGAAATATTTATGTTTATTTTTTTTCTTTTGAATGATATAATGGAGAAAATGTAATAACTAAAGGAGCAAAAATGAATAGCTACAATGATTTAAACAAATTAATGGAAGAAATAGAAAATAATTTAAAAAATGAAATAGACTATCAGCAATTGGCTAAAATTTTAGGAACTTCCACATATACCATGCAAAGAATCTTTACATTTCTAACAGGAATTACGATTACAGAATATATTAGAAAAAGAAGATTAAGTAAAGCGGCTGAGGAATTAAGAAAAACCAATCATAAAATCATTGATATTGCTATACAATATCATTATGATTCACCTGTTTCATTTTCAAATGCATTTAAAAAAATGTATGGAGAATCTCCAGCAAATTTTAGAAAACGAAAGACACGAATAACCATTTATCCAAAACTAGAATTTCATTCTGCTATTAAGAGTATGGAGCCATTGAGTTACAGAATTGAAGAAAAAGAAGCGCAAATTTATTATGGAAAGGCTACAAAAATTATATCTGAAACAGATAAAAAATCCATACAAGCATTATATGCAGAAGCCAGAAGAGATGGAACTATAGATTTTCTAAAGAAACATCATGAAGGTAAAGCATTATATTATGGAATTTATGAAGATATTTACCAAAATGGTAAGTGTCAAAAAATAGGAAAATATTATTTGGTGGGAAAAACACCCAAAAAAGATTTTGTAAAAGTAAACATTCCAAAAGCAAAATGGGCATGTTTTGCCGTACAAAATCGAAAACAAAAAGATATATTAAAAGTATATCAAAATATCTATTTTAACTGGTTACCAAATTCAGAATATACAAAAATTTTAGAATATCCACAATTAGAAATTTATTATCCCAATTATAGTGAGATATGTATTGCAGTGCAATAATTTAATAAATTTGATATCAAAAAAATAAAGTTACATACCTTTATTAGATGTATAGTCTAATAGAGGTATTTTATATATTGTACACAATTTTACTAGCGTAAAATTTGGCGCCGAACAATGACGCGGGCTTTTAAATGTTATAAACAGATAAAATGTTTAAAAAAGCCCGCTATTGTTCTGTTATAGGAAAAATCGAAGATTTTCCTATAACATCAATCATTGTACACAATTTTACTTACGTAAAATTGGCACGCGAACAATGACGCGGGCTTTTAAACGTTATAAACAGATAAAATGTTTAAAAAAGCCCGCTATTGTTCTTGAATAGGAAAAATTTTGTTTTTTCTATTCAAGAATGTCGCTTCGCTCTAAGAAATAAAGGAAAGAAAAAGATGGAACGTTTTAAAGGAATAACAAAATATATTATTTTATTAATTTTATTTAGTATTCTAATCTCTTATTGTAATCTGCAAATAGCCATGTATATTCGTTACACAATAGATGGCATTTTATTTCATAACTTAGAAGACATTCCGAAATTTATACAACCAACTGTAGAAATGGATATTATTAGAAGTTTAATGATTTTCAGTGCAATTATTATGCTAATCAAGGGAATAGTGGTGTTAGCAAATTATATAAGGGAAAGAATAACGACAAAATTTACATTGAAAATTGGTGCAAATTTAAAGGAAACATTATATACACATATATTAAAATTAGAATATGATAGTTATTATTCCTATAGTAAAGTAGAAATGTTGCAAAGAGTGAATGAGGATGCAAAAGCGTATAGCAATTTTTTTAAAGTACAATTTAATGTCATATTAGATATTATATCTTTAAGCATTTTTATTGTCACACAAGGTGTAACATTAAATGTACCTATTACGATATTTTTAATGGTAACAATAGTAGTTATGCTCCTTTTTGCTTTCTGGTATTACCGAAAAATGACACAAATGCTAGAAACAGTAATTTCTAAGAAAAAGAAACTATTAGGGGCAACCATTCAAAATATTCATAATTTCAAATTTGTACGAATTTATAACAGACAAAAAAAGGAGATACAGCAATATAAAAAGTTAAATCAAAATTATACAAAGGAAGATATCAAATTTATAAAGTTTGTCTTATTTTATGAAATTATTAGTGAACATATTACCTATTTAAAAAATCCAATATGTTATTTGTTAGGAGGCATTTCTATCATAGATGGAAATATGACATTAGGAACTTTAACTGCTTTAATTTTATTATCAGATAAGATATTAGGATGTTTATATTCTTTTGGAGAAAATTTAGAAGTCGTGGATACTTTTTTTGTAGTAAGAAAAAAGATAAAAGCTTTGATGGAATTAAAGGAGGAAACAGAGAAGAATTATCATTATGATTTAGATGGAGACATTGTTTTTCATAATGTTTCTATCAACATATCAGAAAAAGAAATTTTGCGTAATTTAAATTTTTGTATTAAAAAAGGAGAAAAAGTAGCGATTATTGGAGAAAACGGAACGGGAAAAAGTATGATAGCAAGGGCAATTATGGGAATGGGAAGTATAGAAGGAGAGATGTATCTAAATTATCATAATGTCAAGCAATTAGATAAGTCTAATATAAGGGAATATATAGAATATATTTCGGGAGAAGGGGATGTATTTATTGGTACCATAACAGAAAATATATTATTGTGGGAAAAGAAAAGTCAAAAAGAGTTAGAAAATGTCATAAAAGAAGTTGTCTTTGATAAAGATATAAAACAATTAGAACAAGGATATCAAACATTAATAGGAGAAAAAGGTGTAAAACTTTCAGGAGGGCAAAAACAAAGGATTTTAATTGCAAGAACTTTAATGAGAAAGAAACCAATTATGATATTTGACAATGCATTTAGTAAACTAGATGGAAAAACAAGTAATCAAATTCTTGAAAATTTAAGGTTACACTATCCAGAAACAACCATGATTTTTATTACACATAAACCAGAAATTAGAAAGTATGTAGATAAATGTATAAATATAAGAAATAAAACATCAACAATAGAAAAGATAAAATAAGTTTGGGAAAAAGCAATTTTCTATGCAAGAATAAAAGGGAGAAAATGTATGAAAGAAACTTTGAAAAAATTAAAGAAAATGTATCAACATACAGGGTATCATAAAAAATTTATCGCTTTATGTTTGTTAATTATTGTGACAGCGATTATCGAAATAATGACAGTTCCTCATATTGTAGAGAAAATACTAGACATAGAAATACCGGAACAAAATGTAAAAGGATTGATTCTATGGGTATGTATATATATATGTATATTACTACTTCAATGTTATATGGTTTTGAAGCATTGCGAAATGCGTTCACTTTTATCTAGGAGGATAAAAAGTGATTTAAGGAATGCGATATTTGAAAAACTCCAAAGGGTAAAGGCTAAATTTTTTGACCAAAATGCATCAGGGCTTATTTTACAATTTTTACAAGAAGATACACAAAATTCGGGAGAATTGTTTCCAATTCGATTAGTAGAAATGCTTATAATGGGACTCGCACGATTTGGGATTATTGTGATTTTTTTAATATGGACAAATGTACAAATAGGATTTATGATTTTAGGATTATATATCCTTGGACTTTGTGTTACTTTATTATTCAATCGAAAAACAATGGCAAAAATTTCAGAAATTAGAAAGATTAATGCCAGTATTTATACAACAATTAATGAGGGGATACAAAGTTTTTTTAGTATAAAATTATTAGGGATTGTGAACAAAAGGGTACAAGTATTACAAGAAAAATTAGAAGAATATAATTGTGAAAACATAAAACTAGAAAAAATTATTAGTACATATAATGCCATATTTACCTTTATTACTTCATTATCTACAATAATCATTATCTATTTTGGAGGATTAGAGGTTATCCAAGGCGTGATGACATATGCACAGATTATGATTATGATAGATTATGCCTCATATTTAACATCTGAATTTAGTTGGTTTACAAGACATTTAACAGATGTTAAAGAAAGTTTTTTTGCGTATGGGAATATATTAGAACTATTAGAAGAAACAGAAGAAGAGGATTTAGAAACAGGAGAAAAGATAAAAGAGAAAATAACAAGCATTGCATTTCAACATGTATATTTTTCATATAATGACCATAAGAAAAATATAAAAGATATTTCTTTTGATATACAAAAAAATGAGAAAATTGCCATTATTGGAAAAACAGGAGCTGGAAAAACCACCATTACCAATTTATTAACTAGACTATATGAACCACAAAAAGGAGAAATTTTGCTAAATGGAAGAGATTATAAAACATATAGTATTTCATCGATTAGACATAAGATTGGTTATATTATGCAAGAAGTTCAAATTGTGCCCAATACCATTATCGATAATATAAAATATGTTAATAAACAGATTACAAAAGAAGAAATTATTGAAATTTTTAAAATATTAAAATTACATGAAAAAATTATGACATTACCAAAAGGCTATAATAGTAATATATATGAAGAAACGGATTTACTTTCAGCTGGTGAAAAGCAAATCATTAATTTTGCTAGAATTATGGCAATGAATCCAGATATTATTATCTTAGATGAGGTAACCTCTAATTTGAGTTGGAAAAATGAAGAGTTGATAAAAAATGCAATAGAAATGGTAAGTAAACGGAAGAATTACCATTATGATTGCCCATAGATTAAATATGCTTGAAAATTGTCAAAAAGTGATAGAGATGAAGGAAGGAAAAATTGTTTAAATTATTTTTTTGTTACAATTCAGACCAACATGTTGGAAAGGTTACCTATATATTATTTTTCATACCTTGTGTGTCGCAACCACTTATGTTGAAAAATCAATTTTTAGCTAGTCTTAAATAAATTTAATCCTATCTAAAAATTTACTTTTCAACGAAAGAAGGTTGCTCCAATCGCACTCACTTCGTTCGTTTGGTCGCTTAGGCGGTATTTCAAAATAATATATAGGTAACCTTTTCAACATGTTGGTCTGAACTGTAACAATAGTAACAAATTTTTAACAACAAAACTAACCAAACTCTTGTTTTTACTAAAAAAATATAGTATAATGTGACTGAAAATTTATAAACATTCAAAATAAATATCAATATAAAATTATGGAGGAATTTTCATGAATGACAAAATTATCATAAAGGGTGCAAAAGAACATAATTTAAAAAATATAAATTTAGAAATACCAAGAGATAAATTAGTTGTTATCACAGGACTATCTGGTTCCGGAAAATCTAGTTTAGCATTTGATACTTTATATGCAGAAGGACAAAGAAGATATGTAGAAAGTTTATCATCATATGCTAGACAATTCTTAGGCTTAATGGAAAAACCAGATGTAGAAAGTATAGAAGGGTTATCACCAGCAATTTCTATTGATCAAAAGACAACCTCAAAAAATCCTCGTTCCACAGTAGGAACCGTTACAGAAATTTATGACTATATTCGTTTATTGTATGCTAGAATTGGTGTACCATATTGTCCAAATTGTGGTAAAAAAATTGAAAAACAAACCATAGACCAAATTGTCGATAATATTATGGAATTAGAAGAAGGAACTAGAATTCAAGTATTGGCACCAGTGGTTAGAGGAAGAAAAGGGGAATATACAAAACAATTAGAAGAATTTCAGAAAGAAGGATTTGTTAGAGTTAGAATTGATGGAGAAATGTATGAACTTTCTGATGATATTGATTTAGATAGGAAGAAAAAACATAATATTGAATTAGTTGTCGATAGATTGGTGATCAAACCAGAGATCTTAAGTAGATTAACAGAATCTGTGGAAGTTGCTTTAAAACATGCTAATCAATTAGTATTAATTGATGTAGTTGGAAAAGGAGAAAAATTATATAGTTGTAATTATGCTTGCCCAGATTGTGGCTTTAGTTTCCCAGAATTAACACCTAGAATGTTTTCATTTAATAATCCAATGGGGGCTTGCCCAACTTGTACAGGTATTGGATATTTAATGAAAATGGATGAAGATTTAATCATTCCAGATAAAAATAAAACCTTATATGATGGTGTCAAAGCCTTTGGTTCAAGTACCATGAAAAAAGGTGACACGATGGCAAAAATGTACTTTGAAAGTATCGGAAAACATTATGGAATTGATATTAAAGGAAAGAAAATTAAAGAGTTACCAAGAAGCTTTATGGAAAAAATCTTATATGGTACAGGTGATGAAGAAATTGATTTTGAATATGCATCACCAGCAGGTATTAGAAGATTTAGAGCACCATTTGAAGGGGTACTTCCAACCTTAGATAGACGTCATAATGAAACAAAATCACAAGGAATGCGTGATTTCTATGAAATGTATATGAGTAATTCACCATGTTATGCATGTCATGGAGCAAGATTAAAACCAGAAATTTTATCTATAAAAGTAGGAGATAAAAACATTAATGAATTAACAGCCATGTCAATTAATCAAATAAGAGATTATTTGGATAATTTACAATTAAATAAAACAGAAGCGATGATTTCAGATTTAATATTAAAAGAAATTCGTCAAAGATTGCAATTTCTAATTGATGTAGGATTAGAATATTTGACATTATCAAGAAGTGCAGGAACTTTATCAGGAGGAGAGGCACAAAGAATAAGACTGGCAACCCAAATTGGCTCTGGATTAACAGGGGTACTATATATATTGGACGAGCCAAGTATTGGATTACATCAAAGAGACAATGATAGATTATTAGCAACATTAAAAAAGCTAAGAGATTTAGGAAATACATTACTTGTTGTAGAACATGATGAAGATACCATGTATGCAGCAGATCAAGTGATTGACATAGGACCAGGTGCAGGAAACCATGGTGGACAGGTGATGGCACAAGGAACTGCTGAAGAAATTAAGCAAGTGGAAAATTCTATTACAGGAAAATATTTAAGTGGAAGATTAAAAATTCCAGTACCACAAAAAAGAAGAAAACATACAAAATCAAAAGTAATTGAAGTGCAAGGGGCAACGGAAAATAACTTAAAAAATATTAGTGTAAAATTTCCACTAGGTGTATTTACTTGTGTGACAGGGGTATCTGGTTCAGGAAAATCTACTCTAGTCAATGAAGTGTTATATAAGAGTATTGCAAAAGAATTAAATGGTTCTAATGAAAAACCAGGAAAATGTAAAGGAATAAAAGGAATTAATCAAATTGATAAAATTATCAATATAGACCAATCACCAATTGGAAGAACACCACGTTCAAATCCTGCGACATATACAGGTGTATTTGATTTAATTAGAGATATTTTTGCCGAAACAGAAGAAGCAAAATTAAGAGGATATCAAAAGGGAAGATTTAGTTTCAATGTACCAGGAGGAAGATGTGAAAGTTGTAATGGAGATGGTGTTCACAAAATCGAAATGCATTTCTTACCAGATATTTATGTACCTTGTGAAGTATGTAAAGGAAAGAGATATAATAGAGAAACCTTAGAGGTAAAATATAAAGGAAAAACGATTGCAGATGTGTTAGATATGACTGTTGAAGAAGCACTACAATTTTTTGATAAAATACCAAGAATTAAACAAAAAATTCAAACATTATATGATGTAGGACTAAGTTATATAAAATTAGGACAACCATCAACCACTTTATCAGGAGGAGAAGCACAAAGAGTTAAACTCGCAACAGAATTGTCTAAAAAAGCAACCGGAAAAACGTTATACATTTTAGATGAACCAACCACAGGACTTCATATTGCAGATGTTCATAAATTAGTGGATATTTTACAAAGATTAGTGGATACAGGAAATACCATTATTGTAATTGAGCATAATTTAGATTTAATCAAAACTTGTGACCATATTATTGATTTAGGTCCAGAAGGTGGAGATAATGGTGGAGAAGTCGTAGCGGTTGGAACACCTGAACAAGTTTGTTTAAATGAAAGAAGTTATACCGGAAAGTTTTTGAAAAAATATTTAGAATAGAGAATATGTATAGAAAAAAGATTAAAAATAACACAGAAAGAAATTAAATTAAAAAGGAGGAAATGCAAATGATAAAAAATGAATTTTATTATCCATCAGCAGATGGAAAAACACAAATCCATGCAGTTGAATGGAAACCAGAAACAGAAATAAAAGGGGTTATTCAAATAGCACATGGTGTTACAGAATATATTTTAAGATATGAAAATTTTGCAGAGTTTTTTACACAAAAAGGTTTTGTTGTTGTGGGAAATGACCATTTAGGACATGGACAATCAATTGCACCAAATGGTAAACCAATGTATTTTGGACCAAATGGAAGTTGGAATTTTGTGGTAAAAGATATAGATACTTGTAAGCAAATGACAAAGAAAAAATATCCAAATGTACCATATATGATACTTGGATTTTCACTAGGATCATTTTTAGTAAGAACATACTTAATTGATTATGCACAAGAACCATTAGATGGTGCAATTATTATGGGTACAGGTTATATTCCTAATTTTAAAATTGCTATTGCAAAAATGATGGCAAATAAAGAAGCAAAAAAAGTAGGAGAAGAAAATACGAGTCCAGTAATAAAAAGTTTAACATTTGAGACATATAACAAATTGTTTAAACCAAATAGAACTGCTTTTGATTGGCTATGTTCTAATGAAGAAGCATTAGATGAATATATAAAAGATCCATTAAGAGGAGAAAATTATTCAGCAGGGTTATTTAGAGAAATGCTTACAGGAATGCAATATACGGCTGAGTTGAAAAATATCCAAAAGATGAATAAAAAAATGCCTATATTTTTACTTTCAGGAGATAAAGATCCAGTAGGAGAATTTGGAAAAGGTGTAATAAAGACACATGAGATATTTAAAAAAGCTGGAATAGAAGATGTGGAGATTAAGCTATACCCAAATTTGCGTCATGATATATTACATGAAAAATGTAAAGATACAATCTATAATGATATATATTTATGGTTAAAAAAGAAGATGTCTTAAAAGGACATCTTTTTTTGAATTATATTACATTGAATAAAAATACAGCTTTTTACAGATACTAAAAATACAATGAAATGAAAATGTCCAAAAGGAAACGTCCCCAAACGGACAAAAATAGGAAAGGAGAAGATTATGTTGAATTTTAGAACAGATTTAGCAACAGAGAGAAGAGAAATTTATAGAACTGCTAATAAATTAGAAAATGAAATTAATGGAATAGAGAGTGAAGAGGAACAAATTGATGAAAACATAAAAGTTGATAGAGTAAAAATAACCAATGAAGAAGGGGAGAAGGCAATTGGAAAGCCAAAAGGTGTGTATGTGACAATCGATATCAAAAATTTAAAAATTGCAGGAGAAGAGGAAATTCAAAAATCAGCAGATACATTATCAGAAGAATTAAGAAAAATTGTCGATAGTCATGTGGATAAAAATGCTGAAATATTGGTAGTTGGCCTTGGAAATATTTATGTAACACCAGATGCATTAGGACCTAAAGTCATTAATGATATTGAAGTAACAAGACATATGATTAAGTATTTACCACAATATGTAAAAGAAGGTGCTAGAAATGTGAGTGCTATTTCTCCAGGCGTATTAGGAACAACAGGAATAGAGACAGTGGAAATTTTACAAGGCATTGTTCAAAATACACATCCAAAATTGTTGATTGTAATAGATGCTTTAGCTTCTAGAAGTATAGAAAGAATTAGTAGTACTGTTCAAATATCAGATACAGGAATTGTACCAGGTGCAGGAGTTGGAAATACAAGAAAAGAAATTAGTCAAAATACATTAGGAATACCAGTTATTGCAATCGGAATTCCAACAGTTGTAGAAACAGCAGTACTCGTAAATGATTCATTAGATTTATTTATTACGAAATTACAAGATGAAGCAAAGTCGAATGATTATCTAAATCAATTGAAACAAGAAGATAATTATGAAGAAATAAAAGAAGCCTTAGTTCCACAAGATTATAATTTAATTGTAACCCCAAAAGAAATTGACGGATTAATTGAAAATATGAGTAAAATTGTGGCAACGGGAATTAATCAAGCAGTATAGAATTTATAATATTCTTCCATTTGCACATTTAATTTCACAAAATATTTATATATTCTGGTTTTAAAGTGTTTTAGAAAATAACTGTGAAATGTAACATGAGATTAAGATAAATTCTAAAAAATGTAGAAAAATAGTTGAAAAAATTTTTTTATTAATATATAATTTTTGTAGAAGAAGGACGAATCTTACTGCAGAAAAAATAAGAGCAGTGACTGTTCGGATGGGAGGTTTCTATGGAAGAAAAAGAAGAAAAAGTAGCAAAAGTAGAAAAAACAGAAAAAGTAAAAGAGGTTAAAAATGAGAAAGTTGAAGAACCTAAATTTAGCAAAGTAACAGGAAAAGATTTAAAAAAAGAGAAAGACATGGACAAAATAGATAATAAAAAGGCAAAGAAAAAAAGCAAGGAAAACATAGAAAATAAGGAGAAAAGTAGTAATAAAATTGGATATTGGGTAGGCGGAATTGTTTTATTGATAATTGTACTTGCAATTGTAACTGCATTAATATTAGTACCGCAAACACCAGAAAAAACAGTAGAAGGAATGCTAAATAGTTTAAAAAACGGCGATTTTGAGAGTGTTAATCAATATATAAATTATGATGAAATTGTTAATTCGTCAGAAATGTTACAAAATTTAAAAATTGATGAAGAAGCACAAGCTTTACTTTTTAATAAATTAACATGGAAAACCTTAAATATTTCAAAAGACGAAGATAAAGCAAGTATAGAAATAGAACTTACAAATAAAGATTTTGATCAAATCATTTCTAATTATACACAAGAAGCTTTAAGAATTGCTTTTAGTGGAGAGTCATTTACAGAAGAGGAACAAAGAAATCAATTAAAAGAACAATTAAGAAACGAAGAAATTGGAACCAAAACAGTATCTACGACAATACAATTAACAAAACAAGAAGGAGAATGGAAAATACAAACTGATGAAAATTTAATAAATGCATTATTACCAGGATTACAAGAAGCTATAAATTATTTAAATGCAATTATAAATGGATAGTATCTAAAATACTATAGAGGGATGCACCTAAGAATATTAAAATTATGTTTAATATTTTAGGTGCATTTTACCATCTATATCATTATGTGGTGTTATTCTTCGTAATATTTTTTTTATGATATCGATACAAATTACAAATTTCACAGTTTAAACAAATTGATACACGGTTTTCAAAAATTAACTGCAAAGTATTTATAAATTCATCGATTTGATTATCAATTAAATGAATAAAAATTTTTTTAGGAAGTAAGTTCAAAAGTGAATTTAAAGTATAATCATTAGAAGAAAAGGATATATCACTTAGATATTTTGCATTAAAAATTTCTTCTGAATTTAAAATCAAATTTTTATTTTCATCTAATAGTATAGACTCAGAAGTTTTATAAATTAGGTGTATAATATTGGAATTATTTTTTTGTGAATTAATATATAACTTTAATAAAGAGATAAATTCCATATATTCTTTTTCAATAATATAGTTATTTACACCTTCAGATATAATATCATCTAAAATAGAAATATATGGTTGTAATCTAAAATTTATAAAACCATCTAATATCAAAATTTTGTTATGAGAGATAAATGAATATATACAATTATAAAGAGCCTCGAACTTTTTATCAAACCATGTATAATATTCATCAGATAAAATACTATAGCAATTTTTTAATATTTTATTTCTTTCAAGTGAGTCAAAATAAAAATAGTTTTTATCAATTATTCTTTTCATAAGAAGATCTTCAAATTCATCAATTATCATAAAAGATAAAAGGTTACTCAGTTTGGAAAAAAAGTATGAATAATCATTATCAGAAAGGTAGTGAATAATAATATTTTTATAATTTTTAAAGTGATTTTCGGAAAAACAGATGTGTTGTATTTCAGAATATTTTAATTCATTTAGTAGATAATCTAGTATTTTAGAATTATTTGTTTTTATGCATAATGATTTCATATACGAAAATACCCCTTTCTTATAAAACTAGTATCTACCAAATTGAAAAACTTATACATTATTATATGATAAGAAAAAAAATAAGTGAACGATAGGGACGTGCTAAATCGTTTCAGAATGAACCCAAAAGGGACAGATCTTAAAAAGGTCTGTCCCTTTTGGGTTCATTCTGAAACGATTTGGCACGTCCCTAACCATAAATCATGTAATCAATATCTGGAAATACACAATCCTTTTTGGAAATATCTTTTAAGAAATCTTCATCAATGTTGTCTTCTTTTATTTGATAATACAATTTCGTAAATCGACCAATATGATCTTTAATTCTTTTTTTTGCATAATCAACCATTGTACCATTTGTGATGATAAATAGCCAATCACTACTTTGTGCCAATAATAATTCTCTAGCACATTGATTTAATGCTTTTTTCTTTAACCCTTTTGCATTTGGATATAAATGAGCAAGTTCGCACATTCTGTCACCTGCTACATGAAGATGTCTATGAGCATAATCATTTGTTGGATTTAACCATACTTCACTATATCCATTTGCTCCCCAACTAGAACGACAAGGAGAAGAAACTTGCATGTTTGGATATTTATCAATATACTCAGATGGTGTAATTAATTCAAAATTGCAATCATCATAATAGATTTTTTTAAATAAAACATATAACCAATATGGCCCTTCATACCACCAATGACCGTATAATTCGGCATCATAAGGACATAGAATTATTGGTGGATTTTCTGTATAATGTGAAAGATTTTCAATTTGGGCATTTCTAGAATCAAAGAAGTGACCAGCTTGTCTTTCTGCAGAATCTTTTGCCCATTGTATATTATAATAATCTTTGAATTCAGTTTTTCCTGTAATTCTATAATATTTAATACCTGTATGTACTCTGACACCATTGTGAGCAATATATGGTTTAATGTAATCATAATCAGCATCATAACCAATATCACGATAAAATTCTCTATAATTGAAATCTCCAGGATAACCATTGATAGAACTCCATACTTGTCTTGAAGACTCAATGTCTCTACCAAAGGCAATAACACCTTCTGGAGAAACAATAGGGGCAAAAGTACCATACAGAGGCGTAGGGTCTGCATATAAAATACCATGTGTTTCAGTAATAATATAATCGATTCCAAATTCTTTTAAATATTTATCAGCTTCTGGGACATAACCACATTCAGGAAGCCAAATTCCACGAGGTTTCCTTCCAAAGTAACGTTCATATGTTTGAACACCAACGGCAATTTGTGCTTTTACTGTTTTTTCATTCACATATAAAATAGGGAAGTATCCATGGGTTGCACCACAAGTAATAATTTCCAATACGCCAATATCTTGAAAATGTTTAAAAGCTTGAATTAGGTTACATTTATATACATCTTTGAATAGATGTAAATCATTAGAATATCGATCATAATAGTAATGGGCTAATTGATTTAAACGTTCATCTCCAGCTGTTCTTTTAATTTCTTTTCCGGATAATTCGATTAGTTGTTTTAGATAACGAATATATTTTCTTTGTAATAATTTATTATCTAACATAGAAAGTAGAGGAGGTGTCATAGACATGGTAATTCTAAAATTAACGCCTTCATCTACTAGTTTTTGAAAATTTGTTAATAGTGGTATATAGGTTTCAGATATTGCTTCATATAGCCAAGATTCTTCTAAATAGTCATCACTTTCAGGATGATGGATAA
>CALXJS010000012.1 GCA_944388685.1 uncultured Clostridia bacterium | reverse complement strand
TCTATATAATAAAAAGTTATCTAAATTGGTAATTTTTATTTTCCCTTTTTTGGTAATTTTGGTATTGACTTTTATAAAAATAAAGTTCGGGTTGTCGGCAGCTTTTCATTGCTCTCAAACTTGACCGAGATTATTTCGTCATTTTCAATTTCTACTGTAATCTCTGTCCGTCTTAATTCTCCAGTGTTCCTCTTAATCCCCAATACTCTCATCCTTTTTTTCATTTCTATTTCCTCCTTATAAAAGGTTACAAGAAATCATTGTCATTGATTATTATAGTTGAGATATATCGTTTCACCCAAAATAATAATCACAATTATTTCTTGCATTTTTAGTTACATGCAAATCTTTGCTTGTATATATTATAACATAAAATCTAGAATTTGTCTAAGTAGACCTCATTTCAAAAATTTTAAGACTCTTCTTATATCATCACTCTATTAACATTTTTCTTTAGCCATTTATCAATCTCAAAATAATTCGGTATATACTCTTGAACCAAATGATAGAATTGTTCGCTATGATTTGCATAAGTCATATGTGACAATTCATGGACAATAATGGCATCTATTTTATCTTCTGGTAACATGATAAGCCTATTACTAAAATGAAGTGCTTTCTTACTAGGAACACAACTTCCATATTTGCTTGTTGCGTCCCCTACCTTACATTCATGATATTCTGTATGCATTTTTTTGCTCCAGTATGGCAATCGCGTTTCTAAATATTCTTTTGTTTTTATACAAAGCAATCTCTTTACACCTTTATCAATAATATCTTTATTGTCCTCATCTTTTAGCATTTCTGGAATTTCTATTATGAATGCCTTATTTTTCTCATCTAACATAATTTTTAGCCTTTTTTTATTACTATAATGCATTTGTATTGTAAAATCTTCACCTTTATAGCTTATCTTTTCTCCTGTATACCAATGTTTGATTTTGTCATTATCTTTCGACAATATTTTCATATATTGCTCATAGATTTGTTCTTCATTCTGTTTTATCACTTCTAATATTTTTTTATTAGATAAGTACTTTGATTTGCTAATATTTAAAACATTTCCTTTGAAATATATTTTTATAGAATTTGTATTTCTATAATTTCTTACAATTACTGGAATTTCTTTTTCTTTTATTTTGATAAAATAGTTTGCCATTTATTACCTCTTCTTTAACTAATTTTCTATTGTATAAGAAAAATCGTCTTTTGTCTTGACCTTATGTGGATTTTTCCGTATACAACAAGGTTAAGTTTCTTATAAACAATGCAATTTTAAATAGTTCAAAAAGTTCGTACAGCCCTCTATAACATCATGATATGTAACTGTAAAATTTCCAGTATACCATGGATCAGCAATGTCTCTTGGATTTTTTGAAAAATCTAATAATCTATATACTTTCTTTTCTTCGTCATTTCCTACAATTCTTAAGATATTACGAATATTACTTTCTTCCATTCCAATGATATAATCATATTTTTGATAATCTTGTTTTTCAATTCTTCTTGCTTTATGCTTTGTATAAGGAATGCCCATTTCGTCTAATTTATCTTTTGTTCCATAATGCATATCATTTCCCACTTCTTCATAACTTGTTGCAGCTGAAGCAATGGAAAATTGATTTTCTAGACCTTCCTTTTTTACCATATCCTTGAATACATATTCTGCCATAGGAGACCTACATATATTTCCTAAGCATACAAATAAAACTTTAATCATTTTCTTATACCTTTCCCAATGTTTTTGCTAAATTCATTTCTGCTTCTATAAACTTATCTTTGTTTTCTAATAATTCTTGCATTTTGTCTAAATACTGTGTATATTTTTTATCTGGATAATACATTTTTGCATATCCACCTTTTCCATATTTGCTTGATAATTTTTTATATGAATATTCTATCACTTGTTCTATGGTTGGGTTCTCCGCTTTATGTTTGTCTGCTTGATATAATATTGACCTTGTAAGCATATTTTCTACTGATGTTTCTCTATCTGCTGAAGAAACAATTTTTCCATAAATACTTCTTGCTTCATATTCTAGACTTGCTCTGTGGTCAACAATTGCCTCTGCAATAACTTTTATCTGTTCATCATTGAAAAATTTTGCAATTTCTTTGTCTTGTTTAAATTTTTCACTTGATACTTCTTCATGTTGGTCTGGATTTTCCTTATATCCAATATCATGAAATGCTGCAATCGTATATACCATATCTTTATTCACATCTAAATTAAATTCTTTTATAATTTCAAAACTTCTATTTATAACTGTTTCTATGTGTTCCTTTCCATGACCACCTACATTATTTGCGTCATATTGTGGTAATACTTTTTTTTCAATATAGTCTTCTAAATTTTGATTAACTTCTTCCATTTTTATCCTTCCCTTCTCTTATGAATTTCACTTTTCAATATCATTAATTTATTTTTTCTCCCAAAATAAAAGTCGTCTATTTCCATCTTATAATTACATTATATGATTTATACCATAACACCCTATTCGTTCTCATTTAACCAAATCCAAATTACCATTTATAATGACTGGCGAAAAACCTGATATTTCATCATATAACATGCCTTCTGGAATTGGATTATACATAAAAATCTTTTTACCTTTCATAAATGCTTCATATAGTTCTAAAAAAGTTGCTCCTCCAATGTAATTTTGTTTTCCGTTTTTATCAAAGTTTAAAGTTAATACTGCATCCATTGTTGCAATTCTTTCTGCACTCATTTTTAACATTTTTTGTTTAAATTCAGAATGTGCTTCATTTCCTAAATTCCATGCCTTTTTCTCAGCATCTGGTTCATAATATGAGTTTGGCAATTCTATACTATGACCCATTTCTTCTAATTTTTGTTTAATTGGTGCAATTTTATCATAAAACGCTTTGCTACAAATAATTAATATTTTCATACTTCTCTCCCTTCTAATTTAGTAAATATCTTTTAATTTTCTTCATTCTATCATTTATCTATTTAATTGTAAATAATTATTTTTTTATTGATGCAATCACTGGAGCGAAGCGACGTTCTTGTATAGGAAAAACTTAATTTCCTATACAATGAAAAAGCAGACACTTGTTAATTCAATTATAAAGTGTCTACTTTTCTCAAATTTGTCTAACATGACTTTATTCATCATTCTTTTTGTGTTTTTTATAATACACAATTCCAACAATGATAGCAATTATCACAATACTAATTGGTATAATTGTTTTTTGTAATCCAGCATAAGGTAATTTTAAATTAGATGTCGTATTTGGGTTATTATTCTTTTCTCCTACCTCAATTGTATTATATGTTTCATTTGGTTCTTCATTTGTATTTTCGTTTGTTTCTGTTTGATTATTTCCAATTTGAACTTTTTTACTTTCTGTTGGCAAAATTGTTTCTGTATTTGATGCTTCAAAATTTTCTAAGGTTATTTCTGAAGTTGTATTTACAACATCTGCCTTTGCTACAAATGTTATTTTAGCAATTTCCTGCTTTGTTGTAACACATTCTCCGTCCTTTGTTGTTGCAATCATTTTACCTTCATTTATCATTGGTGTTTCCCAATTTCCAATTCCTTCTAAATTGGTTATTTCAAAGATTGCTGGATCATATTTTATTTCTGCAATATATGCTCCTATTCCTCCTTCAACATTCGTAGGGTCTATTTCTACCGTTACTACAAATGTTTCTCCTTCTCTTACCTCTGTTTTGTCAGAGCCTAATTCTATTTTGTAAGCAGTATCTTCTGCCATTGAAATTGTTATAAAAGCTAATATGCAAATTACTGTTAAGATAATTGTTTTTAATATTTTTTTCATCTTTTTTAACCTCATTCATTATTTTTCTACAACATCTCCATTTGAGTTTACTGTCCAATATGGGTTGTTTTCATCTACTGTGATTGTACATCTACTTGGTAATAGATTCATATATTCTAGTGTATATTGATCTATATCCTTTACCGTACTAGGAATATATAGTGATGATAAAGGCATTGGACAACTTGAATATGAACCGTAAAATGCTCCATGTCCAATTTTTGTTGTACCTTCTGCAATTTTTAAATCACCTGATTTTTGCAATGGAACAAACCATAAAGTACTTCCATCTTTTGAATATACACATCCGTCAATTGATTTATAATTTGGATTGTCTTCGCTTACAATGACTTCTCGTATTCCATTATAAATATAAAATCCTGAACTAAGTGTATTAAAACATATTCCTCTGTCTTTATTACCTTCTGAACAATTTAAGTTGTCTGGTCCATATTCACTTATCGTGAATGTACTTGGTAATACAACTGTTCTTAGATTTCCTGTTGAATATCCACTTAATCCTGCTAAGCTAAATGATAATTCATCAATTTTTTCTACCCCTTCTGGCATTTCATAAATTCCATCTTCCAAAGTTTTCGCTGCTGGGAATGCTACTAATCTTTTGGTGTCTTTACTGAATAATACACCATCTATTGCTTGGAAATATTGATTTCCGTCTTCTACTATGAACTCTGTAAAAGATTTTATAGCAAAATCATAGAAAGAGTGTGTTCCATAACCTGTATTCTTTTTTTGATACATACTAGAAATATTTTGATCTCCACCAATTGTTTGTAATGTTTTTGGAATAACTACTGTTGTATTTGTACAGTTTCTAGCGTGGTCAAATTGTCCATCTCCCCAGTAAATTAGATTTTTTGGTAATATAATTTCACCTTCCATTTTACTGCTACATTGTCTAAAAGCGTTTTCGTAAATATATTCAACACTATCTGCAAATTTCACACTAGTAATCTTTGTATCTCCAAAACAATATCCATCTATAATTTCTACACCTTCTGGTATTTCTAATGGTCCTGTTAGACTTGAACCAAAGAACGTTCCATATGGTAGTTTTGCACAATTTTTAGATAATTTTACTTTTTTCATACTTGTACATCCTCTAAAAGCATATGCTCCATCTATATTGGTAACTGAGTCCGGAATAATTATATTACAATTTAATCCTGTACAATTATAAAATGCATATCCTCCTATTGATGTTAAAGTATCTGGGAAAGTAATCTTTTCTAAACCTGTACAATTATAGAATGCTGATGATCCTATTGTTTCTACATTTCTTAGGTCTATATCTACAAGATTTGTATATCCATAAAAAGCTGATGTTCCAATTGTTTTTACTGTATCTGGTAATTGTATAGAGGTTATTTTATCTAAACCAGATATTTTTGAACCTCCACCTACTGTTTCAACTGTCATACCATCTATTTCTGCTGGAATAATAAGTTCACTATCATTACCTTTAGCTTTATATCCTGTAATCGTTACCTTATTTCCTTTGGTAGTATATGAAAATCTTGATGAATCTGTTTCCGCTTGTTTATTTTCTACTGTCACTTCACAGGTTGCTTGGTAATTTCCATCTTCTGTTGTAGCTGTGATCGTTGTATTTCCTGCTTCTAATCCTTCTACAATTCCATATTCATCAACCGTTGCTATTGCGTCATTATTTGAACTCCATATAATATTTTGATTTGTTGCATTGATTGGTTCTAATACAGATGTCAAAAGTGTTTTGCTTCCAACTGTTACAGTTTCTGTCTCTTCAGTAAGTGTTACTCCTGTGACAGGATATACTACGTTTATCTCACAAGTTGCTGTATAATCTCCATCTTCTGTTGTAGCTGTGATTGTTGCTTTTCCAGCCTGTGCTCCTGTTATTGTTATCGTATTGTTATCTGTTTTTGTGATTTTTGCAATTACAGTATTACTACTTTCCCAATTGATATTTTGATCCATTCCTGTCATAGTTGCTGTTATATCTACTGTTTCGCCTTTTGCTATGGTTTCATTTGATTTATCTAGTTGCATACTAATTTCTTCTGGTGGAATCGCCGTAACTGTAACTTTACAACTTGCTGTATGACTTCCATCTTCTGTTGTTGCTGTTAAAGTTGCTTCTCCTTCTGATAATGCTTGTATTGTTAGTGTTCCATTTTCTGCTGAAACTAATTTTATAACTTCCGCATTATCTGATGACCATCTAAATTGTTTATTTGTAGCATTTTCTGGTATTATACTAGCTGTTATTGTTCCTGTTTGTCCTTCTTCTAATGTCATTTCTGTTTTGTCTAACGTAATTCCTGTTACTGGTACATCTGGTGCATTTACTGTTACATTACATTCTAGTGTTATCTCTGTTTCATCTACAGTTACAACAAATGTTATCTTTGTTGTTCCCCTTTCTAGCCCTGTTACTTTTAATACACCAAATGTTTCTGTTTTTTCTAGACTAACAACTGATGCATTTTCTACTCTTGAAGTATATGATCTTTGTACATTCTCAGGATTTGTCGTAATCGTTATTGTTGTTTCTTCTCCTACGTTTAGTTCTATATCTGTTTTGTCTAATTTAGCTGTTCTTTCTTCAATAATGGTTACTTCAAATGTTGTGGTTTTTCCTTCATATGTTACTGTCAATGTTTTTGGCCCTACTGTTGCATTGTCAAATCCTGTTACCATTTCTGTTGTCATGTCGATTTCTTCTGTTGTTTCGTCATTATATATTAATCTAATTTTTCCTCCTGTTACATCTAAGTCTTCATAGTTTTGTATATATGTTGTTTTATTTGGTTGTTGTGCTATTTCAATGCTGTCTAATTGTTTTGTAAGAATTGTAACATTAAATGTTGCTGTCTCTCCTGCATATGTTACTGTTAAAGTTTGTGGTCCTACTGTTGTATTGTCAAATCCTGTTACCATTTCTGTTGTCATGTCAATTTCTTCTGTTGTTTCGTCATTATATATTAGTCTAATTCTTCCTCCTGTTACCTCTAATTCTTCGTAGTTTTGTATATATGTTGTTTTATTTGGTTGTTGTGTTATCTCAATTCTAACTAATTCTTTTTCTACAATTGTTATTTCAAATGTTGTGTTTTCTCCTCCATACGTTACTGTTAAAGTTTGTGGTCCTAATTCTGCATTGTTAAATCCACTTACCATTTCTGTTGTCATGTTTATCTCTTCTGTTGTCTCATCATTGTATATTAGTCTAATTTTTCCTCCTGTTACATCTACTTCTTCGTAGTTTTGTATATATGTTGTTTTGTTTGGTTGTTGTGCTATTTCAATGCTAACCAATTCTTTTGCTACAATTGTTATTTCAAATGTGGTTGTCTCTCCTCCATATGTTACTGTTAAAGTTTGTGGTCCTAATTTTGCATTATTAAACCCACTTACCATTTCTGTTGTCATATCGATTTCTTCTGTTGTCTCATCATTGTATATTAGGCTAATTCTTCCTCCTGCTACATCTAACTCACCATAGTTTTGAATATATGTTGTTTTGTTTGGTTGTTGTGCTATCTCAATTCTAACTAATTCTTTTTCTACAATTGTTATTTCAAATGTTGTGGTTTTTCCTTCGTATGTTACTGTTAAGGTTTGTGGTCCTACTGTTGCATTGTCAAATCCTGTTACCATTTCTGTTGTCATGTCAATTTCTTCTGTTGTTTCATCATTGTATATTAATCTAATTTTTCCTCCTGTTACATCTAATTCTTCGTAGTTTTGAATATATGTTGTTTTGTTTGGTTGTTGTGCTATCTCAATTCTAACTAATTCTTTTTCTACGATTGTTACTTCAAATGTTGTGGTTTTTCCTTCATATGTTACTGTTAATGTTTTTGAGCCTAATGTTGTATTATCAAACCCACTCACCATGTCTGTTGTCATATCAATTTCTTCTGTCGTTTCATCATTATATGTTAATCTGATTTTTCCTCCTGTTACATCTAGTTTCTCGTAATTTTGAATATACTCTGTCTTAATTGGTTCTTCTATCATCTCTATACTTTGAATTTTTCTTTCTAGTACATTTATCTCACAATTTGCTGTATATCCTCCGTCTTCTGTTGTTACAGTGATAATTGCATTCCCTGGATTTAATGCAGTTACAACACCTTCTTCATTTACACTTGCAACATTTGGATTGCTCGAATTCCATAACACATTTTTATTGGTTGCATTTTCAGGTAATACTGTTGCACTTAATGTTATATACTCTCCAATAAGAAGATTGTAATTTGTATTATCTAAGTCAACTCCCTCTACTGCCACATTATTTTCGTTTTTGATACGTTTAAATAGCAATACATCTATTAAGTTGATTTCATTATTTTCATCTATATCTGCTGATACTTCATACTCGTTCTGCAAAATATTTTTTTCAATGGCATGTTCTTTGATAGCTATAAAATCGTTTTCATTCATGCTTCCATCACCGTTTAAATCTCCTCTTAAAACGATTGTGTTTTTCTCTCCATTTTGTTCAAAAGTATCTCCAGTCGATATTTTATCCATATCACTTAATTTCTGACCATTCTTATCGTATATTTGGATATCTGGATTATTATTATTTTCTTTGAATTCTCTAACTGTTATCCCATCACTATTTTGGTAAAGATATCCGTTATCTATCACATATGTTTTTATAAACTGATACGTTGCATAGGTAACTGTAAAGGCACTCGTTATAAAAACAAACATCAACATTTTAATTAAAAATTTTTTTGATCCTCTTTTCATTCTTAATCTCTTTCCTTTCTGAAGGAACAACTTGGTTGGAAAAGAATTAAATTTTGTCAATGAAAACTTTATTAGAAAGGCATGTACACATATTTGTATGTCACTGCATTCAACAAAAAGCGACTTTATGTCATATTTGTTTCTTGCCATTCAAGTTTTGAAGTATAACCACAAAATTTCAAAGGCACTACCGATAGAAACTCCTACATAGCTAAAATTATAATTATTTTTTTCAACCCTTTCCCCTTTTGATAAATATTATTATATATATTAACTATATAGTTTTTATATTTCTTTGTAAACATGCGTTTATAACCACAATTCCTCACGAGGTTGTTCACCTATACGGATCTTCGTGTTTCGTAAATTATTACAGTTACATTTCTTTTGTTTTTCATTTGTGTAATAGATGTACTATTTAATAAAAATTTCCTGTTTTATTAAATTTCTATGTTAAAAAATGTAAAAAATTACTTATAAATATTAAAATTTTGTTGAATTTTTTTGTTATACATATTATACTTTGATTAAACTATACAAATTTCTATAATTTTTTAACATTTTGTAAGAAAGGAATATACAATGACAGATAGTAAAGATTTTTTAAATAAAATAGTTGATATTGTAATTGATAGACCTCTTGGTAGTAAACATTCTGAAAAATATCCCAACCATATTTATCCTATAAATTATGGATATGTTCCTAATACTATTAGTGGTGATGGAGAAGAGTTAGATTGTTATATATTAGGTGTTTTTGAACCGTTAAAAACATTTAAGGGAAAGTGTATCGCCATTATTCATAGAATAAACGACAATGATGATAAATTGATTGTTGTTCCTGAAGGTAAAAATTATTCAGATACGGAAATTAGCGTATTAACTGAATTTCAAGAACGATTTTTTGAAAGCGAAATTATACGCGATGATGCGAATTTAGTATTTAACAAGACTATTCCTGAACTTTCCGTAAGTAATTTAAAAAACAGTCTTATATTTTATGAAACTTTAGGATTTAAAATTCAATATAAAAGACCTGAAAATAAATTTGTTTTTTTATCAATGGGAAACATTCAATTTATGTTACAAGAAATGTCTGATAATGCTAAATGGGATTTATCTCCTCTTACTTATCCTTTTGGAAATGGAGTTAACTTTCAGTTGGAAGTAGATTCTATAGATAGTATTTATACGAATTTAAAAGAACATCATTATCCAATTGCTTTTGATATTGAGGAAAATTGGTATAGGCAAGATAATAAATTACTTGGAAATAAAGAATTCTTAGTTCAGGATCCAGATGGATATTTACTAAGATTTTCAGAAGATTTGGGAGAAAAGGAGATAAATTAAAGCTATTTTTGGACTAATGGAAGTCAAAAATTTTGATTAGAATTAAAATTTCAAAATATAGAAAGAGCAAAAAAGAAAAATTCCAAAACTTTAATCTTAATTAGTAAAATTCTTGATAAATTTAAGACTTCTTATTCTTCTGAAAAATGTAAATTATTTTATGAATTTGGTGATATAAATAATATATTGAATTGCTATAAAAATAATTTTCTAAAGTTTTAAGAATACTTCCTAATTTACTTATAGAGACTATTTAATATGTAAGTTATATTTTTTATGGTTTATAAAAAATGTTTTAATTCCTAAAACCAATATAAAATGAAAATGTCAAGACTCAACAACTTACACAAACAATTTTACAATAGAAAAAAACTGATATAATAATAAAATATAATTACTTTAATATTTTTTCAATAATGTCTAAATAATCAATCTTAAATTGTTTAAAATAGAAGTTTCTATGTACTATTATTATCAGCTTAAAATGGAAAAATTAAAACAAATTTCCCTGAAATATACTAAATCTAACCTTTAGAAGTCAACTGATATTATGATTATTTATTTTCTTCTACATCTATATTAGAACAGTCTTATAATCACTTTTTCAACATTAGTGCAAACCTTTGCATTCTATTATATTTATATTAAAACTGGTGCTGTCGTGGATCTACACCATACATGAAAAGGATTTACATTCTACTATATTTATATTAAAACTTACTCATTATCCACACGGCGAAGTTGGAAGCATATTTACATTCTACTATATTTATATTAAAACAGAAATGTTGTCAGGTGATACATTTAAAAATGAAAAATTTACATTCTACTATATTTATATTAAAACGTAAGTGATATACATATAGATGCACATGGTGAAGACTAATTTACATTCTACTATATTTATATTAAAACGGAGAGATTGCTTACGAAGGGGATAGAGCAAACACCATTTACATTCTACTATATTTATATTAAAACTTACTTCCTAAACAAACAATTTTGCTTGGATAGTTATTTACATTCTACTATATTTATATTAAAACTTCAAACGCAACTAAAATAGTTCGGAAGAGATGATTCATTTACATTCTACTATATTTATATTAAAACCAAAGAAAGAGAAATATTAACAGCATACTACATAGAATTTACATTCTACTATATTTATATTAAAACATAATTATCAATATAATCTGTGTAAATTTTATGTCCATTTACATTCTACTATATTTATATTAAAACCTAGTGATGATTTTATAAAACTAATATTAAATAAATTTACATTCTACTATATTTATATTAAAACGGTAGATTATCAATTAATGCTATTATCTTTAAAATGATTTACATTCTACTATATTTATATTAAAACACACAGTAGAAGCTTACAAAGCTTTGCTAGCAGAAATTTACATTCTACTATATTTATATTAAAACAAACAATAAGAGGCAACCATGAATGCTACTACGAATTTACATTCTACTATATTTATATTAAAACCACAGGAACAAACTAGTTTTTCAATAGTTGTACCTTATTTACATTCTACTATATTTATATTAAAACATAGTGGAGCAAGACCAAGCCACGCAGAATGGCAATTTACATTCTACTATATTTATATTAAAACTGGCTTGGGAACTTAGGTTCGAACTAAGAATAACAATTTACATTCTACTATATTTATATTAAAACGGAAACCAAGCAACTTCTATGACAGATGCTTTTGGTATTTACATTCTACTATATTTATATTAAAACTGTTGGTATATCTGCTGTTTGATTTTTCTTTATTAATTTACATTCTACTATATTTATATTAAAACTGCATAAGTTCGTTTATTGTAATGTTGTCAAAATATTTACATTCTACTATATTTATATTAAAACTATAAAATACATTCAGAAGCTTCTAAAAAAATATAATTTACATTCTACTATATTTATATTAAAACAGGTTCAAAAAAAACACTTCATATTTCTAAGATATCAACCATCAAATCTGTCTATAGCATAAAAAAATATTTGTTTTTTTACACTCAAAAGCATTCACTTTTTAAAATCACTTATGATTCTAGAAAAATGCCATCTGTCATTATCCCATAAAAAATCCTTTATTTCGGATCGACAGATTAAAAAAAGTTATCCGTTACATCATCCTCTACTTTTCCAAAAAACATTTTTTCCATCCATCTTTGATTCCTACTTTTAAAAACAATGACACTATCTTTATCGTCTCTAATATAAGCTTTAATTTCTGATTTCAATTTCATCAATTGTGATTCCAAAAGTTCACCTTCAAATACGGAGTTTTGTATATGTAGCAAATATTTTTTGCAAATCTTATAAACATTTCTTAAGACTTTCTGCCCCTCTTTATCTTCTAAATTTATATCATACACTAAAATAACATACATAATTACCACCACATTTTAAAACCTTCATACTTACCTTCATCACCTATTAAATATTTGATTAACTTATACACTTCTAATCTCATTAAATATTCATAACTCACTTCTCTATCTAGTGTCTTATGCTTAATTGTTGTTTGTAATCTTTTATCTAATTCTCTTGTTATTTCTTTCCTAGCTTTATCTTTGATATACAGAAAATTCAATCCATTTTCAAAATCTTTTTCTGTTATTTGATTTTTATTTAACATAGAAAATATTAGTCTATCGCCAATAATAGGTTTAAATATTTCCGCAATATCCAAACAAAGTGAAAATCTTCTTTCAGATGGTTCATGCAAATAACTTATCGTTGGGTTTAATTGAGTTTTATATATCTCACTTAATACTCTTGTATATATAATTGTATTGACATATGATATTAATGAGTTTATAGCATTGTCAGGTGGATTTTTCACTCTTTTTTCAAACTTTATATCTTGATTTATAATGTTATTCCAACTACTATAATAAACTTTTCTTATATTTCCTTCAATTCCCATTAATTCACTTACATCTTTGCATTTATCTATTTGTTTTCTAAAATATTCTATTTCTTTAATATATTCCTCTAAATCTTTTCCTCTGTTTTTATAATATATCAAATTTCTATGAATATTATATGATGCAGAATCTATAAAAGCTTTCGCTATTTTTAGTCTTTTTTCATTATCAGTATAATGTTCGACTTGTTTTATTAGTAATTTTCCAGACACTAATGTTTCTTTTGGATAATATGTCCCAGTGTAAAATCCATAATAATTAAAAAAATGTATTTTTATACCATATTGAGATAAAAAGTTAAGTAATGCCGTATTAAAATCAAATTCAGTCATTACATAAATATCTTCTACCCTTTCTATTGGTATTACTTTTTTTGTATTATCTTTATATGTGATTTCTAATGTATTATCTTTTCTTTGTAATCTACCACTTTTATATAAATAATATGATTGTTTCATAATCCCTCCTAAACATAACATAAATCACAATATGCACATTTTTTACATATTTTTGAATTTATTTTTTTAGGAATTTTATCATTTTTATATAACTCTTTGATTTCTTGTATTACATTCCTTAAAATTTCTTTATCCTCTTTTTCTAAAAATATTTGTTCTGTTTTACGTAAAAGTGGATAATCTATTTCTGCTCGTATGTTTTTAACACCTTTTTCTTCTAAATAATACATATAATATTTTATTTGCCATATACCAGCTTCTTCTATTGCTTTCGTCTTTTTTACTTCATGTAATATTGCTCCGTTTTCTATAAAATCTATATTTATTGTATTATCTATTAAAATCCCCTTTTTCTCTTTCTTATATGTTGTCTCATCTAGTATTTTTCCTATTGATACTAGTTCACTATTTTGCTCCATATTTATTTGATTTAAAAAATACCATAATTTTCTTTTACATACAAAATAATAATATATCATTATCCCTGTTATTTGCATTTATAAAACCCCTTATAAAAATTTTTCATCTTCTTCATATTCTTCATCCTTTTTTAATATTAGTCCTATCTTATCATCATATTTTAAATCAGCAATCCAAAGTTCTTTTATATATGGATTTATTGTTAATCTATCAAATAATTTTCTTTGCTGGTTTTGTGAAATTGAAATGGTTAATTTATCAATCTTTCGTTTTAAATTATGACGCTCTTTATAATTCGTTTCTTTCACATAGTTTTCAAATAAATATATATTTTCTTCATATATATTTTTAGGAATAACATTTATATTCTCGATATTTCTTAATAATTTTGGGGCTTCTTTTTTTCCAGTTTGATAATCTATAATATTATTTAATACTGCTATTCCACTTCTAAAGTTTTTTAAAAAATTTGTGCCTTCTAACATATCTTCAGAATACAATTTATCTACTAAATTAACTTTTGTATTTTCATCTAATATCATACCATCATATTCTTTTAGTAATGCAATACTTCTTTCATTTATTTCTTCATCATATATGTACTTTATACCACTCATGTTTTTTGTATAAATATGAATATTTTCCTCTTCATTTTTATATTCTCTACTTCTATAACATCTTCCTAATCTTTGGAACAAGCTGTCTAGCGTAGACATTTCAGTATATAAGTAATCAAAATCAATATCTAATGATGCTTCCACAATTTGTGTTGTTATCCAAATTCCATTTTCTTCTCTATTTTGTGAAAATTCTTTTATTTGTTCTTCTTTCTTACTTCTATCATTATAAATAAATCTAGAATGTAACAAATTAACATTATCAATTTCTTTCTCTTGCAATTTTGAATATAATTCAATTGCTTTATTAACTGTATTTGCAATAATTAATACTTTACTGTTTTTATCCTGTTCTTTTATAATGTCTATATCCTCTAATATGTCTTTATTTTCTAATTTTATCTTATGCCTTTGGGTCTGTTTTATAAATTTATCAAACTGAAATTTAATCCCTAATTTTTCTAATTCATCTTTATAAATTCGTGGTAAGGTAGCTGTCATTATCATAAAGTTTCCACCAATTTTATATACCATCTCTAATCCTTTTATGAGAATTGCAACAATTTCTGGTGAATATGCTTGTATTTCATCTATGATAATCTTTGAATAACTCAATGTTGCATACATTTTTTCATATCCTTTATATTTAAACACAAATGGAAATATTTGATCTATTGTACATGCTGTAACTTTTTTATATAGGTTTCTAGATTGATTATATACATCCTCTTGACTATCAAACTCATCTTTTTCTTCTAAATAGTCTAAAGCTGTTGAATGTAACAATCCAATATACGGATATCCTATATTTTCTTTTATCCTATCATAAATTGCATTTATACTTGTCCTTATTGGTAAAGTAAAAAATGTCTTTCCACCATTGCTCCACAATAGAGAGGCCTCTGTTTTTCCCATTCCAGTAGACCCTATTACTAATAAATTATTGTTTGAATTTTCTTTACAAAACTCTTGCAAATCATTCCTGTGATAATTTCTTTTTTTCATAAACTCATTTACGTATTTAACTATATTCTCTAACGTATTTTCTTCAACTTCCATCTCTGCCGAACTACTATGGTCTAATCTATGTAAAATCCCTTTCAACAAACAATATTCTATATATAAAGCATCGTTTTCTTTTATTCTATTTCTACTTTGAATATACTTAATATACATACAATCCATATGTTCTTCTATTTCGTATGGGATTTCAGATTTTATCTTTACTAACTGTGGGACAATATCTTTCTCAATAATCTCTTGAACATACACATTATCAATATCTTTACCATCTCTTTCATGATGATAATAAATTGCCTGATACACTAATTTTTTCTCATCTTTCGTTAAATTATATTTTTGAACTGGTATAAACATAGGAGACAATTGTTCATGTTTAATACTTTCATAATCAAATTCTGTTTTTAATAATGGTTCTTTTATATTTTTTCTTATCATATTTTGAAAAGGTGTATATACTTTTCCTAAATCATGATATTTACATACAATTTCTAATAAAACCCAAAATCTTTCTTTATCAAAATCTACATTCTTTAAAATCTGATTTCCATATAATTTCTTTAATAAACTCAAATTTTCTAGTAATTTGTCCGTATGTTCTTGTATTGTTTCTATTGGATTTGATTTTGCATAATACATATTTTTACTCCTTTTTAATTATTTGGTTTATAAAAAAATATATAGTCACCATCTTCATCTACTCTTATTTGTTCCAAACCACTATTTGTGTGTTTTTCTATAAATTTTACATCAACTTTTTCCCATTTTCTTAAATTGTTTTCTATGGTATATGTTGTATTTAACCTATAATTAATCCCTTCCATATCCTCTTCTTCATATATATATCTAGGAACATATGCATTATATTTATTTATAAACCCTTTTTCATTTGTTATCATATCTACAAATTTAATTTCATCAACTCTAACCAAATCTTCATTTCTTCCTAATGTAAAGCTTTCTTTCCCATTTACAATATTATTATATATTTTATCTATAATATCATCTTCTGCTTGTACATGAATGACTAATTCTACATTTAAGAGTTGATGAACATTTCTCGGCATTGATGTAACTTTTTTTCCTTTAAACATTCTTAGTGTTTGATAGTTATTAAATATACTTTCATAATTTCCTTGGATGGATATATTCATAGGAAAATATTCACCCGAAGTTGCCCCTAAAATTTTATGAAACATTCCGAATAACCGTAGAATATGGTGGTAAAGGATAGGTTTCTGCAACTTTAAATGCAAAAGGCTTTTTATAACATGCTGTTTCTTGAAATAATTTTAATTTTAGAATTTTCATTTTTTTATTTTTCCTTTCCTAAGGATTGATTTGGTTGAAAAAATTATTTTTCAACTTTTCTCTTTCTCAAGGTCACATACTGATTAAAAAAACATTTTCAATCTATATTTGTTTAATATTATCATTTGGTATAATATTCATCTACTTTATTTTCTAAGTCTTCAAAAAATTCTTGTATAGTCATTGTTTTAAAACTTTCTTCTATTTCTTTTTCATTTTTCAAACTATTTTTTACAATACCTACATTTGTATCATTCTCAATACTCTCATTTCCTAACTTTAAAGTTGCTGTATCTTTTAACATTTCTGTATTCAAGCTAAATTCTCCATCTTTTCCTGTTAATTTAATCCTTCCTAAGAAAAATGGTGAATTTAATTTATACAATCCTCCAATTACAAAAATAGGACTTAAGTTTTCTTCTCTTCCTCTGATTTCTCTATTTAAAACCTTTACAATTTCCAATAATTCTTTTACTCTTTGCGCTTTTGTGCCATTATCCAATTCGATATTTCCATCAACACCTATTTTTTCTAAGTCAATTGTGATTGTATATGTATAATAACTTAAATGTTGTTCTATATTTGCTAAATTAGGGAAATCTGGTATTCTATCTGCTAAACCTTTGTTATTTAAAAATTCAATATCACTTTTATATTCTTCTAATGATATAGCATTACTTAATCTAACGGCTGCACTCCTGATATTAGAACCACCTTCATCATTTTCTGATTTCTTAGCAGTTTTCATATATCCAAACAGATCCATCTCTTGTGAATCTTTTATTGTTAGTTCATCTTTAAATTGTATTGTTCCTTTTGATTTATCTACTACTTCTAAATTCCAATTAAACATCTTGTTTCCAAGTCTTGCAATATCATATCTTAATGCTTGTCTTGATGCGAATGTATATGTACTACCATCTCCTCTTGATAGTTTTTTTAATTCTGATATATTTCCTATTCCCTCTCCATAGTTTAAGCTTTGTGCCTTAAATATCATTGTAATTGATAATCCTTTTTTCATTTCTTCCATAATATTTTCCTCCTTATTCTTCATTTTTCTTTTCAAATTTATTTGATATTAACCCTGATACAAAACTGTGTCCTATTGATTCAAAATCCAAATCTGTGTCTTGCATAACTTCTAAAAAAATTGGAGATACATCTTTTCCCATTGACATATGAATTCTAATGACAATATCCATGAATTCTTTTCTATTTCCCGCTTTTATGCTATTTAACATTTTATATGTATATCCATCTATTTTGTTCTCTTCTTTTTTAGCTTTCAATTCTTCATGAATTGAAACACCTAAATTGTATAATACATACAATTTGTCGTTATTTTTCTTTATTCTTTCATCCATTCCTATATCCTCCTTTTTTAATAAATTTAATATTAGTCTTATTTTTGTTGCTATATATGTATTGAACCCATTTCTATTTTCTTTTGTTAGTTCTTCTCTTAATCTGTTATTGATAATAAATTTTATATCCTTATTTTTTAATATGTAATCCATAATTTGTATTTTATATCTGTAATCTTTTATTAAATTTAATGTGTTTTTTGAATACTTGATAAAGAATTTTGCTATATATCGTTTTATGTTAAAGTATTCCATTCTGCTATATGCTAAATATTCTGTTTCAAATTCTACTATAAAAATATTTTCTAATTGCCACTCACTAATACTTTTTTCTTGTTCTACTATATTTAGTATTAAATCTTCATATGGATTGTAAATCGTTTTATCTTTTGATGATATTTGACTTAAATAATTATTTGTTCTTAATAATTCTTCTACACTTGTATCATAATTTACAAAGCTGTTAACTTCTTTTTCTCTATATACGGCTTGACCATTAATATTTTCTTTGGTTGTTTTGCTTATAGTAGAAATACCTACTGGTATACAGAATAACATTAATTTACATACATCACATATTGGAAATTCTGCATTTTGATTCCAAAAAAAGTTTTTCATATTATCACTACTTACTGCAAGAGGTATAAAATTTCCTTCAGAATAATTATCTGTTAATGTTTTGTCGTTCTCACACATATAGCAATGTGATAATACTTTTTGATGAATATATTCTTTAATTTCATCCAAATGTTTTCCCTTATCTATATATTTTTTCTGTATATTAGAATATATTTGCAAAACTTCTTTAGAAATTAGCTTATCTTGCATTTTCTCTTTTAATAGTATTTTTAATTCTTCTATGGCATATTTTTCTTGTAATATTTCTTGAATAAAATCTGTTTCAATAATATTACTAATATAATCTTTGTACATAATTTCTTCTTGTTCTTCAAATGTTAGTGCATTTTTCACTACATTTAAGAAACTTTGTTGTCCAAAATAGTTTTTGCTTAAAATACTTTTAAATAAATTTAATGTTAATCTTTTGTTGATATTGTCTTTTTGAATTTCTCCTGTTATTCTTTCTTTTATATGATTTATTTCTTCTATATCATCTTTTGTTTTTATTTTGTCGATTTTGTTATATTCGTTTAAAATATTAGTATATGTACTATCATCATATTTTTTTATTTTATCTAATTGTTTTTTTATGATATCTTTTACATGTTTTTTCTCTGCTTTTATATTTTCTTGTAATTTTTTTATTTCTTGCTTATCTTGTGTTTCCTGTTTTAAGCAATTCTCTATTATATTAAAAGATTTTTCTATTCTTTCTTTGGTTTTTAATCCGATATTATATTTATCAAAGAAATATTTGAAATAATATTTATGAAAATTTTTTAAATTACTTGTTTCAAAACGAATATAATTCTCATGTATTTCTGCGAAATTGTCTTGATTATATTCTAGTATTCTTAAAAAACCTACTATTCCGCAATTATAAAACCAATCATTTAAGTATATTATCGTCTTCAAAATTACACCTCCTTCTTATATAATTTGAAACATACCAAATCCGCTACTACGCTTACTTCCCATTCCTGCATCATATAGATATTTCAACAATTGTTTATCTCCAGAAATTTTAAAAATTCCACTTGTTGTTTCTATTTTCTTTTCATAAAATTTTACAATTATTTTTTTAGGATCAATTGCCACTATGTCAAAACTGTCTACTAAGTTTATTGGTATATCTGTTATTTTTAATTGTTGTTTGATATTTATCTTTAAAATATCTTTAAATTCCTCATCATTATATGAATAATAATAATCTTTATTTTCTAAATGGCTTCTTACGACTAATGGTGACATAAATTTTATTGTAATTTCTTCTGAATCAAATTTCTTATCTAATGACATATTAATATTTTTTAAAATCCATGAATTTTTATCTAATGAAAATTTTTTATTTTTTTGATGATTAAATGCATTGTACAAAATAATTGATGTTTCATAGTCAGCAATAGAAATATTTAATTCTAATCTTTTATCTTTGATAATTATTCTATCATTTTCAAATTTTGGACTTCTAAAAAACATCGCAAAAGTGTATGGTTTCATTATTGTATCTTTATCGTTGTAATATTTCTTATAATATTGTTCATCATATTCTGATAGAGATAACTTTATAAAACTCATGACACTTTTGCGATATTGTATAGGTAAAGATTCATTTTCTAAATCGAAATTTAGCTTCAATCTCATTTTCTCACCTTCTTTTCTATATTTTTATTTGAATATTATAACATATTTTTTTGTCAATTATTGTCGAAATTTGTCTTTTTTTGAATATTTTTAAATTTTAATTTTTTTGAGCACTTTAAAAAATATAAAATTTAATTAATTTTTTTATTAGTAGGACTATAACAGTAAAATTATAGTATAAATGATTTTTTCAATTGTTTGTTAAATGTTTGTTGATTATTCTTCTATTTCATACCCTGAAATTTTATATCCTTTTATTCTTTTATTATACATTTTTTCTAATATTTTCATGTCATCTAAATAATCATATACTATTAATTTTTCTTTATCCTCAAATTTCCTATGAAGTCTTCCTACATATTGCACAATTCTTCCTTTCCATGAAACAGGCATTGTTAAAAATAACGTATCTAAACGACCATCATCAAATCCCTCTCCTATTGAACTACTTGTTGCTAATATAATTCTTGGTTGGTGATTTCTATCTGCATTTTCAATAGTTTCTTGCATTTCTTTTGTTTTCTTTTTTCCCATATTTCCTTTATATATGACAACTGGCACTTCTAATTTTTCTAAACTTTCTTTTAAAACGTTTAAATGTTCGAGCCTTTCTGTTAAAACAATAGGAATTCTTTGTTTTTCTATTGTTTGTTTTATATCTTGTATAATAATATTATTTCGTATTTCGTTGTGGCTCATATCGTTTAATATCTTTGAAAATGTAACTGATTCCATTGTTTTTACTGGTGCATATTGATAATTTGTCCTTCTCACAATTACCTTTTTATTTGTTTTAGATTCTTTATTATTTATTCTGCATCGTATATCTCCACATTGCATATAGATAATTTTATGCCATCCATCTTTCCTTGTTGGTGTTGCAGTAAGTCCATAGACATGTTTGGCTCTGATTACTTTTAATACCTTTTCAAAACTAAAAGCCGCTACATGATGACATTCATCTACTATAACTAATCCGTATTTTCCTACTATTTTCTCAAGATTCTCTCTTTTATACAATGATTGAAAACTAGCTATATCTAATTTTCCATTTAAATTTTCTTTTCCCCCTCCAATTTGCCCTATTTCTTTTTTGTCTATTCCTAAAAAGTAGGATAATTTTTCTTTCCATTGTTCCAACAGGTTATTTCTATTAACAATTACTAATGTATTGGTTTTTAATTCCGAAATTATTTTAGCAGATATAACGGTCTTTCCAAATCCTGTACCTGCACTTAATACACCTATATCATTTGATAATAGCTGATTCTTCGCTTTTTCTTGCTTTTTATTTAATTTACCATTAAATTTATAATCTGTTTGAATTCCTTTTTCTCTTATATCTTTTATAATTAATTTTACTTTACTTTTTTTGCAAATTTCTTTTATCTTATCTATACAGCCTCTAGGTAGAATTAAATATTTATCTACTTCCTCAAAACAACTTATAATTCTAGGTGTCGTTTCATAAAATATGGGCATTCTTAATTTTTGTAATTCATAAAACTTGGGATTTGTGAAACTTGCTAATCTTTTTAAATATGTTAGTTCTCTTGGTAACAAATTTGATTTATATATATATATTTGATCTCTAAGGATACATTGTATATGATTGGAAAAGATAATATCTTTTAAATTTTCCTTTTCAGGCAATTCATCTTCATTTTCTAATTCCTGAATGTCAAATTCTTTGTAATCATCATTCTTGTATTTATTGATAAATTCATATATTTCATGAGTTTTCAGCTTTCTAATATTTAATAAAACTCCCATTTGATTTTTTATTGGTAAAAAATTTTTATCTACAAAAATTGTATTTCCCAATTTGGCACTCTCTCCTTGAAATGGTAATGCTATTAAATTTCCAAAACCTCCTTTCGGCATTGTATCTTGATTAGGAAATATTCTATCATAAGAATCTAAATCTAGTGATTTCTTTTCCATTGTCTTAGTTAATAATATATTCCCCATTTTTCTTGCAACTTTTGCCGATATACTTTCTTCAAAAAATATCCAGATATGTGCTCCATTTCCAGAACGTGATCTTTCTACATAGATTGGTATATTCAATTCATCAGTTGTGTTCCAAAAAGCTATCACATCTTGCTGATATGTTTTTTTATCAAAATCTATTACCAAAAAATTACATAAATCTCCTGGTAATAATGGATATATACCAATAGTAATATCACCTTTTAAATGCTTTCTTATAATATTTTCTGTTAATGGAAGCAATTCTCTATATGGACATTCACTACATTTTATTCGAGGTTTATCACATTTATATTGACTAAATTCATTTGCACATGCTGGTGAATATCCAGATTTTTCAGTCTTATTGCTTATCCACCTTTTGGCATACAAATCTTGCCTTCCTTGAAATATTCCTTGAAATATTTTTATTTTCTCTTCACTTGAAAGATTTTCTGAATGTTTTATTTCTTTTTTGGTTCTCCCATATAATTTTTCTTTTAGTTTTGCATTTTCTTGTTCTAATTCTTTTATCATTTTTATTAATATATCTTTTTCCAAGTTTTCTATCAAGCCATCTCATCCTTTCTTTTTAGAACTTATATTAATTTTATACATTATATTTCAAACGGTTGTATATTTTTTATACTTTCTCTTGTATCTTGTTCCACTTCTCAGGTTTATTAATGACTTATATATTCAAATAATCTTGTACTTATTTTATATCCATTATTTTCTTTATATGTCGTAAAATAATTCCACTTTGTAATTTTATCACATTTTACATAAATTATCTACATTTTAGTTATTATTTTTATCTATAAACTCTATTTCTTTTGAAAATATACTATAAAACTCGTAAATTACTGTTATCGTTAAAAGTTTCATGTTGTTTTCTATCTAGAAATAAGCAACCATTTTGGTATAAGAATACGACTACTAAAAAAAGGTCACAGTTCAGTATAAAAATCCTGGGAAAAGTTGATATGAATAAAATTTTTCCTTGAATTCTATTGACAAATTCTGGAAGCTAATATATACTTTATTCACTAATATATAATTATTATTTTTTAGATTTTATATTTTTAATTCATATTCTATGTTTTACCATTTCTTTTTCATTTTATGAATATATTTCATATATTTTCTGTTAAATTTTATTTTTTATATTTATTTTCTATATTTCAAATCTTAACAAATTAAAGATTTTTTGCAAATTTAATTACTACCATGTGAAAGGATGATGTAATGTTATCAATTGTGAAAAGTATTGCTTTGCATGGATTGCAAGGCTATTTAGTAAATATACAAGTTGACATATCTGCTGGTATGCCTGCCTTTGAAATTGTAGGGTTGCCTGATACCAGTATTAGAGAAGCAAAAGAAAGGGTTAAAACAGCCATTAGGAATTCAACATCTGAATTCTTAAGTCGAAAAATCGTTGTTAATCTTGCTCCTGCTAATACAAAAAAAGAAGGATCTATCTTTGATTTGCCAATTGCTGTAGGCATTTTGATTGCCAATGGATTTATTTATAATGCCGATTTAACAAATACAGTTTTAATTGGTGAACTTTGCTTGGATGGTTCTATTAGTTCTATTAAAGGGGTTTTACCCATTTGTATTGAGGCAAAACGTCTAGGCATTAAGAAAATTCTTTTACCAAAGTCTAATGCCAAAGAAGCCTCAATCATTCGTGAATTAGAAATTATACCTGTTTCTAATTTGAATGAAGTAATTGATTATTTAAATGGTAGTTTTTTTATTCCCAGATGTCCTCCCAGCAATTTTATTTCTAATACAGATTCTACTTATGAATTTGATTTTTCAGAAGTAAAAGGACAAGAAAATGTAAAAAGAGCATTGGAAATTTCAGCAGCTGGTGGACACAATTGTTTACTTATTCGGTAGTCCTGGCTCTGGAAAAACTATGTTAGCACGTAGACTTCCTTCCATTCTACCTGATTTAACCTTTGATGAAGCTTTAGAAATAACTAAAATTCATAGTATTTCTGGTCTTCTTTCAGAAGATATCCCTTTTATTTTTACAAGACCATTCCGAAGTCCTCATCATACGATTACAGAAACCTCTTTAGTCGGAGGTGGTAGATTTCCAAAGCCAGGAGAAGTTAGTCTTGCACATTTCGGCGTGCTATTTTTAGATGAATTAACAGAATTTCATAAATCAACCTTGGAAGTCCTGAGAGGACCTTTAGAAGATAAAATGATAACTGTCAGTAGAGTTGATTTTTCAACCACTTATCCTTGTAATTTTATGTTTGTTGCTAGTATGAACCCTTGTCCTTGTGGATATTATGGATCAAAAGAAAAACAATGTACTTGTCGAGAAGATCAAATTCAAAAATATATTCATAAAATTAGTGGTCCTCTTTTAGACCGAATTGATATTCATATAGAAGTAGAAGGTGTTAACTATCAAAAATTAGGAAATGATTCTCCTTCTGAATCATCCAATGAAATTAGAAAAAGAGTTAATACTGCACGTCAGATACAGTTAGAACGTTATAAAAATTACCACATATTTTCAAATTCAGAATTAACACCTACTTTAATTTCAAAATATTGCAGGCTTTCTCAGGAAAGTAAATCTATTTTAGAAGAAGCCTTTAATAGACTTGGCTTAAGTGCAAGAGCCTACAGTAGAATTTTGAAAGTTGCAAGAACTATTGCAGATTTAGATAGTTCTACAAATATTCAAACACATCATTTAGCAGAAGCAATACAATATAGGAGTTTAGATAGAAAATATTGGTGTCGATGATTTTGCTAAATTTTAATATCTCTTCAGTGTAAAATTCTTGATAAGCGTATGAATCGTATTGATCCTTTGAAACGCAATTAAAATATAATATATACTTTCTAAAAATTCTACACTTAACAGGAATAAATTTTATTTTCAGAATTCATAAATTTATAATTTATTTTAAATAATTCATTAAGAAAGGCGTGATTTTATAAAAACAATTTCAATGAATGATAAACTATATCCCAAACAATTGAAAACAATTCCTAATCCACCAAAAGCATTATACTTAGAGGGTAATACCAATTTATTGCGCAATCCTATGCTATCCATCATTGGCTCTCGCTGTTGTACAAAAAATGGCAGACTATTGACTCAGAAATTTTCATACGAATTGTCACAATATGGTATCACTATTGTGAGTGGATTGGCTAAACGGTATTGACACAATTGCCCATCTATATTCTTATAACCAGCCAGGAAAAACAATAGCTGTTCTTGGAAATGGTTTTCATCATATTTTTCCTGAAGAAAATATAAAACTATATAAAAAAATATTAGATAATGATGGATTAATTATTAGTGAATATCCACCAGACACAAAATGTCAATCAAAATATTTTTTAGAAAGAAATCGTATAGTTAGCGGGTTGTCTTTAGGAACTTTGGTCATCGAAGCAGCATTTAGAAGTGGTACAAGTGTCACTGCAAAACTGGCACTTTCACAACATAAAAAAGTATTTACTTTACCACACGAAATTTGGAATGCTCACGGTGTTGGAACAAATCTATTATTAAAAAATGGTGCCATTTTAATAACTTGTGTAGAAGATATTTTCCATGAGTTGACTTCTTTAAAAAAACAATCTAAGAAATACAAGAAAATACAAAAAGTAGATTTGTCTGAACTTAATTCTAAATGTAGCCTTTTTCAAAATTTTAGCAATTCTGTTACTTATTGCTCTGAACTAGAAATGCATACCTTTCATTATCAAAATCTTGATGCTAATCCCTCTATTCTTTCTCCTGATTTTTCTATTCCTGAAAAAATGGATTCACTTTTATTAAAAAAGAAAACACTAAATCACACAAAATTCAAAGAGATTTATGAACTAATTTCATTGAACCCCATTTCTATTAACGAAATTTGTAAAAAGACTTCTAAGTCTGTCTCAGAAGTCTCAAGTGCTTTATTTTCTCTTGAATTAGAAGGGTATATCAGAAAGGTGGCAGGTGGTTATATATGTATTTTAAACAATTAACTGGAAAATTCGGCGAAAATTTTGCTTGTAATTATCTAATAAAACACAACTATATTATTATTGAAAGAAACTTTTCTTGCTATCAAGGTGAAATTGATATTATTGCTAAAGATACTTCTAGTAATGAACTTGTTTTTATAGAAGTAAAAACAAGAACAAGCTTAAAATATGGTACTCCTATTGATGCAGTAAATACATATAAGCAAAACCACTTATTTAAAGCTTGTCAATATTATTTGTATAAATATCATCTTAATCATCTTTATGTTCGTGTTGATGTAATTGAAATTTTTGTTCAAAATAATGTGCCTTGTATCCATCATGTGAAACAGATTTTTTGATTGTGCTATTTATCCGATTATTGTTAAAACTATTCTAAAATAACTTTTAATGTTTAAAAATATTTTTTGTCTACCACTTTATTAATACCTCTTCTACAATTTCATTTAATTTGTATTTTATTTTTTCAAAATCTTCATCTAGATTTAATGTATCAATAATAATTTGATTATTACCCATGTTATATTTTGCAGGTTTTATAAAATCTTCATCTGTCTTTGCATATAAAAGCATTCCTTTTACATTTCCTGTTTGCTCAACATCTGCATTTTTTACGTATGTAAAAATTTGATATAAATTAGCAGATTTAAACTTTTCTCTATCACTTATAAAATTCCTTTGAAATATGTTAGAATAATACTTGGCATCAATTATTAACATTTTATCTTCATATTGCAGTGTAATATCTGTAATCATTTCAGGTAATAATGCTAGACTTTCTTCTTCACCTTCTACATTCCAATTAATATGTCTAACTGCTGGTTTTAATTGTGGAAAATGAAATTTATAGTATTCTAAAATGAATTTTTCATATAATCTGTGCATACTTTGGTCATCCAAAAAATCAGCCAAAACAATTTTACCCTCGTTTTGAGTTAATATTGTGCCACTAATGATTAAGTGGCACAAATTTATTAATACGCGATAAGATATATTATTTCTACTAAACTTTATTAAATTCCATTGGATTCTCTTGATATCTATTGTTTCAATGTCTCCTAGATATCTAATGGTTTTCTTTAATTTTTCCTTTTTTCGGACATCTTTAATTTTGTTACTATTAATTAAGAGAATAGCCGTACTCTTTATTATTTTATTCATATATGTATTTATTGAAAATTCATCATGTTCGCAGATTACTCTAGTTGTATTTATCAGATTTGATTTAATCGTTTCATCAATGTTAAGTTTTCCTCTTATGGTAGATGTTCTTTCTCTTACCATAACATACTCATTTCTAAATCCCTTTTTTATTTGTTCTGCCAAACAAATATTAAATAGTTCACAAAATAAATCATACATTGAATCAAATGTTTCTGTACTTAGTGATTTTATTCCCTTTTTTTCTATTCCTCTGAAAGCATATACCATCATCCAATAAATATTTTTTACATTTTTAATCATCACTTACTACCTCTCTTAGAGACGCTTTCCAATAATTAGACTTTTCTTCGTTTTCATACCAATATTCTTCTATCAATGGTATTAAATCATATTCTACTATTGATTTGATTTGTAGATTTTCCACTCGACGTAAATTACAAAAATATCTATATCCTATATAAAATCCTTCCCCTAGACTCGGATCTTCTTTTATATCTCTATTCAACTCTTTTACCTTATTAACTAATTTTGTAATTTTCTCATTTTCAAGTTGATGGATATATTCTTGGAAATTACTATTATCGAAATCTGGTTTTACAGTATAAAAAGCAAATCGACTTCTCAATGCATAATCTATTAATGCTAAACTTCTATCTGCTGTATTCATCATTCCTATAATATACACATTTTTAGGTACTGAAAATAAGGTTTTAGAATAAGCTAATAATAGTTCCTCACCTCTTTTATCTGACTCAATTAACATTAGTAATTCCCCAAAAATTTTGCTTATATTTCCTCTATTGATTTCATCTATTATACAATAATATGAATTTTCAGGATCGTTTTCAGCCATTTCACAAAATTTAGTAAAAGAACCTTTCTCTATTTTAAATCCACCTTCTTCTTTTGGGCGATATCCTTCAATAAAATCCTCATATGAATAACTTTGATGAAACTGGATATTTAAAATTCTACGTTCATCTTTTTTTCCAATGATGGAATATACAAGTCGTTTTGCCATAAATGTTTTTCCAACTCCTGGAGGTCCTTGTAAAATTATATTCTTCTTTCTCTCCAATAAATCAATTATTTTGTTGTATTCTCCTTCTCCAATAAATACTTCTTTATTAAAATCTTCCTTATTATAGTTTTCTACTCTCATAATTTCGCTAGGAACTTTTTCTATATAACTTGTAAAATTCTCCTTTGTAAACACAAAATAATAATTACTGCTACTATCTATTCCCTTATATAATCCATTATTAAAGGCTTCTTGAAAATCTTCTATCTGTGCAAAGCATGATTTTGATGCACCATGATTTCTATTTTCCCATGCATTCCATGCAACAATAATAGGTGCTCCAGGTGTATTTTCATATATACCTAATAATAAGGTTTTCCTTGCACTTGTTGAAAATCTATTAAAAGCTTCATTATTACAGTTTGATCCTATTTGTATCCTTTTTTCGCTTTCTCTTCCTCTTCCTCCATTTGAAATTCTCCAACAATATATATCTAAAATGGTTATTTTATTTTCTGAATCTAGTAACCATCCCATATATGGTTGTTGTTGAGATTGTATCCATTCAAATCTATAATTATTTAAATTTAATGATTCGTGTATAATCTCTTTAATTCTTTCTTTTGTAGGTCCTGCTGGATCTTCTCCATAATATTTTTCTCCATGCATTCCTAATTGATAATATTCACCCATAACAAATACTCCTTATTTTCATTCATATTATAAGGAGTATATCATAAATACTTTTTTCTGTAAATCTATGTATTAAAATATTGTTTTTTAATTTCCTTTGCTATGGTTTTAGCTACTAGTGGAGGAACCGCATTTCCTATCTGCCTCCACTGTTCTTTATACGTTCCTAGAATTTCATAATTATCATCAAATGTTTGAATTCTTTTTATTTCTTCTATTCTTAAAAATCTGTTTTTCCAATGAAATGGTCCCATATTATTAGATTGACTAGCTTGAATTGTCCAAGAAGGTTTTTCTGGAGAAAGTTTCAATAAAAAAGACCAATATCTAGATCTCCATTTAAATATTGGATTTGGATACCCTCTTTCTTTTGTAAAAAACAAATAATTATCTCCTGGTGGTACAAGTTTTAATAAATCTTTATGCTTTGAACCAGCCTGCATATCTTTATCCTCTGGTAAATCATAGTCTAAATCTCCAATTGCTTCTCCACAAGTAACCCATTTTTTCTTTTTACTGCCTTTTTCCATCTTTAATGGATCACAATATTTTGGTTCAGGAAAAATAAATTTTTCTCCTACCCCCTTCTTTACACCTACACAAATAAAACGCTGTCGGATTTGTGGGACTCCATAATCAGCACAATTTACTACTTTGTAAGATATTTCATATTCTAATCTTTTTGCTTCATCCTTTAATAAATTAAATGCTGCCTCATGTGGCTTATATACAAAACCAAATACATTTTCAAAAAAGAAAACTTTTGGATTTACTTCTTCTAAAATTCTAAAATAATTATACAATGTATATGCGTTTTCATCTTCTAATGCTCTTTTTTTGTTTTTTAAATAAAACCTTGATTTTGAATATGCTGGGCAAGGAGGACCTCCTACTAACACATCAATTTCTTTATTCTTTAGTAACTTTTTTATATCATCATATTTAACATCTCTTATATCTTTACATTCTACGATGGTGGATTTATTATTCTTTTTCAATGTTTCACAAGCTATTGGCCAATTATCTGTTGCATAAGCTATATGAAAACCTGCTTTTTTAAATCCTAAATCGATTCCTCCTCCACCTGAAAAAATACTTAATACATTTATCATAAATCTTCTCCTACTATTCTAAACTATCTTTTAAAAATCCTACCATTGCTTTTGCCATTAAACATGGTACTGCATTTCCTATTTGTTTCTGTATTGAACTTCTATTTCCTTCAAATTGATAATCCTCTGGAAAAGTCTGAATTGCAGCAATTTCAGGTACTCTTAATCTTCTTGATTCCCAATGAAATGGTCCTATCCATGGTCCTGGTTGTGCAGTAATGGTCCAAGAATACCTATCAGGAGATAGTTTTAATAAAAAGTTCCAGAATTTCTTATCTGCTACAAATTTAGGATTTGGATAACCTGCCCATGCTGTCAAAGCTTTATAATTCATTCCTGGTGGTACTTCTTTTAAATCATCAGCATATCTTCCCTCTACCACTTCCTCTGGCTCAAAAAATTCTTTCTTATTATATTTATTTATAAATTCTCCCACTGTAGTATATGGTTTTAAAGTTTTATCCTGTTCTATTTCTTTTTCAGACCCATGCGTTTTTTTGGGTTCATCTGCTTTAAAAGTTCCTTTTGTTCCTATGATAAATAATCTTTTTCTATTTTGTGGAACACCATAATTTAATGCACAGGCCTTAATAATTTTATATTCATATCCTTCTTCTTTAATAATATCTATAAATTCATCTATAATAACTTTATTGGTAGGATGTAATAAACTTTCTACATTTTCAAATACAAATCCATCTGGCTTTAAGTCACTAACTACTCTCAAATATTCATTAACCAATTTTGCCCTAGGATCGTTTATCCCTCTTCTCGTTTGATTTCCTACCCAATAGCCATTTTTAGAAAATGGCTGACAAGGGGCTCCTCCTATTATTATAAATTTATCATATTTCTCATTTTTACATGCATCTATTATTTCAGAACTCTTAATTTTAAATAAGTCTCCTTCTAAAATCTTTCCTTTATTCCATTTTTTATTCTTTTTCAAAGTCCTAATACAATCTGAATCAACATCTGTTGAAAACATTACCTCTACACCTGCCATTGTTGACCCTATATCTAATCCTCCTGCTCCCGAAAATAAACTAATTGCTTTAATCATATTTGCTCCTTTTATCAGCTCTAGAGCTGATGTTTTATATTTTTCAGTTTATATTATATTATTTATCAAACTTCCTGTCAATGGATTTCTTTAAAAAAATGATTGACGACTTTCTGTTTTAGATAATGACTGATGATAGTCATTGATAAAAATTTTTCTAATTTTTATTTATATAAATTTATTAATTGACATTGTAAATTTTATAGTTTATAATTAAGTAAAAATGGTAAATGGAGGAATATAATGAGTTTATCAGAAAAAATAAAAATTTTATGTGTTAAATCTAATTTGAGTGTTTCTCAATTGGCACGTTTAACTGGAAATAGTCCTCAGAATTTTCATGGAAAAATGAAAAGAGAAAGTTTTACTCAAAAAGAGTTAGAATTAATTGCTTCTAAAACGAATAGCACTTATCATCCTATATTTATTTTGAAAAATGGTGAGCAAATTTAGTTTTTATCATGTAGTATTACTGCATTTTAAGGAGTGTTATTCCTTTAGAAATATCGCTATAACACTCTTTTTTATTGTACTTTAAGTTCGTTTCTATTGGTTTATTTTTTCACAATTGGATTTTTATTCATGTTTTCGTTCTTTTTATTTTTCTTTATTTTTTTATGCTTTTTATTGTTCTTTTTTTTGCTTTTGTGTGTTGTTTCAAGTTATTTGACACAAAGGAGAAAAAGTAATTTAAGAAAGTGGAGACCAAGTAATAAATATAGAACAAATTTCAAACAAGTTTTTAAATTTAAGTATATCGACATTAAGATTATTGCAGTCTTTTTTTAATAATTTTAATAAAAAACTAAAAAATATGTACTTATTAAAAATAGTTACATCGCCTTTTTCTTAAGTTGTTCATATTGAGATCTCTCAGGTTAACGCTAAAGTCAATAAGAGTCTACGATTTTTTGTAATTCTAGTTGAATCTTTGGTTGCGGGGATAGGGCTGGAACTTATGGCCTTCGGGTTATGAGCGAGACCTGACCACTTTTTGTAAGTTTGTGAAAATTAGAGTTTTTGTTGGTATTTCAGTATTTACAAGAGTTTTTATTTATAGAACATTTGTGCATTTTTAGGGCATTTTTTGAGAAGATTTTACCCAATTTTTACCCAATTCATATAGTACGTCTGTTCTAGTATTTTAGGCTCTTGTAAAT
>CALXJS010000011.1 GCA_944388685.1 uncultured Clostridia bacterium | reverse complement strand
TTTTACAATAAAAAATACAGAATACTTCAACTAATTTGAAATACTCTGTAATATAGATGATTACTGCATTTTATTAATTTTTCTTTATGGTTGGTATATTTTAAAATCCACAGGTGTGGATTTAAACTTACAATTCCCAGCTGGTTGGGAACAAGCTAAAGAAATCAAATATACACAAGGATTTAATCATCCTGCCCCCCGTGATTTTGTTGGTTTTGGTCCTTTAACAGAACCTGAATCTTTAGCCATTTATAATTTTACTTTAATGCATGATTTCAAACTAGTTCTTGCCTATCATACCCAAGGGCAAGAAATTTATTGGCAGTTCCAAAATTTTAATCCACCAAACAGTTTAGAAATTGGTCAAAAATTAGCCGAAGCTAGTGGTTATAGGCTTGCTGAAACACCTTATAATTCTAGTTTTGCAGGATACAAAGATTGGTTTATTCAAAATTATAATCGCCCTGGATATACGATTGAAGCTGGTATTGGAGAAAATCCTCTTCCAATTTCACAGTTTAATGAGATTTATAATGATAATATTGGTATTTTAATATTAAGTGCTGTTTTATAAAAAAACAAATTTTATTATATTCTGTACAAAAAAATACTAAGTTGCCATTTTTTAGCACTTAGTATTTTCTTTTTATTATTTTAATGTTTATCAATATTTCTGTATCTTAAGAATTTGTAAGCTGATACTAATACAATTCCAATTGTTCCAATACCTATACCTATGAATAAATGATTATTTCCTGCAGCTGGTAATTTTGTTTGAGCAAGTGATGAATATTGTTGATTTCCACTTGTAGATGTTTGTCCATTATTTAAATTTAAGTTATTATTTAAATCATCTAAACCATTTATTAATTGATCTGGATCTTCTAATTGATCTTGCCATTGATCTTGTATTGGGTCATCATTTGGATTTTCAGGGTCTGGATCTTCTGTTCCTGGATTTTCTGGATCCGGATTCTCTGGGTCTGGGTTTTCTGGATCTGGATTTTCTGGATCCGGATTCTCTGGGTCTGGGTTTTCTGGATCTGGATTTTCTGGATCTGGGTTCTCTGGGTCTGGGTTCTCTGGGTCTGGGTTTTCAGGATCTGGATTCTCTGGGTCTGGGTTTTCTGGATCTGGATTTTCTGGATCTGGGTTCTCTGGGTCTGGGTTTTCTGGATCTGGATTCTCTGGGTCTGGGTTTTCAGGATCTGGATTCTCTGGATCTGGATTCTCTGGGTCTGGGTTTTCTGGGTCTGGGTTTTCAGGATCTGGATTCTCTGGATCTGGGTTTTCAGGATCTGGATTTTCTGGATCTGGATTTTCTGGGTCTGGATCTGGAATTTCTTCTGTTCCATCAGTTATTTTCCATAATTGTGTTCCATAGAATGGATTTGCTGTTCCTACAAATAGTCCGTAATCAGTTGCCATAATTGATCTTCCACCATAATTATATCTATCATTAAATCCGCTGTCTGTAACTAGTTCAAAATTTTCTCCATCTGCTGATTTTAAAAGGTCAAATCCCCATGTGTCATTATCTATGGTTTTTGCAATGTAAGAATACATTCTTAAGCCTTCCCAATCCACACTATTATATAAGTCTTGGAATTCTGTTCCTGCCATTTCTAGCAAATCACTATGTTCTGTTCCGAAATCTGCCATTTGATTAATTTCATTTTCATATTTTATAACAAAGTCATAAAATAATTTACTATCATCTGCTACTGTTTTATATTCTTCAAGCATTCCTTGAAGACTTACAAGCATTTCTTTTATTTCTGCACTTCCTTCAATCATACCGCCAACTGTATCAATCATAGATAGTAACTCATCTATTTTTCCATTTAAATCATCTATTTCTTCTTCTGTTAAGTCTACAAAATAGGTTCCTTTAAGATTTGTTATATAATTATAAATAACTGCTGAATCCATTGTTGTGATAAATAATTCATCATGATAAACATCTGCTCTCCATATATATTCTATACAATTATCTTGCATGTATTGAGAATATCCTTCAACTTCATTGAATTTTCCTGTTTCTTCATCATAACACCATAATCTTTGTGGATGCTGTAATGTCGTGTACATCGTTTTTAAATAGTCACTTGGTTTTACATCTTGTTGTGCAAGTTCTGATACTAATCCTGTTAAAGCTGCAACTTCTGCCATAATTGTATTATCAAAGTCAAATAAATATAATTTTCCATTAAATACTATTGGTGTTCCTGAAGTTGAAAGTAATCCAGCTTCGTCTGCTCCTGCATATCCATCAGGACTATCTGCTAATCCTATATTATTTATACCATTATTTTTTCCAATAACTTCTTCCCAATACCATCCATATTCATTTGCTGGTTCATCACCTTCTGCTGGATGTCCTCTAAACATAACAACACCAACTGTATTTGGAATTGTTGCATATACATATCCATTATATGTACACATATCCCATATTGGGCTTGCTACACTATTAAATACAGCTGTATCTGTAGCATAATCTTTAAAATCTTTATAATCTGCAATTCTATCCCATTTTGTATCATCATTTGCATCCTTTTTTAGGATTGCTAATTTTTGACAATTCTCATCACCTTCTGCAAGTTCTATTCTTGCATCTACACCTCCGAATAATAATGAATTGTCATAAACACAAGATGCTCTTAAACTGGTTCCATTTGAAGATGTAAAGGCAATCGTCATATCATCATTTTCGTCAATTTTATATATATAATTGTCTGCTCCAGCAGTAGATGAATATGAAGCAAAATATAAGTTTCCTTCAAATTCTGTTGCCATTCTGAATGCTACACCCGCTTCTGCTGTGTAGATTTTCTCTATTTCTCCAGTTACCATATCACATTTAAAAATTTCTCCACCATCTTGTGTAGTAGGTCTTGGAATTTCATTATTTGTCATTGAATTGATTAATCCCCATGCAACATCTTCTGTTATACCTGCTGAAGTCATTGCGGTAACAAAAGCATTTGCCACATTTCCAATAACATTTCTATTCGTTCCTATATATAAATATTGTCCTCTCGCTGCCATCGCCCAAGAATAACTTGTCTCACGATCTCCACCGTCTACTAGTCCATCTGCTTCTCCTTCTCCCGCATTAGGATTTGAGATCTTTTCTACATTTAATTCCTTTGTACTTGTACTTACTGTATATGCATCACTAACATATACATTTAAATTAACAACTAACATTGTTAAAATAACAATTACTGACAAGATAACTTTTAACTTTTGTTTTCTCCTAAAATTCTTCATACCCTTTTTCTCCTTTGCACACATTTCGTCATATTTATGATAATATGTTCTTGCAAAATGGTCAAGATATGTTTCATATTTGTTATAAAGATTTAATCATATTGTAATAATTTTGCAATATATTTTTAATTATATTGTTCTTTTTCTATACAGCATAGACTTGAAAAAATTAGTCTATTCTTCCTCCATATTCCTAATTACATTTTCTATTCGCTTTAGAAAAGTTTCTTTATCTTGTAATGCTTCTACAAATTTTGCTTTTGCAATTTCAAATTCTTCATCATATAGATATGTTTTGGCATATCCATTTTTCCCATATTTGTCATTTAAGTGTTCATAAACTCTATTGATTTGTTCTTCTTTCGTTGTCAACTCTGGATGATTCTTTTTACCATACATATATGTTCTTTTTATACAAACATCTATACTTTTTATGGTTCTATCCGCTGTGCTAACAATTTTTCCATAGATACTTCTAGGCTCATGATTGCTGGATGCTCGATGGTCTTCAATAGCCTCTTTTATAATTTGGATTTCCTCTTCTGTAAACCACCTCTTTATTTTTTCGTCTTTCATAAAGATTTCTGCTGATAATTTTTCGTGTATTTTGGGGTCCATATAATGTCCTAAATCATGATAGGATGCAACCGTATATACAATATTTTTGTTTACATCATATCCTTTAGCAATCTTTAGACTTCTGTTAATAACTGTATGAATATGCTCAATTCCATGTGCTTTTTCATTTCTATCATATAATGGAAAAATTTCTTTTTCAATATATTCCTTTAATTCTGGTTTTATTTCATCATTTTCTGTTTCAATGTTCATCTTTTTCTCCTCGATTCATTTTATTTTTCATTTATTCTTCCATTTATAAAATCTTCATCTGTATAGGCAGGTACACTAATAAATAAAAGTTTCATTTTTCATCACTTCCTTTCCCCATAAATATATCATATATTTTCCTTCTGTGCAAAAAATAAGAAGTTCAACCGAACTTCTCTAAAAAATCCCTACTATTTCTCCATTTTCATCTATATCAATACTTTCTGCCGCTGGCACTCTAGGTAATCCTGGCATTGTCATAATTTTTCCAGCTAATGCTACAATAAAGCCTGCACCAGTTTTTAATTCTAAATCTCTTATCGTTATATTATACTCATCTTTACACTCTAGATTTTTAGGGTCATCTGAGAAAGAATATTGTGTTTTTGCAATACATACTGGAAGATTTGCATATCCTAATTTTTCAATTCTTTCCATTTCTTTTTGTGCCTTTTCTTCAAATACAACACCTTTTGCTCCATAAATCTTTGTTGCTACTTTTTCTATTTTTTCTTTAATTCCTTCATTTAGTTCATACATATATTGGAAGTTTTCTTCTTTTTCTGTTAAGTTTACTAATTTTTGAGCAATGTCGATAGCACCTTCTCCACCTTTTGCCCAACCTTCTACTAAACTTAATTCTACACCTTTTTCTTCTAGATGTTTTCTTAAGCACTCAATTTCTGCTTCTGTATCAGAATTAAATCTATTAATGGCTACAATGACATTTAATCCGAATTTGTCTTTGATATTAGATACATGTCTAAATAGGTTATCCATTCCTTTTTCAAGACCTTCTATATTTTCTTCTTGAATTTTGTCTTTTTCAATTCCGCCATGGTATTTCAATGCTTTGATAGTTGCTACTATAACCACTGCATCTGGTTTAATTCCTGCTTTTCTACATTTTATATCTAAGAATTTTTCTGCTCCTAAATCTGCTCCAAATCCTGCTTCTGTAACTGTATAGTCTGCTAATTTTAATGCTAATTTTGTTGCAGCAATACTGTTACATCCATGTGCAATATTTGCAAATGGTCCTCCGTGGATAATAGCTGGTGTATGTTCTAATGTTTGTACTAAATTTGGTTTAATTGCATCTTTTAATAAGACTGCCATTGCTCCTTGTGCATTTAGGTCTTTTGCATAAATTGGCTTATCTTCTTCATTATATCCAATTAAGATGTTTCCTAGTTTTTCTTTTAAATCTTTGATATTTTCTGACAAGCATAATACTGCCATAATTTCAGAAGCTACTGTTATATCAAATTTATCTCTTCTTGGAACAATTTTGTTTTCTCCTGAAAGTCCAGTTTCTACCACTCTTAATTGTCTATCATTTAGGTCTACACATCTTTTCCAAACCACTTCTTTAAATTTTAATTCATTTCCAAAATAGATATGGTTATCTATTAAGCTTGCTAATAGATTGTTAGCAGCTGTGATAGCATGAATGTCTCCTGTAAAATGTAAATTGATATCTTCCATTGGAGCAACTTGTACATGTCCTCCACCTGTTGCACCACCTTTAATTCCAAATACAGGTCCTAGAGATGGTTCTCTTAATGCTAAAATAGATTTTTTGTTAATTTTTCTTAATCCATCAGCAATTGCAATAGACATGGTTGTTTTTCCTTCTCCTAATGGTGTTGGACTAATGGCTGTTACTAAAATTAATTTTCCATTTTTTCTATCCTTTACTTTTTCATATAATTCTGAAGAAAATTTTGCTTTATATTTTCCATATAATTCTAAATCCTCTTCTTCTACATCGACTTTTTTTGCTACATCTACAATATTATCTAATTTTGTATTTCTTGCAATTTCAATATCTGTCATTTTTTTCACATTCCTTTCTGGGATAACCTTAATTTTTTTACTCTCCTCTTTCTTTTGGTATAGGAGGATTTTTCTCACCTTTTGATTTTAATCGTTCTTGCAAATTTAAAATTTTTTCTACTGATATTCCTGTTTGTTTTGCTGTTTCTAATACCCCCTTTCCATTATTTAACATGCTAGTTGCTTCTCTTTTTCTTATTACATTTTCTATTTGACTTATTGCTGTTAGTAATTTCTCTTTTGTCTCCTTTGTATATTCTCCATTATTATCCATACTACAAATAGTTAGCATATCAATTGCTTCTTGAAGTTTACCAAATCGAATACATGCATTTGCATAAACAATTGCATGGTTATACGTATTTACCAATCTGACTGCTTCTTTCATATCTGCTAATTCTTCTTCTTTTAAAGTACCTTCTTTTAATTTTTCCCTACATTGTTTCATATACTCTCTCGCTTTTTCTTTTCTTATTATTTTTTCTTTTCTCTGTTTTCGTTTCTTTTTACTTCTTTGCTGCTTTTTTATATCAAGTCCTTCTGCTTTTAATTCCCTCACATATCTGCTTACCGTTGTTGGTGATATTTTTAATATTTCTGCAATTTTTTCTTGTGTTTTTCCTGCTTCACATAAAGTTCGAATTTGCTTCTTTCTTATTTCATGTTTACTTTCAATTTTTCCTTCTGCTAATAAGTTTTCTAAAGTTTTTTTAAGTTTATTAATACTTATTCCTAATATCTCTGCAATCTCTTTTTGCGTTTTATCTGCTTCATATAATTCTATTATTCTATTTTGATTACTTTCTTCTTTACTTTCCTCTTGCTCACTCTTCTTATGTGTATTTTCTTCTTGTATACTTTGAACCTTACCTCTTGCCTTTAAATGTTTTATATCCTCTCTTATAGTGTATGTAGATACATCTAATATTTTAGCTATTTCTTTTGCTCGTTTATCATCTTTCAATAATTTTTCTACTTCTTCTTGTCGCTTTTGTATTCTTTTTACTGTTCCACTATTATCAATTTTCCCTTCTTCCGCCATTTCTCTTAAATATTTTCTTACATCTTTGGTATCGATTTGTAATTCCTTTGCTATCTGATACGGCTTAATTTTTCCACTTTCAAATAATTCTTTTATTCTTTCTTCTATTTCCATCATTTTCACGTCCTATACTTTATTATTCTACACAATTAATCCAGCAACCAATCCTATTAAAGCCCCAACAAGCACTTGAAAAGGCGTATGTCCTAAAACTTCTACCAATTTTTCCGATACTTGTACACCCGTAAGCCCTGGCGTTTCCACTAATTTATTTAATAAAGCGGCTTGTTTACCTGCTGCTCTTCTAACCCCACAAGCATCATACATAACAACAAATGCTACGATAAAAGATAATGCAAATATAGCAGAATCAACACCTTCATATTTTCCAATTAGTGTTGCTAAACTTGTCACAACTGCTGAATGAGAACTTGGCATCCCACCAGCACCTAAAATTCTTTTGAAATTAAATTTTTTTGTTTTTACTAAATCATACAATAATTTAAATAATTGTATAAAAAACCATAATAAAAATGGTACATATATATATTTATTTTGAATAAATTCCATAAATCCATTCATTCTTTTGAATAATCCCCCTCACATTTTTAACTAATTAGCAGTAAAATTTTCTTCTTTTATTTCTCCATTTTCACCATTTAACAGTATTGTTATTTTCTTTTCTGCATTTTCTAACATTTTACTACATTCTTTTGAAATTTTCATTCCTTCTTCAAATTTTACTACAGAATCATCTAAATTTAAATTTCCGTTTTCTAATTCATTAATAATTTTCTCTAATTCTGTTATTTGCTCTTCAAAACTTTTATTCATTTTTTTATTCCTTTAAATTGTATTTACATTACTTTTGACTCTATATTTGTATTAATAAAATAATGTATAAGAAAAATAATACAAACTTTTTATAAAAAATCGATTTTCATCTTGACTCCATATGTTTTTTTCCATATATGACAAGTTTGAACCTTTTTCTTTTTAAATAATCTTTGCTTTCTTCTTTCCATCATGTAATCGAATAGAAATATCATCTTCTACTTCTAATTCTGATACACTTTTTATAACTTTTCCGTCTTTTTCAATAATTGAATATCCTCTTAATAATGTTTTTAATGGACTTAACGTATCTAATTTAGATACTAATTCTATGTATCTATTTTTATTTTTTTCTTTTATTTTATTTATCAAATTTTCTAATTGTTTTACATATGTATCTATTTTTATATAATTTTCATTGATTCTTCTTGTTGGTTCTTTAAATACAGAACTAGACATACATTTATCATATCTTAATTTCATAATCTCTAATTTTCTTGTTAATGCCATTTTTAATCGATTTTGATACGTATTAATTTTTTGCTTCACCTCATAAATATCTGGTACAGCAAGTTCTGCAGCCGCCGAAGGTGTAGGTGCTCTTAGATCCGCAACAAAATCAGATATCGAAAAATCTGTTTCATGTCCTACTGCTGATATGATTGGAATCTTAGATTGGTATATACTATTGGCTACAACTTCTTCATTAAATGGCCATAAATCTTCTAGTGAACCTCCTCCTCTAGCTAGAATCAATACATCTGCTAATTGATTTTTGTTCATAAAATCAATTCCATAAGCGATTTTTTCAGCTGCCCCTTCTCCTTGAACAGGCACTGGTAAAAGTCTGATATATACATTTGGATTTCTTCTAGTAGATACATTGATAATATCTCTAATAACAGAACCAGTTTGAGAGGTTAATACACCTATTACTTTAGGCATCATTGGAATTTTTTGCTTATGTCTTTCATCAAATAATCCTTTTTCTTCCAACTCTTTTTTTAATTTTTGATATCTAGTATATAAATCTCCTAATCCATCTTCTTCCATCACTTTTGCATAGATTTGATAAACGCCATCTCTTTCAAAAACAGATACAGTCCCTAATATATATACTTTCATACCATCTTTAGGTTCAAAATTTAATTTTTGTGCATAAGATTTAAACATAATACACTTAATTAAAGAGTTTTCATCTTTTAAAGTGAAATACAAATGACCTGTATAATGATGTTTAAAATTAGATATTTCACCTTTAATTAAAATATTATTTAAATATTCGTCCTCTGCAATCTTATTTTTTATATATTTATTTAAATCTGTAACACTTATTGCCATTTCTGCATATTTCATATACTACTTCCTTTATATCTAAACTAGGGATACTTTTATTGAATGCTACTTCTTTAAAATATCCCTTTCTAAGTTATTTATTTACAATACTTGCTAGTATTCCATTAACAAAGTTTTTTGATGAATCTTCACCATATTTTTTAGCCAATTCTACAGCTTCATTTATTACTACTTTAAATGGTATTTCTTTGAATTTTATTTCATAAATAGCAAGTTTTAATATAGATAAATCAATTTTAGAAATTCTATCAATTTTCCAATCAGATTTTAAATTTTCTTCTATCAATCCTATAATTTCTTTTTGATTTTTATCTATTCCCCAAATTGCATCTTCTATATATTCTTTTGCTTCCACATTTTCTATATTTTCGCTTTCATAATACAATTCAATCTGTTCATTTAGATTATCACATTTTTGTATTTCTAAACTATATATTAATTGAAAAGCTTTTTCTCTAATTGCTGTTCTATTCATCTTTTATATTATTCCTTTCTTAAGTCGCAAATCTGGTTAGAAAAGAATGAAATCTAACACGTACGGCCAAAATTATAGTTATGTTTTCAACCTTTTCCTTCAATATTACATTTTATCGATAAAATTTTTTAGTTTTGTTTTTACATCTTCTTTATTTCTTTGTACATAATTACCTACAAAAGCACCTAAAAATAATACCACAATTGCTAAAATTAGTTTATCCAACCCTGTTATTAATATTAAAATTGCTAATATGACACCAATAATAGCACCTTTGAATTGATTCCAAAAATCTTTAAAATTGTTCATAATTCCACAACCTTTCTTCACTTCAAACATAATACTTTTTATGCTTCTTGTTGTTTATCAGCAACTTTTTTAACTGTTATATTTACTTCATTTACTTCTAAGTCTGTTGCTTTTTTTATTTTATCCTTAATACTTGTTTGAAGTTTAGCAGATAAATCTTTAATTACTGCTTCTGAACTCACAACCAAATTGGCATAGACTTTTACATTATTTTCTTTATCTAATTCTACTCTTGTTGTCACATCTTCTGTACTTTCAAATCCTTTGGCTACTGAATTTACTAGATTTTCAATTGTTTCTTTAGAAATCATTAATTTTCCGCTTTCATTTTCTAACAAAACACCTTGTCTTTCTTTAATTTGTTCTTTTGATGTTGAATCAAAAAATATACATTTTATTGAAAGTAATATAAATACGACACTAACACCTAGTATAATTTTGCTCCATACATCACTTACAATGGTACCGCTTATAATTTCACCTACTAACTCTATATCTAACCATCCAAATACTAATAAACATGCTAAGATTGATACTATCAACATAACATAAGAATATATAATTAATGTAACTTTTTCTAAAATTTTCATTTCATTCATTCTCCTTTTATATTTTATTTATTATATTTAATTTTGCTCACTACCATTTTCTTCATTTTCTGTATTTTCCATATTTTTTTCTTCCATAACTACATCTGTGTTAACTCCTTGAACATGTACATTTACTTCTTCTACTTTTAATCCAGTCATATTTTCAACTGATTTTTTTACTCTATTTTGTATTTCAAATGCAACATCTGGAATTCTCGAACCATATTCTACAATAATATTCACATCGATTTTAGCTGTGTTTTCGTCAATTTCCACCTTAATTCCTTTTGCCAAGTTTTTCTTTCCACTTAATACTTCTGTAATTCCTCCAGCAAATCCTCCAGACATTCCAGATACACCTTGTACTTCTGAAACAGCAACACCTGCTATAACTGCTACAACATCACTTGAAATTTGTATGCCTTCATTTTCTGTTTTTATTTCTTCATCTAATTCTACAACTTCCCCATTTTCTACGTTTTTGTTTTCCTCTTCCATAAACTTTCCTCCTATCTTTTTTCTGTGCAACATTATCTTTTTTCTTTACCAAGAAAAAAGATATACTTAAAATTCTATATAAGTATATCAATTTTTTACCAATTTTACAACCATTTTCATAATATTTACTTTTTTTTAAGAAATTATTCGTTACAGTTCATTTACAGTCTCTTTTTCTTGTGCATTTATTTGTCTATCTTGATTTTGTTCATCTCTTCTTATATTTTCACTTTGATTGCTTGCTACTGCCAAAGATTCTCTAAATTTTTCTTCTTTACTTTTTTCACTATTTTGTTTTTCTAGACTTCTCACATAGTTTAAAGCTTCGTTTTGCTTTTCTAGTCCAAATTCTTTTTTTGCCTCAGAATATTTAGATTTTAAATGAAAACTATTCACATATGTTCCACCCATTTCTAAACCTTCATATCCATTTAATAACATTGTAGAGATTTCTTTTCCTTCCCATTTTTCATCTGTATTAAACATTTTAATTTCTCCATTTTCATATATGCCTAATCCAGGATTGGTGGGGTCAGCAACTAATGTGATATCTCTATCTGGAATATCTACTAATGTAACCATATGGTTTCCGGCTAAATTCTCCAATATATTACTTCCTTGTTGTTCATTTTCTTGTTCCACAGTTTCATTAGTTTCTATAACCTTTCTTTCTATATTAGCTATCTGATAGTCTCCGTGCTCCATTTTTACATTTATCGTTCTTGCATTATATCTTTCATCTATTTTATTTAATTTTTTAGCAACATCACTTGCCATGTTTCTGCATACACCATATCCATCTTCAGTTGCCAGGTCTAATTCTAGAAATCCTGAAATATCCTTTTCTGGATTGGCATACCCTGCTATATTTTTCCACATATCATCCATAACTTTCATTATGGTTTGTAAATGATTTAATTTTAATGATTTTACTTCTTCTGCATATTTTGATATATTCTCATCATAGTTTTCTATTTCTTTTTCATATTTTATGGCATTTTTATTTATAGTTGATTGTACTACTACAGGCATAGTTAACATCAGTGTAGAAGCACCAATTGCCACATTAATTCCCAATTTTTTTAAAAATATTTTTATATTTTGTGTAGCTTCCCATGTAAATGCCTGAAAAGAACCTTTGGCTTCTTTTATTTCTTGTGTTCTTGCCTTAACTAATACTTTATTATACTCTTTCTCACCATATTTGTTATATATATCTAAATATCTTCCTTCTTTTTTCAATTTTTTTAATTCTTTTTGTCTATATTTAGTTGGCGTATTTTTTATATATGCTTTTGTACCATAATTTATAAAAATATCATCATATCTCTTTTGCTTTTTAAATTCTTTTATTTTCTCTCTGGTTTCTTTATCCATATTATCCCTCTATTCAAAAATCTCAAATTCTTCTATTGGGTTTCCTCTTAAATAGTCTTGAATTTTCATTCTTTTGGCATTTTCTCCTTGTATTTCTAAAACTTTTAAAATACCATCCTTGCATTTGATAAATATACCATCTCTTGGGTCAGATACAATCACTGTACCATTTCTTAGAAAGTCCATATTCTCTGCATATATTTCATTTTTTCCTGCCACTGCTACTTTCCAAAATTTTATCTTTTTATCATTTAGAAACGTATATGCTCCCATGATTGGATTTAAGCCTCTAACCAAATTTTTAATTTCCTCAGCTGTTTTTTTATTCCAATCAATTTTAGCCATATCTTTTGATAACATTGGTGCAACTGTAAAATCTTCCCCTTGCTTTTCTCTTGGTGCTGTTCCTTTTTCAATTTGTTTTAATGTCTCAACTAATAATTTTCCACCAATCTCTTTTAATCTATCCCATAATTCTCCTGTTGTTTCATCTTCGCCAATCTCTACCTCTTGTTTTAATATCATATCCCCTGTATCCATTCCAATATCCATATACATAGTCGTCACACCAGTTGTTTTGTCTCCATTTAAAACTGCCCATTGAACAGGCGCCGCACCTCTATATTTTGGCAATAATGATGCATGAACATTAATACAACCATATGGTGGAATATCTAAAATTTCTTTTGGCAATATCTTTCCATAAGCTACAACACAAATAACATCAGGTTTTAGTACTTTTAATTCGTTTATAAATTCTTCATTATTCTTTACTTTTTCTGGTTGAAAAATTTTTAAGTTCTTTTCCATAGCAAACTCTTTAACAGGACTTGGAAGCATTTTCATTCCTCTTCCTTTTGGCCTGTCTGGATTTGTTACAACACCTATAATTTCATGACCTGCTTCATAGATTGCTTTTAAACTTTCTTCTGCAAAATCTGGTGTTCCCATAAATACAATTTTCATTTTTTTCTCATTCCTTTCTTAAGGCACAGATTAGTTGTGAAAGAATTGTGCTTTTGGCTAGGCAGACAAGTTGAAAATCAATGAGGCGTGCATCTTGCACGTTGATTAAATTTCAAATGAAGTTTGATGACGCCAAAATTGTAATTATTTTTCAACCGTTTTCTCCTTAATTTTTTTCTGGCTCAATATACTCTAAAGTTCCTGGAATAATCTTATCGATAAATAATTCTCCTTCTAGATGATCTAGTTCATGTGAGATAGCTTGTGCTAATAATTCTTTTGCCTTTACTCTCATTCGTTTTCCTTCTCTATCTGTATATTCTGCAACGACTTCTGCTGGTCTAATTACTTTTGCAAATTCATTTGGAAAACTCAAACAACCTTCGTCAACTTCTTGTTCTCCTTTTGTTTTTATAATAATAGGATTAATTAATACAATTAGTCCATGGTCATCATATAAATCAATTACCACAATTCTTTTTAATACCCCTACTTGAACTGCTGCTAGTCCCACACCATTATATTTGTGCATGGTCTCTATCATATCATCTATTAAAGATTGGATTTTTTTGCTTGCGATTTCTTCTTCTGGAACTTCTCTTGATTTTTTCTTTAATATTTCCTCTCCTTGATATCTTAGATTTCTGATTGCCATTATTTACTTTCATTCCTTTCTTAAAATACAAATCTAGTTGGAAAAGAATTAAATTTTGGCTAGGCATTATGAGACGTACGCTTTGTACGTTGATTAAATTTCAAATGAAGTTTAACAACGCCAAAATTGTAATTATTTTTCAACTTTTCATCAACTCATATTGTTTGGATTAACATCAATTGAAATTCTTGTATCTTTTATGTTTTCTTGATAAATTTCTTTTAAACAAGCATTTAAAATTCTATTTGCCTCTTGTGTCATATTTCCTTTAATGATAATTCTCCAACGATATCGATTTTGAATTTTATCTATTGGACAAGGCATTGGTCTTAATACTTTAAATTCATCCTTGTTTAATCGTTGTTCTAAATATTGATATATTTTGCTAGATACATTTTTGATTTCTGTTTCTTGATAACTATTCAATCCAATTAATATTATATCGCAAAAAGGTGGATATTTCAACTGTTTTCTAAGTTCAATTTCTGTTTCATAAAATAAATTGTAATTTTGTTTTTGGGCACAAATAATACTAAAATTGTCTGGATTATATGTTTGAATAACCACTTTTCCTGGTAGATTTTCCCTACCTGCTCTTCCTGCCACTTGTGTTAAAATCTGGAATGTTCTTTCATTTGCTCTATAATCATCAATATTTAAAGAACTATCTGCTGCAATAACCCCTACCAATGTTACATTTGGAAAATGATGTCCTTTTACTACCATTTGCGTTCCAATCAAAATATCTATATTTTCATTTTTAAATTTGTTTAAAATTTCTTCATGTGAATTCTTTTTTGTAACTATGTCAATATCCATTCTAATCGTTGAAGCATTTGGAAACTGCTTATGTATTTCTTGTTCTAATTTTTGCGTACCTGTTCCAAAATATCGAATTTTATCACTATGACATTCTGGACAAACTGTTACAATATTTTCTTCATGTCCACAATAGTGACATTTTAATTTTCTTTCATAACTATGATAAGTCATGCTAATATTGCAATGTGGACATTTTACTGTATATCCACAGTTTCTACACATGATAAATGTTGAGTAACCTCTTCTGTTTAAAAATAATATGGTCTGCCTTTTTTGTCTCAAATTTTCTTCAATGCTATTATATAATTCCATACTTAGCATTGAACGATTGCCATTTGCCAATTCTTGTTTTAAGTCAATAATCTCAACTTTTGGTAGTGAAGATTTGTTGGCTCTTTTCGTTAACTCTAGCAAGGTAATTTTGCTTTCTGTTTCTTGATTTTGTCTGTCTGTTATTTTTTTATCTGAAATAGCTTTTATACAATCTTTTGTATCATTCTCAAATTGCCTTTTATAATCTTCTGTTTGCATATTCATTTCATGTTCAAATTCTGTACTCTTCTGTAATTTCTGAAAAATTGATTTTTCTTGTATTTTATAAAATGTTACAATGTCTGGTGTTGCACTTCCTAGTAACAAAGGTGCCTGATTTTCTTTTGCTAAGATCTTTGCAATTTCTTTGGCATTGTATCTTGGATTGGTTTCAGATTTATACGAACTATCATGTTCTTCGTCTATAATGATAATCCCAATATTTTCAATTGGTGCAAATATAGCAGATCTTGCACCTATTACAATTCTAGCCCTTTTCTCTCGAATTCTCTCCCACTCATCATGTCTTTCTCCAATCGATAATTTACTATGTAAAATAGCAATTTCTTCTTTTCCAAAACGAGAGATAAATCTATCTAACATCTGTGGGGTCAAAGATATTTCTGGCACTAAGACAATCGCATTTTTACCTATATTTAAAACTTTTTCAATCAACTGCAAATAGACTTCTGTTTTTCCAGAACCTGTCACACCATATAGCAAAAATTGTTCATATCTTTTTTGGTCGATTGCCTCTTCTACACGCTTATATGCTTTTTCTTGCTCGTCTGTTAAATTTAGTTTGTATGTTTTTTCACAATCTCTCCCCAACAGTGGATTACGTTCAACCTTTTTTTCTATAATCTCTAAATATCCGTTTTTCACTAAAGTATTTACAATGGCTCTTGAACAATCTGTAAGCATTTCAATTTCTGGTACAGTTGCTCCTTCATTGTCTTTAATAAAGTTTAATAATTTTTTATGTTTTTCTGATTTAATTTTTCCTGTTTCAATTTCAAATTCAATCTCTTCTATCTCTTTTTTTAAGTACACACAATTAATGGTCTTATCTTGAATCCTTTTTTCTTTATTTTTATTTCTTGTACCTGGTGTTAACATTAATTTGATACAATCAGATACATTACAAAAATATCGCTTTGCCATCCATTTAGCTAGTGCAATTTGTTTATCTGTTAAATTTTCTTCAAGTTTTGCAATATCTTTTACTTCAAATTGTGATTTTTCTTTCATGCCTACAACAAATGCTTCTGTTAGTTTTCCGCCATTGCCAAAAGGAACTAACACTTTACTTCCTACAAGTATTAGTTCTTCTAATTCCTTTGGTATGTTGTAGTCAAAGGTTCTATTTAGTTTTTTTGCTCCTCTATTGATAATGACTTCTGCTACCATTTATTTCTCCTTTTCACCATGACAAGTATATCAAATTTTTTTGGTTTAAACAAGAAAAACTATGTAATAAAAATTTTATTTTTTTAACAAGAAGAGTTTTAGATTTCTTAAAAGAAGAAAATCAACATGGCTTTCCTAATATATATATCAAAAGCAAGCTAGATTGATTAAACTCAATTTTGCTTGCTTTTTTGTTTGAATATTATTTTGTTTCTGTTTGATTTAATTTTTTCGACAAACTTCTACTTTTTTAGACATATTTTTTACAATTTTGATACAATTTTAAACCTGGCCCAAATTGTCTCAAATTTTATGCTGTTTCTTTTTCTTCATTTTGTGGCACTTGTCTTTTTTTCTTTTTGTTTTTTTGTTCTTTTTGTTTATTGTTATTTACCACAATATCTGGTGCTTCATTATCTAATATAGTTCTTTTTGTTATAATACATTTTTCAATATTTGGATTTGATGGTATATCAAACATGATATCTCTCATTCTTTCTTCTATGATTGAACGTAATCCTCTTGCTCCTGTTTTTCTTTCAATCGCTTTATCTACAATTGCTCCTAACGCATCTTCTTCAAAGATTAGTTCTACTCCATCAATTTCAAATAATTTTTGATATTGCTTGATTAGTGAATTTTTTGGTTCTTTTAAGATTTCAATTAATGCATTTCTATCTAATTCTTGTAATGTTGCAACAATTGGTAATCTTCCAATAAATTCTGGTATTAGTCCATATTTTAATAGGTCTTGTGGCAATAAATCCTTAAAGACTTCATATTTGCTAATGTCTTTTGTACTTTCTATCTTAGAGCCAAATCCGATTGATTTTTTACCTGTTCTATCTCTGATAATGTTTTCTAATCCCTCAAAAGCACCTCCACAGATAATTAGTATGTTTTCTGTGTTGATTTGAATTAATTCTTGGTTAGGATGTTTTCTTCCTCCTTGTGGTGGTACAGCTGCAATTGTACCTTCGATTATTTTTAATAAGGCTTGTTGTACACCTTCTCCACTAACATCTCTTGTGATTGATGGGTTTTCTGATTTTCTTGTAATTTTATCAATTTCATCAATATAGATAATTCCTTTTTCTGCTTTTTGCACATCGCCATCTGCTGCCTGAATTAATTTTAGTAAGATATTTTCAACATCTTCTCCTACATATCCAGCTTCTGTAAGTGTTGTGGCATCTGCAATTGCAAATGGTACATCTAAAATTCTTGCTAATGTTCTTGCAAGTAGCGTTTTTCCACATCCTGTTGGTCCTAACAACAAGATATTGCTTTTTTGGATTTCTACATCATCATCTTTTGTCGCCGCCTCTTCATGGGCAATTCTTTTATAGTGATTGTATACTGCAACAGATAACGTTTTTTTAGCATCTTCTTGCCCAATTACATAATCATCTAATACTTTTTTGATTTCTCTTGGACTTGGTATATCATTTAATTCATTTAAAGTATATCCTGCTTTATCATCATCATATAATTCTGCTTCTATAATACTATTACAAAGGTCCACACACTCATCACAAATATAAACCCCTGGACCTGCTACAATTTTTCTAACATTTTCTTGTGACTTACCACAAAATGAACATCTTACACTTTTTGGTACATCATTTTTTGCCATCTTTTTTCATTCCTTCCTAAAATCTTTCTTATTTACACGTATGGCGAAACCACTTTCCTTATTGCATTGTTTTTGTTAAATAGTAAAAAGTTAATTTGTTCTATTTAACAAAACATTTCTTTCATCTCAATCACCTATGGATTTTTTCGTATGCAACAAGTTTAAGCTTCTTATATTATATTAAATTTTATAATTATTATACATTTGTCCCTTCAAATATTTTTTAAGTTTTTATTTTATAGGAAATCTGCTTTTTATGGCTATTTTCTTTTGTCCATAATTCCATCGATTAATCCATATTTTAAAGCTTCTTCTGCTGTCATATAATTATCTCTTTCTGTATCCTTTTGGATTGTTTCTACTGTTTGACCTGTTCTTTCACTTAAGAATTTATTTAATTTTTCTCTTGTTTTTACTAAGTGATCTGCATGAATTTTAATTTCTGTTGCTTGACCTGAAAGTCCGCCACCACCGATTAATGGTTGATGGATTAAGATTTCTGCATTTGGTGTTGCAAATCTTTTTCCTTTTTCTCCTGCTGCTAACAAGGCTGCTCCCATACTAGCTGCCATTCCTATACAAATGGTTGATACTGGACATTTGATATAATTCATGGTATCAATAATTCCCATTCCATCTGTAATAGAACCACCTGGAGAGTTGATATATAAGTTAATATCTTTGTCTGGATCTTCTGACTCTAAGAATAATAATTGTGCAATAACTAAACTCGCTGTTGTTGCATTTACATCTTCTCCTAAAAAGATAATTCTGTCTTTTAATAATCTTGAGAAAATATCATATGATCTTTCTCCTTTACTAGTTTGTTCTATGACATATGGTACTAAACTATTTTTTTCTAACATAACTTAAATTCCTCCTTTAAAACTTTTACTATAAAAAATTGTCATCTTATTAAAATTGTGAAACACCTATTTTTCAAGATTTTTACTTTATTTTTATTAAACCAGTAATGACAATATATTCTTTTTCTGACAATCATAGTTACTATATGCTACCTCTGTATAATTGTCAAAAAAGCTGGGGTTAAAATTTAACTACTACATTTAACACCCCAACCTTTCAATATTTATTATTTTATTTGATTTTTGCATTTTTTACTAAAAATTCTAATGCTTTCTCTGATTCTAATCCTTGTTTAATGTAATTTCTTACATTCTCATTTTTCATGAATTCTTCATCATTTTCTCTACCATAATTTTTAGCCATTTCTTTCATTTTTTCTTCTACATCTATATCTGCTACCTCTATTTTTTCAGCCTTGATAACTGCTTCTAATGTTAAACGAGATTTGATTGCTTCAATTGCTTGAGGTTCATATTCTTTTTGCATTTCTTCTTTTGTTTTTCCCATCATTTGAAGATATTGTTCTAATTTTAACCCTTGGTATGCTAATCTTTGTTCCATTTCTTTTAACATATTTTCTGTTTCTGTCTCAACCATTCCTGATGGAATATCTACTTTTACATTTTCACATACTGCTTTGATAACAGCATCTTCTGTTTCATATTTTGCTCTTTCATCGTTTTGTTTTTGTTTCTTTTCTTTGATGCTTTCTTTTAATTCTTTTAATGTATCAAATTCACTAACATCTTTTGCAAATTCATCATCTAATGTTGGTAATTCTTTTTTCTTGATTTCATTTACTTTTACTTTAAATGTAGCATCTTTTCCAGCCAAATCTTTTGAAAAATACTCATCTGGGAATTTTACTTGGATATCTTTTTCTTCATCAATTTTCATTCCAATAATTTGGTCTTCAAATCCTGGTATAAATGTATTACTTCCGATTTCTAAGTCATGGTTTTCTGCTTTTCCACCTTCAAAAGCAACTCCATCTACAAATCCTTCAAAATTGATGTTAGCAATATCACCTTTTTCAACTGGTCTATCATCTACAGATATTAGTCTTGAATTGTGTTCTTGCATATGTCCTAATTCATGTTCGATATCTTCGTCTGTTACTTTGTATTCGATTTTTTTAATTTCTACACCTTTATATTTTCCAAGTTCTGCTTCTGGTTTTGTTTGGAATACTGCTGTAAAAATTAGGTCTTGTCCTTTTCCAATTTGTGTTACATCTATATCAGGTCTACTAACAACTTCTAATTTATTTTCTTCTACTGCTTTTTCTAGTTCTTCTGGAACAACTTCATTAAAAGCATCTTCATAGAAAATTTCTTTTCCATAATATTTTTCAACAATATTCATTGGTGCTTTACCTTTTCTAAATCCTGGTATATTAAAATATTTTGCGCTCTTAAAATATACTTTTTTCATTGCTTCATCAAATTTTGAAGCTTCTATTGTTACATTTAATTTTACTTCATTTGCGTTTTCTGTTTTTTCTACTTTACATTCCATTCTATTCACATTCCTTCCTTTATTCATATAGCTTAATTATTATACCACATTTTTCCTATTTTGCAAGGATTTTTAAATATTTTTTAAAAAATACTTGTTTTTTTTATACTTTTGTGTTAAACTTGTTACTAGTCAGTTTATTTTTTTATTAGGAGGTGCAATTCAGAATGGCTAAATGTGCAATATGTGAAAAATCAGTTAATCATGGAAATAAACTTAGCATTACACGTTCTCATATCAGTAAAAGATCTCCACGTACATGGAAACCAAATTTAAGAAGTGTTAAAGTTACAGAAAATGGAGAAACAAAGAGAATTTATGTATGTGCTAAATGTTTAAGAGATGGAAAAGTAAAGAGAGCCTAAGCTCTTTTTTTGATATCTACAAGGCTAGAAAGCTATATATTATATTTCAAGCAACTTTCATTGGAACCGATATATAGCTTTCTAGCCTTTCATATTATTACAAATCGAATTTCTATTTATATGCATTTATCAATTTTTATCTTTAATTCCAAATATTAATTTTACAAAACCTCTTAAAAACTTTGGAACTTTTTTAACAACAATCGTCATCTATGTATCCCTCCTTTTATTTTAGCATGCTAGCCACATAAATCCAACGCATACCACAGCTAAGCCTATTATAAATAGCCACCCAGTCATTGGAAGTAATAAAACCAATAATATTCCTAAGCCAAGTCCTATCAAGCAAATTGCTAAAGTCTTTTTAAATAATTTTAACATGTTTACTACCTCCATTCTTTTTTATATATTATATTCACTTATCTCTTTTATGTTACAATTATGGTAACTATTATATTTAAATATTGCCAAAAGGGACGGGTTATTTTGGCAATATTTCACATTTGTTTCCAATATTGACTTTTCTCCTTTTTTTCTTTAAAATGTATATATTCTAATTACATCAAAATTTTAAAAATAAAAAATAATATTTTAATGAAAGGACTTATATATGAACAAAAAAGATGCTGTAAAAATGATTGAAATATTAAAGCAAACATACCCAGATGCGACTTGTAGCTTAGATTTTGAAACACCTTTCCAAGCTGTTGTTTCTGTTATTCTTTCTGCACAATGCACTGATGAAAGAGTTAATAAAACAACACCTGCACTTTTTGAAAAATGTAAAACAGTAGAAGATTTTGCAAATATAGATATAAAAGAACTCGAAGATTTAATACATCCTTGTGGATTTTTTAAGAATAAAGCAAAAAATATTAAATTATGTGCAAAACAAGTATTAGAGAATTTTAACGGACAAGTTCCTAATAATATGAGAGATTTAATGAGTTTAGCAGGTGTTGGTAGAAAAACGGCTAATGTTGTACTATTAGAAGTTTTTGGAATTGCAGAAGGTGTTGCTGTTGATACCCATGCAAAAAGAATTTCAAATTTGATTGGGTTATCTAGTGAAAAAGAGCCTGAAAAAATCGAACAAGATTTGATTAAGATTTTTCCTAAAGAATATTTAAAAGATATTAACCACTTATTTGTTTGGCATGGTAGAAACACTTGTATTGCTAGAAATCCTAAATGTGATGTTTGTTCTATTAAGGAATATTGTAAGCATTATAAAAAACAAAAACTTTAGTATGGCATTTTGACTTATTTTGTATATTTATTTATCTTTTTTACATACTACTATGTAGAGGTGATTTTTTGACAAATATTAATTGTTCACTAAATTGTATTTATCAAAAAGATGGAAAGTGTTCTTATTCTAGTATCACACCAACCACTTTTTCGACAACAAGTGAATGTGCCTACTTTGTTGATAAATCCAAAGAAGAAACTAATTCATAGCAATTAGTTTCTTTTTTGTCCATTGACAAAATTTCATTTACGGTATATATTGCTATTGATAAAAAATTAAAAGAGGAGGTTCTTTATGTTAAAAAATAAAATCGGAATTATTTCATTAATTATACTATTGATTATTTCACTATTAGCACCAATGGTAAATGCTGATAATGAAATTGAAACGACAACAACTGACCAAGTGACTCCTATTAGTGAAACACAAGAAACTTATACGATTAAAGAAGGTGACGAATATCTATTTGAGCAAAATGTAACAATTGATACACCTGTTGACGGAAATGTATTTATTTGTGCAAATAATGTTACAATTGATTCTCAGATTGGTGGAGATGCTTTTATTTGTGCTAATACAATTACCGTTGAAGAAGATGCTTATATTTTGAGCAATTTATTTGCTTGTGCTAACAACATTAACATTAAAGGTGCTATTTATAATATCTATTCCATTGGCAACACTTTAACAATTGATGGATTTGTTTACAGAGATGTTAGAAGTATTTGTAATTCTTTAAATATTAATGGTATGGTAGGAAGAAATGTATTTGTAAATTGTTCTGATATCCATTTTAAAGAAAATACAGAGAATACAGAAAATTCTAGTGTTGCGTCTTATGGAACTATTCAAGGAAATTTAAATTATTTTTCTGATGAAGAAATCACCATTCCTGAAAATGCTGTTTCTGGAGAGGTCATTTTCTCACAATTAGCTAATTATACTTTTGATATAACAGATTACATATATTCTCTAGGTACTATACTTGTTTCTGTAATTGTTATTTGGTTAATTGGTTTATGGTTTGCTCCAAAATTATTACAAACCTCAACCAAAGCAATGTCATGGAAAAAAGCTTTGCAGATTATAGGATTAGGAATTATTGTACCAATTGTTCTTGCCTTATTGACAATTATCATTCTTCTTATCCCTATTGCTAGTCAATTTGTTTTTTTACTACTTTGTCTATTAATGATATTGTTCTTTATCAGTACATCTGTTACATTAATTGATATTAATAATGGAATTTGTAACAAATGCAATATTTCAAAAAATGTATATAAATTAGGCTTTTTAATTATTGTTACATTCATTTACTGGCTATTGACACTTGTTCCTTATTTAGGTACTATTCTTTCATTAATTACTGTTATATGGGGTATTGGAAGTGTTTCTTATAGACTTTTTATAAAAGATAATAAAAATGATAAACCAACCACAACTGATAACACTAAAAAAGATGAAGATAAAACTTTAAAAGAAAAAAAGGAAGAACGTAAATCAAAAACTAAAAAAGAAAATCCATCTGATAAAGCAACAGATGTGAAAAAAGATGATAAATCTGATGGAACCGCAAAAGACCAAAAATAAAGTAAAGTGATTTTTCTATTCGATAAAAAATATTTCAAAAGAAGGAATCTGCAACGTCAGATTCCTTCTTTGCCTAGTTAATTCTAGTTTTTGTGTATTAGATTATACGTAAATGTCTCATAAGGAAACGTCCCCAATTGGACATTTTAATTCATCAATAATCACCTTATAATCCACGGCATTTAAAATTGCTGTTCCTGCAACTAAAATGTTAGCCCCTGCCTTTTTTACTTCTGGAGCTGTTCTTAAATTAATGCCACCATCAACCTCTATGTCAATTTCTAATTGATTTTCATCTATATATTTTTTTAAAGTTCTCACTTTCTCTGTCATTTCACTTAAATATGTTTGTCCACCTTTCCCAGGTTCTACTGTCATAACCAAACACATATGAATATATGGCAAGTATTGATAAACCTCTTCTATTTTAGTATTTGGTTTTACAGATATCCCTACTTTACAATTGTTTTGTTTTATGTAGTTTATGGTTTCCATTACCTCTTGTTCATCTTTGCATGCTTCTAAATGAAATGTTATAATATTGGGTTCTACAGCACTAAAATCATCTACTGCCTTTTTGATATCTTTTACCATTAAATGAACATCTAATGGTGCATTTGATATTCTTCTAATGTAAGAAGCATATTCTAACATAGATTGATACGTATTTTTCTCTACAAATTGTCCGTCCATAACGTCAATATGAAAATAATCTGTTTTGGCTGCTTCTAATGCAAAAAATGTTTTTGACTCCTCCCCTTTTTTTACTGAAAGAATAGATGTTGAAACTTCTACCATTTTCTTTCCTCCTTTTCTTTTAATTCATTATATATTTTGCAAAATCGTTCATATCTAGCTGTGTCAATTTTGCCTTCTTGCATAGCTTGTTTTATGCCACAATTTTCTTCTTTGATATGTGTACATCCAATAAATTCACAATTCTCGGCATATGCATTAAATTCTTTAAAGTATTGATATAATTCTTTACTTTCAATTTCTGAAATATCAAAAGTAGAAAATCCTGGTGTATCTGCTATATAAGTATTATCATCAATTTCATAAAGCTTAATCGCTGTTGTGGTATTTTTTCCTCTTTTATTTTTCTTACTGATTTCGCCTTCTTGTGTTATATCTTTATTAAATATGCCATTAATTAATGTAGATTTACCTACACCAGAATTTCCAGAAAATGCATTGATGTTACTTTTTAAGGCTTGTTTTAGTTCTTCTACTCCTTTCCTTTGTTTTGCATCTGTTAAAATAACTGTATATCCTATTTTACTATATACCTGCTTTATATTCTTAAATTCTTCTTTTTGGTCTAAGTCTGTTTTATTCAGTACAATAATTGCATTTACACCTATATACTCTGCAAAAGCTAATTGTTTATCTAACATCAATAAATCTGGTTTTGGCTCCTTACTAGAAACCACAAATACAATTTGTGTAATATTGGCAAGTTTTGGTCTTTTTATATATACCTGTCTTTCATAGATTTCTTCAATAACTGCTTTCTTTTTTATCTCATCTGTCACAGTTATCTCTACTTTATCGCCAACTACTGGGGTAATTTCATCTTTTTTAAACTTTCCTCTTGCAGTTGTTTCATAAACTCCCTCTTCTGTTTTCACTTGATATAAATTTGATATATTTTCTATGATGAATCCTTGCATATTTCCTCCATTTTGTCCATTTGGGGACGCTTTTTTTTTGAAGCATCTCTATGTAAAGTTAATTCTATGTTTGGTTAAGACTATATTCGTTCATCTAAACAAATATTTCTCTCTTTTTCTAATGTATAGGAAACAATATAAACCAATCTTCACATTTATGCATCAAAATCTTTAATTTCGTTTATACTCGCTTTTCTTACACCATTATATACGAAAAAAGACCAATGTGCAATTACTAATAAATTTTTTTCTATTTAATCAATAATACCACTTAGAATTAAGTTTTTACAACTCATTTTAAGTGGTATTTTCATATTTGAATATTATTCTCTAATTAAATGTTACAGAGTCTTGTGAACCTAGTGTCACTGTTTTACTTGAACGATATACTTGGCTTCCTGTATTTGGATCTGTAATTGTAACGGTTATTTCAAGAGATTCTCCATCTTTTCCTGACAATGATATCGCAGAATATGCTGTTTCATTTTTGTTAACGCCTGTTCTTGTTTCTCCATTTACACTAATATTTACTGTTCTACTTGTCGTTTCCTCTTCATCGTCTTCCGTATATCCTCCTGTTATTTGTTTTAAATTAATAATAACAGATATATTTTTTGTTTCAGCTACTTGATTTACGGTTAATGTTACGGTTGTTCCTTCATCTACTGTTGTTCCTGCTGTAACACTTTGTTTTGTAACCTTTCCATTATCTGTTGTAGCTTCTACATAATTAACAGATACTTTTAAGCCTTGGCCCTCTAATGTTGCTCTTGCATTTTCTTCTGTTTGCCCCACAACATTTTCAACTGTTACTTGCTTAATTCCTGTTCCTGTACTTACATGAATCTTAATCGTATCACCTGCATACACTTCTGTATCTTCTTCTACTTCTTGAGAAATAACATAGCCTTCTTCTACTGTTCTACTTGTTTCTTCTACTACTTCTACTTCTAGATTTGCTTCTTCTAATGCTTGCTCAGCTTCTTCTCTGGTCATTCCAACGACCTTAGGAACTGTTGTTTTTTCTTGACCTTTACTTATTACTACTTTTACATTACTTCCTTCTTTTACATTATAGTCTGCAATATATGTAGGGTCTTGAGATATAACATAGCCTTCTGGAACATCTTTATTAAATTCTTCACTTGATACTTCAAATACTAATTTTGAATCTTCCACTGTTTTTTGTGCTTCTTCTCTTGACATTCCTACAACATTTGGAAGTAATACTTCTGCTGGATTGGTTATGTTCAAGTATGCCAGTGTTCCACCTAGACTGATAGCAAATAACAGAATAAGTCCAATAATTGCACTTAATACTTTATGTCTCTTAATAAAAGCAACAAATCTGTTATTCCTTTTTCCGTTTCTATTTTTATTATCATTTTCCTCTACGTTTCCGTATAAATCTGTATTAATTTTTTGTGTCCTTGCTGTTGCATCATAATTTCTATCTTCTACAAAATCACCATTTGGATTTTTTAAAGCTTGCCTTAAATCAGCTAACATATCTGTTGCAGATTGATATCTTAATGTGGTATCTTTCTTTAAAGCTTTCATAATAATTCTATTAACTGCTGATGGTAAATTTGGATTTAATTCTATTGGTTCTTCTGGCTCTTCTTGCATATGTTTTAATGCCACAGAAACTGGTGTATCTGCATCAAATGGAACTCTTCCTGTTACCATTTCATACATAACGACACCTAAAGAATATAAATCTGATTTTGCATCTGTATAACCACCTCTTGCATGTTCTGGTGAAAAATAGTGGACAGAGCCAATAGTCGTTCCAAATGCTGTAATTGTAGAGTTTGACACAGCTTTTGCAATTCCAAAATCTGTAACCTTTGCAATGCCATCTTCTGTTATAATGATATTATGTGGTTTAATATCTCTATGAATAATATTATTTTTATGCGCCATTTCTAATGCAGAAGCAATTTGAATTGCTACATTTACTGACCATTTCCATGGAAGTGGTCCTCTTTCTTCTACGATAATTTCTTTAAGTGTCTTTCCCCTGATTAATTCCATAACAATGTAATATAAATTATCTTCTGAGCCAACATCATAAATAGATACGATATTGGGATGTGTTAATCTTGCAGCTGATTGTGCTTCTATTTCAAATCTTTTGATAAACTCTTCATCTGTTGTAAATTCATCTTTTAAGACCTTTACCGCTACATTTCTTTTTAGCACTTTATCCTCTGCTCTATACACTGTAGCCATACCACCATTTCCCACTTTTTCGATGATTTCGTATCTATTCCCCAATATTTTTCCTTCTAAAATCATATTTATCTCTCCTTAATATGTATAATCTGTAGATTGCTTTTGGTAATTATATGTTTTTAATGACAATAACTGTAATGTTGTCATATCCTCCATGTTCATTTGCAAGCTTGACTAATTCTTTTGGTGCTTGCTCAATATCTTTTTTCGCCCATTTGAACATATCCTCTTGTGAAACCAAATTGGTTAATCCATCTGAATTGATAATCAAAATATCATCCTTTTGGAAGCCTTTTATCATGACATCTGGTTCTACAAAAGCATTACATCCTAAAGCCTTCATTAACATATTTTTTTGTGGATGATGTGCTGCTTGTTCCTGTGTAATGGTTCCATCCTTTACTAATTTTTGGACATAGCTGTGGTCTTGTGTCAACTTCCTCATAAAATCTTTCCTAATTCGATAAATTCTACTATCTCCAACATGACCGATAAAGGCTCTATTATTATATATTAAACAAACTTCTAAAGTAGTACCCATTCCTTCTAAACCTGAGTTTTCTTTTGACTTTTCATATACTACCATATTGGCATATTCCATACTGCTACCTACTAATTGAATAATACTTTCTTTATCTTTCGGAATGTCTTTAAAATTATTTTCTATATAGCTTTTGGCTGATTGGATAGCAAGACTGCTTGCGATTTCTCCACCATTATATCCTCCCATACCATCTGCTAACATATATAGTTGTACTTCATCTAGAGAATTGGATATATAATAGCTATCTTGATTAATCTCTCTTACTTTACCTATATCCGACTTTGCGTAAGCCTTTATCATGTTTTCACCTCGTTTTCCTTTTGTTCTTTCTTAAAAATTCATAAAAATATACTTGTAACATTTATATCACAAGTTTATATTTTTTGCAATAGGGACATGTTAAATTGGTCATTAGGGACGTGCCAAATCGTTTCAAAATGGTACCAAAAGGGACAGACCTTATAATTTTATTAACTTTTCTATAAAAACACATAAGAACACAATATTATAAATCCTTTGCTCTAAAGCATTGTCCTTATATATTGTGTTCTCTTTAAACAAGAACAATAGCGGGTTTTTTTTATATTTTATCTGTTTATGACAGTTTAAAGCCCGCGTCATTGTTCGTGCGCCAATTTTACGTAAGTAAAATTGTGTGCAATGATTGATGTTATAGGAAAATCTTCGATTTTTCCTATAACAGAACAATAGCGGGTTTTTTTGAACATTTTCTCTGTTTATAACATTTTAAAGCCTGCGTTATTGTTCGCGTGCCAATTTTACGTTAGTAAAATTGTGTGCAATATGTTTTATACATTATTATATTTTACATTAAGTTGTCAAAATCTCCGTCCCCATTGACAGGGCTTTTTGCGTCTGTTCTCAAATCTCCTTTTAAGGTCTGTCCCTTTTGGTATTATTTTGAAACGATTTGGCACGTCCCTAACGTTTCAATTCTTCTAAAAACATTTGATTTAACATTTGTGGATTTGCTTTTCCTCTGGTTTCTTTCATGGCTTGTCCAACTAAGAATCCTAATGCTTTATCTTTTCCACCTTTATAATCTGCTACTGATTGTGGATTTGCTTCTAATACTTTTAATACAACTTCTTTGATAGCGCCTTCATCAGAAATTTGCACCCATCCTTTTTCATCTATGATATCTTCTGGATCTCTTGGGTGTTCAAACATCTCTACCAATACTTTCTTAGCAATACTTGAACTAATCGTTCCTTTATCAATTAAGATGATTAATTTTCCTAATTGCCTACTATCAAATGGAATTTCGATTGGTTCCATTTCTGTTTCGTTTAAGATTCTTGATATATCAGATATAATCCAGTTATTAACTGCTTTTGGATTATTACATACTTTGATTGCACCTTCAAACAAGTCTGATAGATATTTTGATGCTGTAATGATATTGGCATCTTTTTCTGATAATTCATATTCTTTCAAATATCTTTCTTTTCTGCTTTCTGGTAATTCTGGTAATGTGTTTTTAATATTTTCTATATATTCTTCTGATAATTTAATTGCAACTAAGTCTGGATCTGGGAAATATCTATAATCTTGTGCATCTTCTTTATCTCTCATTGGGAATGTTTTTCCTGATACATCATCCCATCTTAATGTTTCTTGTTCTATTTTTCCACCATCTTCGATAACATCAATTTGCCTATCTACTTCATATTCAATGGCTCTTGTGATACTTCTAAAAGAGTTCATGTTTTTCATTTCTGTACGAGTTCCTAATTTTGAATCTCCTTTTTTTCTAACAGATACGTTTACATCTGCTCTAAAAGACCCTTCTTGCATTTTACAGTCAGATACTTCAATATATTCTAATATAGATTTTAATTTTCTTAAGTATTCTTCTACTTCTTCACTACCTCTTAAATCTGGTTCTGAAACGATTTCTATTAAAGGTACACCTGCTCTATTTAAGTCTACTAAACTTCCTCCTGCAAACTCATCATGATTTAATTTTCCAGCATCTTCTTCTATATGAATTCTGGTTAATCTGATTTTTTTCTTTCCTTCTTTCGTATCGATTTCTACATATCCATGTTCACACAATGGTTTATCATATTGTGAGATTTGATAGGCTTTTGGTAGGTCTGGATAGAAGTAGTTTTTTCTGTCATTTTTACTATTTCTAGATATCTCACAATTTGTTGCTAATCCTGCTTTTACAGCATATTCTACAACTTTTTCATTTAATACTGGTAATGTTCCTGGCATTGCCATACAAATTGGACAAGTTTGTGTATTAGGTGCTGCTCCAAATTTTGTTGGACATGAACAAAATATTTTTGTTTTTGTGGAAAGCTCTGCATGCACTTCTAGTCCAATAATTACTTCATAGTTATCTCTTATCATTCTTGTTCCTCCTTTATCATTTTTTGCTTATTTTTCAAGTTTAATGCATTACTTGCTATTAAAACAATAATTCCTTCAAATATAATGATGATTGAATATCTTCAGTTAGTTTTATAAAATTTTTATACTCTCCATTATTTCTTAAATTCTGGTTTATAATTTTCTCTAAATTTCAAATCTTGTTCAAATGTATAAGCTGCATTTAAGATTGTTTCTTCACAGAATTTATTTCCAATTAATTGCATTCCAACTGGCATACCTTCTTTATCGACACCACATGGAATAGAAATTCCTGGAAGTCCAGCAATATTTACTGAAACTGTACAAATATCTGCTAAATACATTTCTAATGGGTTATTTGATTTAGAACCAATATCAAATGCAACTGTTGGTGATGTTGGTACTAAAATCACATCATATTTTTCAAAAGCTTTATTAAATTCATTCATTACTAATGTACGTACTTGTTGCGCTTTTTTGTAATATGCATCATAATATCCTGATGATAACACATAAGTTCCAAGAATGATTCTTCTTTTAACCTCTGGTCCAAATCCTTCACTTCTTGATTTTTTATATAATTCTTTTAAGTTTTTAAATTCTCCTGTTCTGTACGTATATCTGATTCCATCAAATCTTCCTAAGTTTGAACTAGCTTCAGCACAAGCAATAATGTAATAAGATGCTAAAGAATATTTTGCAATGTCTAATGAAAATTCTTCAATTTCTGCTCCCAATTTTTTGTATCTATCCATTGCTTCGTCTAATTTTGCTTTTACTTCTTCATTAATTCCTTCTGCATAAAATTCTTTTGGAACACCAATTTTCAATCCTTTTACATCACCTTTTAAACATGCTGTGTAATCTTTTTTCTCTATGTCTACTGATGTGGTATCTTTTTTATCATGACCTGCAATAATATTTAATAACATAGCAGAATCTCTAACATCTTTTGTAATTGGTCCAATTTGGTCTAATGATGAAGCAAAGGCAACTAATCCATATCTTGATACCAATCCATATGTTGGTTTTAATCCTACAACACCACAAAAACTTGCTGGTTCTCTGATAGATCCCCCTGTATCACTACCTAATGCCCATGGTACCATATTAGCAGCTACTGCTGCTGCACTTCCTCCTGAAGAACCACCTGGTACTTTATTTAAATTCCATGGATTTTTTGTTGGATAAAAATATGAATATTCTGTTGAACCTCCCATAGCAAATTCATCCATATTTAATTTTCCAAGATTAATCATATTTTCGTCATTGATTTTTTCCATAACTGTTGCATCATATGGTGATACAAAGTTTTCTAACATCTTTGAACTGCAAGTTGTTTTTACACCTTTTGTACAAATATTATCTTTAATTCCTATTGGAATTCCTGCAAATTCTCCTTTTACTTCTCCTTTGTCAATTTTTTCTTGCATTTCTTCTGCTTTTTTAGTAGCATCATCTGTCAATACTGTTACAAAAGCTTGTACATCATTTTCTTTTTCTTTAATTCTATCTGTATATGCTTTTGTAATATCCTTTATTGTTAATTCTTTACTTTTTAACTTTTCTTGTAATTCATGAACCGTTAATTCTGTAATTTCCATGCAATACGCCTCCTCTTTTAATTCTTTTTATTTCATAGTTTCTTTATAGCTTTTTATTTCTTGATATAACTGTGCCCAAGAATATACTCTTTCTATTTGCTCATCCTCAAAATCTTTGTTAACAACCGTGTCCATGATATATGTTTTAATTCCCGCATTTGCCATTGCTGTACAATGTTTTACATTATCATCTATAAATATATCTATGTGATTTTCTGTTGCTGTTAATAGCTTATTTTGCGAATTTAATATTAATTTATCATATTGTATGTTATATTTTTCTAGCCATTCTTTAGTTAATTTTTCTACATCAAATTTTTTAGATGGAAATCTAGCTGTAATAAAATAAATTTGATTGCCTTCTTCTTTTAAAATATTAACCTTTTCTACTGCTTGTTCTTTTGGTTCAACATTAATAACCGCTTTTTCATAATATTTGTCGAAAAAATCTTTTCCTTGTCTGTTTTCTTCACTACTTAATTTTGTATGATACATTTGTGCTAAAGCATCTTTATTTGTTCTATCTCTATCTTCTATAATGTCATCTTTGGTATATTCTTGTAAATATTTGAATAGCACATCATAGGTATTTGCAATTGTATCATCTATATCTATTCCTATATTCATAAAATTTCTCCCACTTTTTTCTTTTTCAATTATTCTTAATTAATTACTTTTGGTATTTTAAACATATTTTGTTCTTCACTTGGTGCATTCATAAATAATGCTTTATTATCTTTAAATACTTC
>CALXJS010000010.1 GCA_944388685.1 uncultured Clostridia bacterium | reverse complement strand
GGAAATGGTTATGTAAAAGAATATTGGGGAGAAGGTTCAAATAGAGCAAGAAACTGGCAAAGATATGATATGGGAGGTGCCCAAAAACTTTCATTTGAAGAAGGTGTTGATTCATATATCCCATATGCAGGAAAATTAAAAGATAATCTAGCCATCACTTGTGCGAAAATCAAATCAACGATGTGTAACTGTGGAAGTGTTACAATCCCAGAATTACATGAAAAAGCAAGATTAACTTTAGTTTCTGATGTTAGTATTTCAGAAGGTAGTGCACATGATGTTATCTTAAAGGAGATTGACAATCAATATAAATAATTTAGATAAGACATACTAATATGAGAAAGTTAGTATGTCTTATTGTTATGTATGAAACTGTAACATCAACGATAATGAAAATAATAAAAATTTGGAAAAAAACTTGACAAATTCGGATTACAATTGTAAATTGTTTTTAGGAAATAAAATGTGGGAGGAAAACGGATGAAAAACAAGAAATTAGTATCATTTCTACTTATATTCATTTTTTTAATAGGAATTTTCAACTTAGTAAAAGCAAGTGAGTTAACAAACACTAAAACAATACAAGACTTAGAAGAAGGCTATTATACCTTTTTTTCAGGAGTTGGTAATAATCAAGTAATCGATATAGCAAGTGCTTCAAAAGATAATGGAGCAAATGTTCAAATATACGGAAGTAATAATACAAATGCACAAGTGTTTAGACTTATAAAAAGTGCAGATGGAAGTTATGAAATTGTTAATAAAAATTCCATGAGGGCATTAGATGTGAAAAATGGAACAGCTACTAGTGGGACAAATGTGTGGCAATATGCAAGAAATGGAACAAATGCACAAAAATGGATTTTAGAGGATGCAGGAGATGGATATTATTATATCGTTTCAAAACTAAATAGCAACTATTGCTTAGATGTGTCTGAAGGAAAAAATGCTAGTGGAACCAATATACAAATTTATCAAAAAAATGGATCAAATGCTCAAAAGTTTAAATTAGAAAAAATATCTGCAATGAAAAGTGAGCAAACAATAGCAAATGGTGTCTATAAAATCGTATCTAATTTAGACGATACAAAAGTACTAGATGTTGCATCAGGCTCTACAGAGGCAAATGCGAATATACAAATATATATTGGAAATGGTACAGATGCACAAAAATTCAAAATAGAGTATGGAGAAGATGGGTATTATACGATTATCAATCAAAAATCTCAAAAACCAATTTCAACAGAAGGAAACATATCTTTGGGAGGAAATATATTTCAAGGAGAACAAGTAAAAACAGATGCCCAAAAATGGATTATCCGAAAAAATTCAGATGGAACGTATACATTTTTCTCAAAACAGAGTGAATTGTGTTTAGACATAGAAAATGGAGGAACTCAAAACGGTAATAATGTATGGGAATATACTTCAAATGGAACAAATGCCCAAAAATGGATTTTAGAACCAGTTGAAGAAATCAAAAGTGAACAAACATTACCAAATGGTGAATATAATATAAAAACAGCTTTAGATACAACAAAATTAATAGATATACAAAATGAATCTCTAAATTCGGCAGAATATGTACAAATAAGTGGTGGAAATAATTCTCTTTCACAAAGATTTACATTTGAATATGGGGAAGATGGATATTATACAATCATCAATAAAAATTCAGGAAAAGTATTAGATATCCAATCTGCACAAGTAAATGCAGGAACTTATGTATGGCAATATCAAAAGAATAATACAAATGCCCAAAAATGGATTTTAAAAGATTTAGGAAATGGATATTATAACATTATTTCAAAATTAAATGGTTTATATTTAACAGTAGAAAAATCTAACACGACCAATGGAACTAGACTAATTATGTCTAATAAAAACAATAAGCAAAATCAAAAATTTAAGATTACAACATATGAATATGCTAAGCCATCAATAGATTCTATAGAAGATGGAGTGTATCAAATTGTCCTAAAAAATAATAAAGTGCTAGATATATCAATGGGAACTTATAGTGATGGTGGAAACTTACAAATATGGAATAATGACAAAGTACAACAACAAAAATTTTTAGTAAAGCAAATTGAACATACAGGATATTACGAAATAATTAATGTAAATTCAGGAAAGGTATTAGATGTTTCATCAGCAAGTCAAAAAATATCTACAAACGTTGCACAATATCAAAAAAATAATACAGATGCCCAAAAATGGATTATACAACCTTGTGGCAATGGATATTATACTATTATTTCTAAATGTAACAACTTAGTTTTAGATGTAGCAGGTGGATTAAATAGTAGTGGAAATGGAACAAATATACAAGTCTATTTTAATAATGGAACAGAAGCACAACAATTTAGATTTGAAAAAATAGCGATTATAAACCAAGATACTTATGAAATAGAAACAGCATTAAATTCTAACAAGGTTTTAGATGTTGCATATGCATCTACTAATGATGGAGCCAATATACAATTGTATGATGCAGATAATGTTAATCAACAAAAATTTACTTTAGAATATGCTAATGGAGAATATGTCATAAGAGCAAAACATTCTGGAAAAGTATTGACAGTTGATACCAATACAAATAATGTGTATCAAAGTACATATCAAGGATTAGATAATCAAAAATGGATAATCGAACCAGCAGGAAACGGTTATTACAATATTATTTCAAAATGTAACGGATTATATATAGATGTAGCAAATGCTAGCACAAATAATGGAACAAATATAGGTGTATTTCAACGAAACAATAGTGCAAATGCACAAAAATTTAAATTTTTCAAAGGTTTTAGAACATTTTTTGAAGAAGGAACTTATGGTTCAAGTGGATTAAAAATAGCAGGAGATGGAAGAGGAACAAATTTAAAATATTATAAATTTGGAAAAGGAAATAATGTTTTATTTGCAACCTTTTCAATCCATGGATTTGAAGATTCATATGGGCATGATGGAAGTGAATTAACCTATATTGCAGAACAGTTTAAAAGCCATTTACAAAATACAACAGATGCAAGCATAATTAGTAATTGGACAATTTATATTTTGCCAAACTTAAATCCTGATGGACAAACCTATGGATGGACAAATAATGGACCAGGAAGAACCACACTATATAGTGCTGCACCTGGAAACCAAGGAATTGATATGAATAGAAATTGGCAAACAGGAAGTAGTTATGCAAGATATTATGATGCAAGAAATTATAATGGAACAGGTGCATACCAAGCTTATGAAACAAGAGCGTTAAGAGATTTCTTATTAAGTCATAAATCTGCTACAGGACAAACAATATTAATCGATTTGCACGGATGGCTTAATGAAACAATAGGAGATAATGGATTAGGAAGATATTATAGAAACTATTATGGAATGAGTACACATATATCTTCTTATGGAAATGGATATTTAATAAACTGGGCAAGACAATTATTAGGAAATGGAAATAGAACAGCAAGATCAGCATTAATTGAGTTACCACAAGTATATAGTCATCAAGATGTATTAAATAGAGATTATGCAGGAAAATATATAAATGCAACACTTACCATGTTAAGGGAGAATGGATAATGAAAAATAAAACAATCATCATAGTATTAGTTATATTATTAATCATTATTTTATGTGTAACGATTATTGTATCAAATCAAGAAAAAGAACAACAAGAACAAGCAGAAGTAACGCAAATAGAAGAAATCAAGAATGAAACAGGTGCAACAGCAGATACCAATATTTATCAAGTAGGAACAGAATATGATGGCAGAGAAATGCTACAAGTAAAGCCAGAGGTACAAATGCAAGCTGTTTGGGCTGGAATAGAAAAGAATGGTTCACCAACAGAAGAAGAAACAAATTCTTTATGGGAATCTAAACCTACTGAAACGGGAATATGGGTATCTCCAAATTCAAGAGAAAAATTCTTAACGATTTTAAATGACAATGAAATTCGTAACTTTAAAATTAATGAGGAAGGATATTTATACAAAGAAGAAACAAGCCAAAGTGATATAGCAAAGAGAATTGAAGAGATGATAAATTCAAATATGATATATATTATTGATATATCAGGAACTTGTTATATCAGAGATGAAATGACGGGAGAATTGGTAGAATATCCATTTGAAAAAATGGACCCTTACCAAGTCTGTGAACCATACTATTATGAAAACAATATCATCTTGGAAATTACAACAAATGAAGCAGGAAAATTAACTAATCAAGAAATATTGTCGGCTATTGTTCAATATTAGTAAAATTTGTAAAATATTAGAAAAAATTGTAAAATATACTTGTAATTTATTTGCATATATTATAAAATAATTTCAGAAAAGGCAATATATGGTAACAACGATTAAATATAAAAGTTGGGGTATATTATGCAAGTAAAAAAATATAAAATATATAATTATAAGAAAGGCGTGCGTTAACGAAATCAAAGATTTCGACGCACACATGTGAAGACTGCTTCGCAGTACTTCACGAATATAAGAAGCCTAACCTTGTTGTATACGGAAAAATCTTATATGTGGTCAAGATAAAAGTTGATTTTTCCTATACAATAAAAAAGGCACAATCATACATTAGGATTGTGTCTTTTTTTCTAATGGGGGATATATATGAGTTTGTTTATGATGTCTATGGAAATAATCAAAATATACAATATCAATATGATGGATTAGGACAACTAACAAGAGAAGATAACAAAGAACAAGAAAAAACAATTACGTATGAATATGATACTGGAGGAAATATCTTAAACAAAAAAGAATATGTCTATACAGAAGCAAATATTACAACACAGCCAACAAAAGTAATAGAATACATATATAATAATGCAAACTGGAAAGACCAATTAACAACATATGATGGAAAACAAATTACATATGACGCTATTGGAAATCCATTAACATATGATGGAAATACTTACACATGGCAAAATGGAAGAGAATTAGCAAGTATACAGAACACAGAAAAAGGATTAAATATAACCTATAAATACACAGATGACGGTATCAGAACAGAAAAAACGGTTAATGGAGAAACAACAACTTATCATTTAGATGGAGAAATTGTTATTTATGAAACCAAAGGAAATGATACAATTTATTATCAATATGATAGCAATCAAAATCTAATTGGATTTCAATTAAATGATGAGCAATACTACTACATACGAAATGGACAAAATGATATTATAGGAATACTAGATAACAACTTAAATCAAGTAGTTAGCTATACCTATGATACATGGGGAAAACTAATTAGCATTAAAGATGGACAAGGTAATGATGTAACCAATAATACAAACCATATAGGATACAAAAATCCATACAGATACAGAGGTTATAGATATGACACAGAAACAGGTTTATATTATTTACAGAGTAGATATTATGACCCAGAGATGGGTAGATTTATAAATGCAGATGGAACTTTACATAGTGGCGATGAGTTATTAGGACATAATTTATATACATATTGTAATAATAATCCTATAAATTTGAGAGATATTAATGGCAATTTTCCAATTTTAGCAATTATTAACATAATAGGTAATATTGTAAAAAGTATAATTACTAGCGTAGCTAAAAATACATCTGCATCAACGAATACATTACGAAAACCAAGTACAGGAAAAAACATTTTATTGTCATCGAACAACGGACATGGTAATGTACCTAGAAAAGGAAAGCCAAATTCAACATTAAAAAAACCTAATGGCGATATTCGCATTTATGGACCAGATGGAAAGGCATTAAAAGATATTGATTATAGTCATCCGCATCGCCATCCTAATTTAAAAAATCCACATGAACATGATTGGACATGGGATGAAAAAGGGAATTCTAAAAGAGGAGATGCACATAATTTTAGTAATACAATAATCACTACTGCTACTATTGCTGGTATAGGATATGTTACATATAGAGTAGTGAGACTAATTCCTTCTATAATTTGCCCACCTACGATAATTCCAAATGTGATAATACCATAAAAATAAAAGATGGAGGAGATAGCAATGAAAATAGGAATTGAATTTAATATACCAAATGGATATGGAAATTTCTTAGAACAAATTTTAAAACAAATTAATTTAGATGAGTATATTTGGAAAATTGAAGAAGATGAGATTTATATAAATAATAATAGAAAAAGTAATGATAATGATGATAATTTATTTAAAAAACCTATATACAAAAATGCAGATTTTAAAAAAATTATAGAACAAGAAGATTACTATATAATATTTGCAAATATAAAATTGTATGTAAAACAAGATAATACTATCATAAATACATATAAAGATTTTATTGAAAGTTCATGTATATTAATTTTGCTAGTAACAGACAGTAAATTTGTTGAGATATATTCAAAAGATGAAAATATTTTAGATAAAATATATAATAATGCTTTAAAAAGTAAATTTCATAACATATGTTATATAACAAAAGAAAACTTTAAACGTAAAAAATTTTCAGCATATGCTGATTAATAACGCTAAATTAGAAGATTAAAAGAAAAGGGGATAAAATATGGGAGCATGGGGAACAGGGTTGTATCAAGATGATACAACCTGTGATATAAAAGATGAATATATAACATATTTACAAATCGGAATAACAAATGAAGAAGCAACAAAAAAAGTAATAGAAGAAAATGATTGGTGCTTTGAAGATGAAGAGGAAGGAGCATTATTATGGTTTGCATTAGCGGACACACAATGGAAATATGGAAGATTACTTGATGAAGTAAAAGAAAAAGCAATAGAATGTATAGATTCAGGAGTGGATTTAGAAAAATGGAAAGAAGAAGATGAAAAACTATATGAAAAAAGAAAAAAGGTATTGGAAGAATTAAAGAAAAAATTAAATTCAGAACAACCACCAGAAAAGAAAGTGTCAAAAATGAAATTTTTTCGAGCACATTGGAAAGTAGGAGATATATTATCATATCAAATACTAGATGAAGAATTAAAAGACCATAAATGGTATGGAAAATATGTTTTATTAAAAGTAGTAGGAACATACAGAAGTAATATAGGAAGCTTACCAAGAGATATATATTATAATGAAGATGATTTATTAACTTTATATAATTGGATAGGAGATAAAAAACCAGATTTACAGTTAATAAAAAGTCTTAAAATCATTCCTTTTTCAGAAATTGATAGAGGACTAGGGAAAGAAAAACAAATGTTAGCAACAGTCTTGTTTTCTGAGAGAGAGCTAAAAAAGTTAAACATAGAGGTGATAGGCAGAGAAGAAAAAGAATTAAAAGGAAGGTATTGTTTACCAGTTGGATATAATAAGTATAATTTTAGTGAAGGTATTTTAATAGCATTAGAAAAAGAGCAAGAAAAAGGAAATCTGATTGAAGATATTAGATAAAGTAGGTCGTATCAAAATGATACAACCTATGATATGAAATAAAGAAAATAATTAAAACTAGAAAAGGGGATTAATGTGATAAGAGGAATACAATTTAAAATACCAAATAAGTGGGGATATATGTTAAAAGATATATTAAAAAATATAGATTTAGCAGATTATGATTTTGAAATAAATGATGATAATGAGATATGGATGGAAAATAATGAACAACTATTTGTAGAGGATATTATAGATGGAGAAGATTTTAATAAACTAATATGCCAAAATCCATATTACATAATATTTGCCAATATACATATATACAAAACAGGTTCTAAAATTAGTAAAATAAAAACATATAAAGAATTTTTAGATAGCGAATGTGAAATTATAATTTTAATAATCGATAGCATGAATGTTTGCATTTATGCGAAAGATGAAGAAAAATTAGATAAGATAGAATTAAATGTAAAAAAGAACGAGTTTGAAAATATAGAATATATAACTGATGAGAATGATAACGTTACTATGAAAGGATGAAAAATATGGGAGCATGGGGAACAGGGTTGTATCAAGACGATACAACCTGTGATATAAAAGAAGACTATATAACATACTTAAAAGTGGGAACGACAAATGAAGAAGAAACAAGAATAATAGAAGAAAATGAATAGAAAATAAGAAAAGGAAAAAGTAGAAAAAGCAGTTGATTAGCTTAGCTAAAAAACTGCTTTTATTCTAGTATAGGAAAAATCGAGTTTTTCCTATACTAGAACGTCGCTTTGCTCTAAAGATTGCACACAAATTTTACTAAAGTAAAATTTGGCGCACGAACAATAACGCGGGCTTTAAAATGTTATAAACAGATAAAATGTTTAAAAAAGCCCGCTATTGTTCTGGTATATAAAAATAGAGTTTTTCCTATACTAGAACGTTGCTTCGCTCTAAAGATTGCACACAATTTTACTAAAGTAAACTTGGCACCGAACAATGACGCGGACTTTAAAATATAATAAACAGAAATAATGTCTAAGAAAGTCCGCTATTGTTCTTGCAAAAAAAACAATATAATGATAAGATAATGAAGAAAAATAATGTCTAAAAATAGAGGAGAAGGTTTGATGAAGAAATTGTTGTTTTCAGCACATAATTTAGACTTAGGTGGAATAGAAACCGCACTCATTACATTAGCCAATTGTTTAGTAAAAAGAGGTTATGATGTAACCATTGCCTTAGAAAAAAAAGAAGGTGTTTTTTTAGAAAGACTAGATAAACAAATTCATGTAATTGCATATAACACGAATGCAAATAAAAATGTTATCTTAAGAAAAATTTGTAATTTGATAAATCGATGTAAGTTTATAATAAAATATAAAAATCACTTTGATTTTTCAGCAAGTTTTGCTACCTATTCTATACCTAGTAGTTTTATGGCAAGAACCGCTTCTAAAAATTCTGCTTTATGGGGGCATTCAGACTATTTAACAGTATATAATGGAAACAAAGAAGAAGTGAAAAAATTTTTCCATGATATAAAAGTAGAAAAATTCAAACATATCATATTTGTGACACAAAAAGGAGCAAATACATTTCTAGAAATATTTCCAGAGTTTAAAGAAAGAATGATCATATGCAATAATTTAATTGATGGAGAAAATATTATTAAGAAATCTTATGAGTCAGTAGAAGATGCACAAAAAGAAAATATACCAACATTTTTAAATGTGGGCAGACATGAAGAAAGGGCTAAAAAACTAACTAGAATTATAGAAGCTACAAATATGCTAAAAAGGGAAAACTACCAATTTCGAGTATTCATGGTTGGTGATGGACAAGATACAGCATTTTATAAACAAAAAGTAAAAGAAGAAGGTTTAGAAGATACCATTTTCTTTTTAGGAAAAAAGGAAAATCCATATCCTTATTTTAAAATCAGTGATTGCGTCATTTTATCTTCTGAGTATGAAGGGTATCCTGTTGTGTATTTAGAAAGTTTTGTATTACATAAGCCGATAATTACCACAAAAGTATCTGATTATGAACAAGTAGAAAATGGAAGAGGAATGGTTGTAGAGAAAAATACAGAAGCTATCTATACAGCAATGAAAAACTTTATAGAAAACGGATATGAAATTAGAAAAATATTTGATTATAAGGTATATAACCAAAATGTATTAGAAAAATTAGAAAATCTATTTTAAAAAGAAAGATGGAGAGAATGTTGAAGAAATTAAGTGTCATTATTCCCGTATATAATGGGGAAAAAACATTAAAAAGATGTATAGAGTCTGTTTTAAAACAAAAAGATGAGGATATAGAAATTGTATTGATTAATGATGGTAGTACAGATATGTCTGATAAAATTATACAAGAATACAAAGGAAAAAATCCCAAAATAATTTCTTATTATAAAAAGAAAAATACAGGTGTAGCAGATACCAGAAATTATGGTATTCAAAAAGCAAAAGGGAAATATATTCTTTTTCTAGATGTCGATGATTATTTAGACATCCATTTGTATGGTTTAGTGAAACAATATATGGAAAAAGACATAGATTTAATCAAATTCAAATTACAAAGAGAAGATATAAAAGGAACCGTAATAGAAAAAGTAGATGGACCTGTATTTGAGGACAAAACAGGAGAAAAAGGATTTGAACTGTTATATGCTACAGATGTTTTGTTAGATTCTCCTTGTGTATATGTCATAAAAAAAGATATTTTTGCAAAAAACAAATTGGAATTTAAAGTAGGAACAGAGCATGAAGATTTTGGACTGATTCCGTTTGTAATTGTTCTTGCAAAGACAATGATTTCAATCAATTTTTATGGTTATCATTATGTACAAGTGGAAAATAGTATTACAAGAAATGCAAGTTATGAGAAAACAAAGAAAAAGGCATATGATGCATTAAAGCAATATGATGAAGCTTTAGCTAAAATAGAAAAGTATAAATTAAACAAACACATTGCAGGAATTTTAAAATTGTACTATACAAATGCAATTTTATTAAAAACAGAAACCCTAGAGAAAAAAGATCAAAAAAAATATATAAAAGAAATTAAAAATAGGAAAATGACAAAAAATATTAAAGTAAAAAGCATAAAACAATTATTAAGAAAGTTGATCTTATGCTTAAATATCAGATGGTATTTAAAGGTAAGAAGAAAGGTTAAATCATGATAAAGGTCAGTATCATTGTTCCATTTTATAATGTCGAAAATTACATAGAAAAATGTCTACAATCTTTGGTAAGTCAAACACTAGAAGATATTGAAATTTTACTTGTCAATGATGGAAGCAAAGATGGTTCTGAAAACATTGCAAAACAATACATAAACAAGTATTCTAATAAAATTCGTTACCTAGAAAAAGATAATGGAGGACTATCAGATGCTAGAAATTATGCAATACCTTATGCAAAGGGAGAATATATTGCTTTCTTAGATTCTGATGATTATGTAGAAAGCAATATGTATGAAGAAATGTACAACAAAGCAAAAAAAGAAGATTTAGATTATGTAGAATGCAATTTCTTATGGGAATATCCAGATAAGGTTTTAGAAAGTAAAGGAAAACTGTATAAAAGTAAAAAAGAAATGTTTGTTTATACAAGAGTGGTTGCCTGGAACAAATTGATAAAAAGAGAAATTATACAAAAAAATCATATAATATTTCCAAAAGGATATCGCTATGAAGATGTTGAATTTTTTTATAAAATATTACCACATATACAAACATATGGAATCGTAGAAAAACCATTTATTCACTATGTACAAAGAGAAAATTCTATTTCTAATGTACAAAATACTAGAACAAAGGAAATCATAGAAGTGTTAGAACATGTCATAGAGTATTATAAAACAAATCATTTATTTACAGAATATGAAAAAGAAATAGAATATACCTATACACGTTATATTTTATGTAGTTCTATGCTTAGAACGGTGATGATAGAAAATAAAATGGAAAGAAAAGCGATTATCCATTTGACATGGAAATCTTTAAATGAACAATTCCCAAGTTGGAGGAAAAACACATACTTAAAAGAAAAAGGACTAAAAAATTTGTATATGAAAACGGTAAACAATTTTACACTTAAAATCTATACAAGTTTAGCAAGATTGAAATTTGTAAGGGATAAGTTACAAGAAAAATTTGTCTAAGATTGAAAATGATTACAAGTTTATCTATATTAGGAGATATAAAACATGAAAAAAATACTATTTGGAATAACTAGTTTAACGCTTCGGAGGAGCGGAAAGAGTATTAGTCGATATGGTAAACAAACTAAGTGATACATTTGATATTACTATATTTACGATTTATGGAAAAGGTGAACTAGAAAAAACTTTAAATGAAAATATAAAAGTAAAAAGAATGTTTGAAGGTAGATATAAAGACCTAACAAAATTGCAAAAAATGATTATTCCATTAAAAATATTGTTGTTTCAAAAAACATATTACAAAACATATATACAAGGAGACTATGATGTAGAAATCGCTTTTTTAGAAGGGCCAATTACAAGATTGTTTTGTACAAAAAATACGCAAACAAAAAAGATAGCATGGATTCATAATGATATTGCAAAAGTATATGGAAATAGCTTAAAGGCTAAAATAAAGTTAATGATTGATAGAAAGATTTATAATAAATATCAAGATTTGATTTTTGTTAGTAAAGATAATAAAAAAAGTTTTGATATACAATATCCCAATATAAAGCCTCATAAGAAGGTTATCTATAATTATATAGACGTTGAAAATGTGATTAAAAAAGCAGAAGAAACGATTGATTTTGAATTTGACTATAATCAAATGAACTTTTTAACAGTTGCTAGATTAGTAGAGCAAAAAGGAATTGATAGACTAATCCGCATTCACAGAGAATTAATTGCAAACCATTATAAAAATAAGTTTTATATTATTGGTGATGGACCAGAAAGGCAAAAACTAGAACAATTAATCCAAAAAGAAAACTTGAACAGCACATTTATTTTGTTAGGCGCAAAGGAAAATCCTTATCCATATATGAAACAGGCAGATATATTTTGCTTACTTTCTAAGTTTGAAGGTTATGGCATGGTTTTAGAAGAGGCTAAAATTTTAAATAAGCCAATCATCATTACAAATACAGCGGCAAGAGAAGCGGTAGAGAATTATAAAAATGCAAGCATTGTAGAAAATGATGAGCATGAAATTTATAATAAGTTAAAATATATTATAGAAAATGATATAAGATCTTTTGGAGATGAAAAACAAACATATGATAATGAACATATCATAGAAGAATTAAAAAAATTATTAAAGGAAGAATAATATGAAACTATCCATTATAACACCAACTTATAATAGAGCCAATATGCTTCATAGTTTATATGAAAGCATTATAAAAGGCATGGTATATCACCCAGAATTAAAAAGTGAAGTGCAAATTCAATGGTTGATTATGGACGATGGCTCTTATGATGATACAAAAGAGGTGGTAGAGCGTTTTATAAGTGATAATAAAATAGAAATAGAATATCATAAGCAAGAAAATCAAGGAAAAATGATAGCAATAAATCATGTAATACAATATGCGAATGGTGATTTGCTTATAGAATGTGATTCTGATGATGTATTTTCAGATAATGCTTTTTATGATATTCTACAAGCATATAACGAAACAAGAGATAGAAAGGATATCTATGGTTTATGCTTTTTAAAATATGATTTAAAGGGAAACAATATTGGAAAGTCATTTTCTAAACCAGAAACAACAATGTTTGATTTATATTTTAAAGAACGGAGAAAATGGCGAAAAAGCTATTGTGTTTTTTACAGATATAAGAAAACAATATCATTACAAAATTGAAAATCATGAAAAATTTTCGACAGAAGCTAGAATGTATCATGAAATGGATTTAACCTATCAAATAAAGTGTTTTAACAAACCAACTATGTTTTGCGATTACAAAGAAGATGGCTATACCAAAAATATAAAGAAAGTTTTTAAGGAAAATCCTTATGGCCATTTTGCCTATTTTAAAGAAATTCTTGAAGAACATGATATGACGGGTGTTCCGTTGAAAAAAAGAATATATGTGATAAAACATTATATATTGTTTGCCACTTTAACAAATCAAAAAATGCATTTAAAAGGAATACAAGGGCATATGAATAAAGTATGTATCATGCTATTATGGATTCCAGGAAAAATTGTTACAAAAAAGAAATTTCAATAAAAGGTTTATGAATTATATAGCAAAATATAGGAAGATTTAGCGAGAAATAAAGAGAATTGCTAATAAATGCATATAATAAACAAAATAGTAAAAGGTTGATTTTTACAACGAGTATTGTTATAATTACCCGGAGAAGGAGAAGATGACAAATTATGAGTGAAAATTATAAAATTATTGTTGATGATGTCTATAAAACATTTAATGTATATTTAGATAAAGCAAGTACAATAAAAGAAAAAATATTATTTTTATTTTCAAGAAATAAAAAAGAAAAAAGAGAAGTTTTAAAAGGTATTAATTTAAAAATAAAAAAAGGAGAAGTTGTTGCATTAATTGGAACAAATGGTAGCGGAAAGTCAACACTTTTAAAATTAATGACAAAAATTATATATCCGAATAAAGGAGAAATTATAACAGATGGAAAGTTGACATCATTGTTAGAATTAGGCGCTGGATTTCATCCGGATTTTTCTGGAAGAGAAAATATCTATTTTAATGCTTCTATTTTTGGTTTGACACGAAAAGAAATCGATAAGAGAATTGATCAAATTATTGAATTTTCTGAGTTAGGACAATATATAGATAATCCTGTTAGAACCTATTCTTCAGGAATGTATATGAGGCTTGCTTTCTCCGTTGCCATTAATGTTGATGCTGATATTTTATTAATTGATGAAATCTTATCTGTTGGCGATGAGCATTTCCAAAATAAATGTTATGATAAGATGCGAGACTTGAAAAATCAGGGAAAAACAATGGTATTTGTTACACATAGCATGCAAACGGTAAAACAATTATGTGATAGAGCAGTTTGGTTATGTGATGGAAAAATAAAAATGGATGGTGCAACAGAAGAAGTTGTAGATGAATATATCAAGGAAACAAGATAGAGGAGGACAAATAGATGAACGAAGAAGAAAAATATTTTGACTATACCATGATGCCAGGAAAAGCATTAAGAAAACAAAAAGCAATTAATGATGGAAAGCCCATTATTAGTATCATTACAGGATATTATAATTGCAAAGAATATATAAGAGAAACAGCTAATTCTATTATCAATCAAACCTTTCCTTATTGGGAGTGGATTATTATTAATGATGGAAGTACACAAGAAGGGGCTAAAGAAACCTTAGATGAAATTGCAAAATTAGATGATAGAATTAAAGTATACCATGAAAAAAATAGAGGAAGAATTGCCACAAGAGATTATGCCATTACAAAAGCAAATTGCGACTTATTATTTATCCTAGATGCAGATGATGCAATTGATAGAACCATGTTGGAATGTAGTTATTGGACATTACAAACAAATCCAAAAGCTTCTTGGGTATATGCAGATATGGCTAACTTTGATGGACAAGAATTTTTATGGAGAAAAATATTTGATAGTAATACAGAAAAAAAAGAAAATATTTTGCCAGTATGTTCTTTGGTTAGAAAACAAGCCATATTAGATGTTGGTGGCTATGGAGCAGTGGATGAAGATGTTCACGAAGATTGGCATATGTGGCTTAGGATGTTAGAAAAAGGCTATTTTCCTATCAGAATGAATTATTATGGATATTGGTATCGTAAGAAAAAAGAAGGTGGAATCTTAGATTCTATTAATAAAGATAAAAAAAGAGATGAACATGCGAGAAAAGAAATTGAGAAACAAGCAGAAAAAATTAAAGATGAAGTTTTTGCAATTCAATTTCCTACAACTACAAAATCTAATTATGATTCTTATCCATATACATTTACATGGAATAGAAAACCAATTAATCAAAAAGGTGAAAAAATAAGGATATTATTTATTTTTCCTTGGTTTAAAGTTGGCGGTGCCGATAAATTTAATCTAGACTTAATTTCAAGATTGGACCAAAACAAATTTGATATTACAATTGTAACTACTGAAGTTTCAGAATATGTATGGAGACAAAAGTTTGAAAAATATGGAGAAGTATTCGATTTAACAAGCTTTTTACATAGACAAGACTGGCCAGCATTTATTCATTATTTAATGAAATCTAGAAATATTGATATTGTCATGGAATCTAACAGTTATTTTGGCTTTTATGTGACACCTTGGCTAAAATCAGAATTTCCAGAAGTGGTATTTACAGACTATTTACATAGTGAAAATAAAAGTTGGAGAAATGGAGAATACCCAAGGGATTCAACAGCAATTGATGGATTTTTAGATAGAACGTATACTTGTACAAAAGTATTAAGAGAGTCTATGAAGAAAAACATGGGAAGAACAATTGATAATGTTGAAACCGTATATATAGGTGTTGATGAGGAAGAATTTGACCAATCTAAGGTCAATATCTCTGATAATGAAGATTTGGCAAAAGTGAAAGATAAATTAGATGGCAAAAAAACAATTCTATTTTTGTGTAGAATATCCGAAGAAAAAAGACCAATCTTTATTGTAAAAGTCTTTAAAAAATTGTTAGAAAAAGATAACCAATTGATGCTACTAGTGGTTGGAGATGGACCAGAATTAAAAGAAATGAAAAATATAGCTAAAAAAGATGGAATTTATGATAATATTATCTTTTTTGGAATGCAAAAAAATGTAAAACCATTTTATAAAGTAGCAGATGTAACAGTGATTTGTTCTCTAGTAGAAGGGCTAACAATTACAACATATGAATCCTTAGCAATGGGAACGCCAGTTGTAACAGCAGATGTTGGAGGACAAAAGGAATTGGTAGATGATACTTGTGGAAGAGTTGTTGAAAATATACAAACTGCAGAAAATGGGTATTACAACAGAGGGTATCAGGATGAAGAAATCAATCGTTATGTAAAAGCCATTGATGAAGTATTAAAAAATCCAAAACTAAAAGATAATTGTAGAGCAAAAGTGTTAAATGGATATACAGTCAACCACATGGTAGAAACATTTACCAAAGAATTTGAAGAATTTGCAAAAGAAGGAAGCAAAATTAATCCACAAAGTATTGTAAATAAAGATTTATATAAGCAATATTTGGTTTTATATAATCAAGTGGATATACGAAATTATTTTCCACAAGAAGGCGGAAAATATTCAGAAACAGATAGTTTAAAAACGTATAAAATAAGCCAAATAAAAGGAAAATTGTGGCAAAATCCATTGTGGAGAACATTTATAAAATTCCTACAAAAAACAGGCTTAATGAAATTAATAAAAAAAGCAAAAATTAAAGAAAAAGTAAAAAAGATCATATAAGAATAGAGGAGTTATCAGATGATAAATGTGTTTAAAAACTTATATAATTACAGAGAACTATTAAAGACAAATGTAAAAAAAGAAATTAGAGGAAAATACAAAAACTCATTTTTAGGTGTTTTGTGGTCGTTTTTAAATCCATTGTTACAAATATTAGTATATGCCATTGTATTTCAAATGATTTTGAAAAACCCACAAGAAGATTATGCTATTTTTATTTGTTGTGGATTGATTCCATGGACGTTTTTCTCATCTGCAATAAGTCGATCAGCATTTACAATGGTAGAAAATGGGAACTTATTGAAAAAAGTGTATTTTCCAAGAGAAATTCTACCAATATCTATTGTAACCAGTGAGGCAGTAAACTTTTTAATTTCAACAATTATTATTATTGCCTTTGTTGTTTTTGGAGGATTAGGAATTAGTAAATACATTGTGTTTTATCCACTTGTATTATTAGCACAATATTTATTATTGATTGCAATTTCATTAATTGTATCAAGTATATCTGTATATGTAAGAGATTTACAGCATTTGATTGGTGTTGCACTACAATTATTATTTTATGCAACTCCAATTGTATATGCAGCAGATACTATACCAGCAGATTTTCAATGGATTTTGAAATTAAATCCAATGACATATATCATTGAAGCATATAGAGATATGTTCTATACACAGACAATGGTAGATATTCCTTCATTATTAATTTTAATTGCAATTTCATTAGTAGGATGTGTAATAGGATATATTATATTTAATAAATTGCAAAAAGGGTTTGCAGAACAGTTATAGAATTGTGTACAGAATATAGAAAGAAAAAATAGAGTTATAGTTTTAATATACAAGGAGATAAGAATGAAAAAGATAGATAAAACAATGATAACAGAAGTAATCAAAAAATCAGCGATATTTTTATTAATAGAAATAATAGCGATATTATTAATAACAACAATATTATTTTTTGTAAATATTATAGTTACAGGATGGCATTTGCCAATTATTACTATAATTGCGATAGGATTAACATTATTGTTTTATAAAAAAGAGAATATAAAAATAAATATTGTAGCTATTTTATTAGGACTTATTATTTTTACAGGCGTAACCTTTGTAGAGGGGAAAATATATGATACGACGGCTGATGGAAATACCTATCATAAATTAGCAATTGGTGCGTTAAAAAATGGTTGGAATCCAAATTATGAAGATAGTAAAGATTTTGATATAGAGGACGGAAATCCTTTTGATATATCAGAAGAAAATATTAATACATTATGGATAGATCATTACGCAAAAGGTACAGAAATATTTGCTTCTGTTATTTATGCATTTACGGGAAATATAGAAAGTGGAAAAGGATATACAGTATTACTTATGTATATTGCTTTTGGAATATTGTTTTCATATCTATATCAAAATAAAAAGATAAATTTACTAGCAAGTTTAGCAATTTCTATTTTGCTACCATTTAATGCAATTACAGTTGTACAAATATTTAATTACTATGTAGATGGGGCATTAATGATTTCCTTATTACTTATCCTATTTATCTGTATTGTTGAAAGTCTAGGTGAAAAGGAAAATCAGAAAGAAAATGCATTAATTCTTGCAAGTAGTATATTATTATGTATCAATATCAAATTTACGGGGCTAGCATTTGCTGGAATATTTTGTTTAGTATTTTATATTTACTGGCTGATAAAGGCAGGAAGAAAAGGAAAAGAAGAATTTATTAATCAATATAAAAAATATACGATTTTTTATATAATAACAGTTGTTGTTTCAATTGGAATTGTGGGATATTCTTCTTATATGAGAAATATGATTGACCATGGAAATCCATTATACCCATTATATGGGGAAGGACATGTAGACAATATGGTAGTAAAAGAACAACCCTCTTCTTTTGCTGATAAAAATCATTTGGAGATTTTTCTGATATCAATGTTTTCTAAAGGTGTAAATGTATCGCCTACATATTCTCAAGAAAATGTACAACCTACTTTAAAGATACCATTTACCACTTCAATGGAAGAAATCCAAAATTATCGCATACCAGACATAAGAATGAGTGGATTTGGTCCATTATTTAGTGGAATCTTCATATTATCAATGGTGGGAACAATTTATATCATTGTAAGATTGATAAAAAATAAAAATTGGAATTTACTAATACCATTTTTAATTATTTTAGGTGTTATTGCTATTCTAATATTAGCATTAGATGGAGGCTATTGGGCAAGATATATACCATATTTTTATGCGATTCCAATGATTGTATTAGCCTATCTATTATGGGATAACCATAAAAGGATTCATTATGCCTTAGGAATAATAATGGCAGTTATAATGTTTATAAATGTTGGATTGGTAACCTATACCACTTTAAAAAGTACAAAGGATAATGATGCATATGTGGGACAAAGAATCAATGAATTTGTACAATATTGCCATGATAACGAAACTGTAGAAATTGAATTAAATCATAGTGGTGTACAAGGTGCTTTATATAATATTGATGATAGAGATGTAACCAACTATATAATAAAAGAAACGGTTGAAGGAGAAAAAGAAGGATATTTCTTCAAATATTAATTTGTCATTTTCAGTAGATGAAAGGAAAGGGTAAAAATGAAAACAAGATCGCTTATCAGAAAAATTGCTTCATATGTAATATTGTTTTTAATAATGATAGTCATTTTTTGTATGGCCATGATAATATCATATGCTTTACCAAATGAGAGAATTCAATTTCACATCAGAGAGTCCAAGGATGTATTAGCAAAAGCCGGAGAAAATCCATTTTTTGGAGAAACGATAAAGGGAGCACAATTAGATGGATATACAGATTTACTTATCATGAATACAGCTATGAATAAAGGAAAATCAGAAGATGAAAGTATTCTTATAAGGGCTTTTGAGAATTCAAGATATTCTGAAGATAATGTGAGTCAATATGATTCATTAGTAAAAACGATTGATAATAAAGATGTCTATAACAATCTAGAATATTCTAGATACTGGCACGGAATACAAACAATTGTGAGACCTTTGCTATTATTCTTTAATTATGAAGAAATAAGATATATTTTTATGTTAGTGATGTTTATATTATTAATGATTGCAACAATTTTGATATGTAGAAATTTAAGTGTATTACATGCATTGAGTTTTATGTTTTCAATGTTAGCGGTAAATTTCTTTATCATACCTATGTCAATGCAATATATAGGTGTTTTTGCAGTTATGTTAATAGCAGTTATATTGGTGAATATCCTTTTTAAATTGAAGAAAGAAAAATTTCTACCATATCTATTTTTTATCATAGGAGGATGTACAACATTTTTTGATTTACTAACAGCACCATTAATTACTTTGGGTATTCCATTATTAGTGGTTGTGTTATTAAGAAATCAAGAAAAAAACAACGTAAGAGAAGTAATTATAGAATTAATAAAATTATCTATACTTTGGGGAATTTCATATGTGGTTGTATTTGCGACAAAATGGGTAATTGCCTCAATTGTATTACAGCAGGATATGATTACATTAGCCATAAACCAAGTTATTTATAGAACAAATGGAGCATCAAATGCTCCTGCGAGTAAATTAGGTGCAATTTGGGAAAATATAAAATATTTATATAATATGGTATTGCTATTAATAGAAGTATTAATAGGTATTATATGGATAGTTACACTTGTTAAAAGAAAGAAGAAAAAAATAAAGGGGTTAAAGAAGGTAATACCATTATTGTTTATTGCATTATATCCTTATATATGGTATGTAATCGTTGCTGGACATTCAACAATTCATGCATTTTACACATATAGAATACAAGCAATTACAATATTTGCAGTTTTATGCGCTATGATAGAATGTGTAGATTCACAAAAAGTGAAAAAACTAAATAGTGCGAAAAGGATGAAGGAGTAAAGAAATGAAAGAAAAAGTAGCAGTATTGATACCATGTTATAATGAAGAAGTTACCATAGAGAAAGTTGTAACAGATTTTAAAAAGGAATTACCAGATGCAGATATTTATGTCTATGATAATAATTCTCAAGATAGAACAGTTGAAATTGCACGAAGTGCTGGAGCAATTGTGAGAAGTGAAAATAGACAGGGTAAAGGAAATGTGGTTAGAACCATGTTTAGAGAAATTGATGCAGACATTTATATTATGGTGGATGGAGATGATACATATCCGGCGGAATTTGTACACCAGCTAATAGAACCAATAAAAAATAATGAAGCAGATATGACGACAGGGGATAGATTATCAAATGGAACATATCAACAAGAAATAAAAAAGAATTTTCATGAATTTGGAAATCACTTGGTAAGAAGTTCTATCAATTTATTGTTCAACAATAAGTTGAAAGATATTATGACTGGATATAGGGCTTTTAATAAGATGTTTGTAAAAAATATGCCGATAATGAGTTCTAATTTTGAATTAGAAACAGAAATGACATTGTTTGCATTGGATAAAAAATATAGAATTAAAGAAATTCCAATTGTATTTAGAGAAAGACCAGATGGTAGTGAATCGAAAATTAATACATTTTCAGATGGATTTAAAGTAATAAAAACAATTATAAAAATGTTTAAGGATCATAAGCCATTACGATTTTTTTCAATTATATTTATGGTATTGTTTTTATTAGGATTGATTGTAGGAATTCCTGTCATCGTGGAATTTTGTAAAACAGGATATATTACAAAGATGCCATCAGCTATATTAGCAACAGGGATTATTACCTTGGCTGTAATAGCGGAACAATGCGGACTTATTTTACATACAATTGTCAAACAACATAAAGAGGATTATGAATTGAATTTGTTAAGATATAAACAAATAGAAGAATTAAAAAAATACGAAGGTTAAACGAAATTGTATAAAAAGAATGGTGATAAAAATGGAAAAAATTAAAGAATTATTAAAAAAAGTACTTACAAGAGAAGTGATTTTATATATAATATTTGGTGTATTAACAACACTTATAAATTTAGGATCATTTTATATAATGTTTGAAATATTACATTGGAATGAAAACACGTCAAATATGATTGCAATTATATTAGCAGTTCTATTTGCTTATATTACAAACAAAGACTTAGTATTTCATTCAAAAGCAGGAAATGCAAAAGAAAAGTTAATAGAGTTTTTTAAATTTATACTAGGGAGAGCATTTACAATGCTAATTGAATATTTTGGTGGAATGTTATTATTTAAAACTCCAATTCCAAAAATGATTAGTAAATGTGGTATAACTGTTATTGTAATTATTTTAAATTTCTTTATTAGTAAATTTTTTGCTTTTAAAAATAATAAGTAATATAAGGGGTTTTTATGGATATTTTTAAAAAAAGTAAATATAAAGTAATTATCAACTCAATAGCATGTTTTTTTATAGTATTAATAATGCTAATGGCTTTATTATGGATAAAGGAATATGCACCTTTTGGAAATAATTCTTTTGCATGGATGGATGGAAATATTCAATATATGGACTTTTTCACATATCTGAAAGATGTCTTTGAAGGAAAAAATAGCATAGGGTATACATTAAGTAATATGCTTGGTGGCAGTAGTATAGGAGTATTAGGATATTATTTAAGTTCACCATTAAATTTAATAATTATTTTTTTCAGTAAAACAAGTATACCAACATTTTTTAATATATTAGTATTGCTAAAATTATCGATAGCAGGTTTTACGTTTTCATATTATCTTCAAAAAAGATTTGATAATAAAATAAAACCTTTATATATAATACTATTATCTATATGTTATGCATTGATGCAGTATACGATTGCTCAAGCAAGTAATATTATGTGGCTTGATGGCGTATATATGCTTCCTTTAATATTACTAGGCGTTTATAAAGTTGTAAACAATAAAAGTTTAAAATTATTAAGTCTTACTGTGGGATTATCCATTCTTTTTAATTGGTATACAGGGGGAATTAATTGTTTATTCTCAATCTTTTGGTTTATAGTAGAAGAATTGTTATATAATGCTGAAAACAAGAAAACAATCAAAGAAAAACTGAAAGAGTTTATGAAAGATGGTTTTAAATATGTTATTGCTATGATAATAGGAGTAATGATTAGTGCAGTTTTATTTTTACCAAATGTATTCATACTAAAACAAGGTAGAGGAAATAGTTTTGATTGGGAAAGTTTAAAAAATCAATTTAATGGAAATATAATTTCTGTTATTCAAAACTATTCTTTAGGAGCAGTCAGTAAACAAGATGCGTTATCTATATTCTGTGGAACGATACCATTAATAGGTTGTATACAATTTTTTGTAAGTAAATTACATACATCTAAGAAGAAAATGATATTAGGAATGACTTTATGTATTGCAATTCTGTTTTGCTATTGGCAACCATTCTGTTTTATATTTTCATTACTAAAAATGCCATTGAGTTATTTCTTTAGATATTCATATATTGTTATTTTTACATTTATTTTCATTGCAGGAAACTATTATAAGAATATAGATAAAGAAACAAATCAGAAAATAATACTATCAGCATGCATATTTTCATTTTTATTATTACTAATCAATTATGTAAAACCAATCTATACAGATAAACAGATTTATTATACTATATTTTTTGTGATAACCATCTCTGCGATTGTTAGTATTTACCTAAAATACAAAGAAAAAATAAAATGGAAAAAGATTATTTCTGCAGGATTGCTAGCTATTGTCATGGTAGAAATGCTGTATAATACAAGGCTTTTAATGAATACATACCAATATTCGGGAGTAAATCAATTTAGTTCTTATCAAGAAGCACAACAAAGACAAATAGATGAGATAAAAGAATATGATAAAGGCGAATATAGAATTTCACAAACAACAACAAGAAATACTAGCGAAACCAACTTAACATTGAATTATAATGAAGCTTTAGCTTTTCATTATATGTCAAGTGTATCATATACGTCTACGCCAGATAATAATCAATTAGAATTTTTGAATAATTTAGGCTATAGGACAGAAGGGGGAAATACAAGTATTATAAATACTTCAATTATTGGTGCTGATGCATTATTAGGTGTTAAATATGTTTTATCTCCTTATGATATAAAAGGATTAGAAAAAATAGATAACATAAAAGATGTTAATGGAAAATCTGTTTATAGAAATCCATATGCTCTAGATATGAGTTTTGTTAGTAAATATAATGATTTTACAGAAATCTCGGCAACCAATTCTTTTGAGTTTCAAAATAAACTGTATAGTTCTTTGGTAGGTAGAAATGTAGAAGTATATAAAAAAATAGATTTTAAAAAAATAGAATCAGATGACAAAAAATCTGTAAAATATGATATCATAATACCTGAAGGAAATTATACATTATATGGAAATTTACCTTGGAGTGAAATTGCAAATGAAATAATAAATGTTAACAATGTATACAAAACTGCATATGCTTGTTCAACATCGCCAAGTGTATTTTATATTCCTTATGAAGGAAATACAGCATTTATAGAAGTTTATTCAGAATCACAAGTAAGCATAGCAGATGAACAATTCTATATATTAGACTTAAATGTATTAGAAGAAGTTACAAAAGAGATAAATGCCAATAAGACAAGTCAATTGCATATAGAAAATGATGAAATTACTTGTAAGGTACAAGGAAAAGAAGATGAGAGCGTAATTCTATTAATGGCATATTCTAATGGAATGACAATTTGGAGAAATGATGAGCAAATAGAAACCAAGCAGATTGAAAATTGTTTTATAACAATACCTCTTGTAGAAGGAGAAAATAACATAAAAATTAAATATGATATACCAGGATTGAAAATAGGCACAATTATAACGGGCTTAGGTATAATTGGACTAATAACCTGTGTTGTATTGGAAAAAAATAAAAAAAAGAAGGAAGGAACTAAAAAATGAAAAAAATTAGTATTATCATACCAGCATACAATGAAGAAGAATCATTACCACTTTTATATGAAAGATTAGAAAAATTAATGAATTCTATTGAAAACTACGAATTTGAGATTTTGTTTGTTAATGATGGAAGTAGAGACAACACCATCAATTTAATTAAAGAATATCGTGAGAAAGATAATCGAATTAGCTATGTGGATTTTTCAAGAAATTTTGGGAAAGAAATCGCTATGATTGCTGGTTTGGATTATGCAAAAGGAGATTGTGTTATATTTATGGATGCAGACTTGCAAGATCCACCAGAGTTAATACCAGAATTAATCAAATATTGGGAAGAAGGTTATGATGATGTATATGCCAAGAGAACTTCTAGAAAAGGCGAAACTTGGCTTAAGAAATTTACTTCAAAAATGTATTACAGAGTTCTTCAGAGTTTGACAAATGTACCAATACAAAAAGATACAGGAGATTTTAGATTATTAGATAAAAGATGTGTAAATGCCTTAAAGAAAATGAGAGAATCTCAGAGAAATTCTAAAAGTATGTTTAGCTGGATTGGTTACAAGAAAAAAGAAGTATTGTATGATAGAGATCCAAGAGTGGCAGGACAAACAAAATGGAATTATAAAAAATTAATAGATTTAGCAATAGATGGTATTACCTCTTTTACAACATCTCCGCTAAGAATATCTACATATATTAGTATTCCAACATTTATGGCATTATTTGTATATTTTATATATGTGATTATAAAATGTATTGTAACAAGTACTGCAATCCAAGCATATCAAGCAATTATATTATTAATTTTATTTTTCTCAGGTGTTCAAATACTATTATTTGGTATTATAGGAGAATATTTAGGAAGAATCTTTAATGAAAGTAAAAATAGACCACTATACTTAGTTAATGAATACAATGGAGAAAAAGAAATGAATGAGTAATTGGCTTCAAAAGATGAATTTTTATATTAGAGAGGTATGTAGTATATGAAAAATACATTACAAAATAGCATTAAAATATTTTTATTATTAATGATAATGGTATTTATGATGGGACAACTAGTCGTTGTAAAAGCGGAAACAAAGAATAATAATCCTATGTTAAAAGATATCAAAATCGATGGTAACGAAATAGAACCAACTTTTGAAATGTTTACAACAGAATATATTGTTCAGGTACCAGAAGAAACCACGCAAATCCAAATAGAAGCAATCCCAGATGATGAAAATGCCAATGTAGAAATAATAGGCAATACAGAAAACCTAGAAATTGGAAGAAACGAAATTGAAATTAAGGTAACGGCAGAAGATGGTATTGCAACACAATCATATTATATTTTTGTTACAAGAGGAAACAATCAAAATACAAATGCAAATTTAAAATCATTAGTCATTGCTAATACAGAATTGGCCCCAACATTTGATAGTAACAATATTAATTATGCAGTAGAATATCCTAAAGATTTAGAACAGCTTGAAATAGAAGCAGTTCCAGAAGATGAGGAAGCCACTGTAAACATCATTGGAAATGAAAACTTAACAGAAATCACACAAACAATCGAAGTACAAGTAACTGCACAGGATGGGCAAACACAAAAAACATATTATGTAATTGCTAAAAAAGCAGGGATGGAAGTTGAAAGCCCTGAAGGAGAGGATATATCTCAAGAAGATGGAACTACAAAAGAAAACACAAGTGAAAATATTCCATTGAAAGTTATTGGTATCCTTATTATAATAATAATAGTGATAATTGCTATCATAGTAATTTTAAGAAAAGCAAAAAACAAAAAAGAAGATAATAAAAAATGAAACATGCGTATAGTAAATTTATTTTTACAAGGGGGAAAAGATATAATGAGAAAGAAAGTATGTTTAATCATAACAGGAGTACTACTTTTAATAGGAATTCTATTTTTCATGCAAGGACAAGTACAAGCAGCAGACAGTGATGGAAACTTTGTAATTGTATTAGACCCAGGTCATGGAGGCACAGATCCAGGAGCAATTGCAGGAGGCATAAGAGAAGATACAGTAAATTTTAAACTTGCGTATTATGCTAAACAAGAATTAGAACAATATGAAGGCGTAAAAGTTTATTTAACACGTTATAATGATTGCCCAACCATTTATGACAGAGTGGAAGTTGCCAAAAGGTATAATGCAGACTTATTAGTAAGTATGCATATCAATTCTGGTGGTGGAGGTTCTGCCAATGGTGCTGCTATATGGGTTACTCAGGATACTACAAAAGTACAATATTATCAAAAAGCGGCAGAAGCTGCTAACAAAATACTAGCCAATATTAGTTATTTAGGAATTAAAAATAATGGTGTTCAAACCAGAAGTGGACAACCTGATGAATGGTATAATAGTGGAGTTGTGCAAGATTACTATGGAATTATTAGATATGCACAAAGAGTAGAAATGCGTTCTTTATTAGTAGAACATTGTTTTATCGATAATGCATCAGATAGAAATTATATTAGTTCAGATGAAAGTATTAGAAGATTAGCACAGGCAGATGTCAATGGGATTGTAGAAGCATATCAATTACAAAAGAAGAATACAGGAAGTGTACCTGTAAAAAGCTTAAGCTTGAATACATCTGAATTGAATATGGAAATTACTTCACAAGACTCACAGCCGGTATATTATTTTACGCCTATTTTTGAGCCAAGTAATGCTACAAATCAAGGAATCGAATGGTATTCAACTGACGCCAATACCGTTAGAGTATATGAAGGAAAAATAAGGGCATTAAAAGAAGGAGAAGCTACGATTACTGCAATTAGTAAAAACAATCAAAGAATTGCTACTTGTAAAGTAGTCGTTACCAAACCATCAGTTCCACTACAAAATATCTCAATAGAACAGACAGAACAAACGCTAAGTATAGATGAGAAAACTCATATTAATGTTAATTTTTATCCAGCAAATTGTACAGATCAAACCTTATATTGGACATCTTCAAATCCTGATGTTGTAAGAGTATGGGATGGAGATATAAGAGGATTAAAAGAAGGTGTTTCAGTTATAACAGCTACCTCAAGGGCCGGAGGAAAACAAGTAAGTTGTAGAGTGGTTGTAAAAGATGACAATAAAGTTTATGTAGAACAAATCATACCAGAACAAGAAGAATATACGATAGGAATTAATGAAGCGATTACAATTCATTATGATTACTTACCAGAAAATGCAGAAAATACTGATTTTTCATGGACATCTTCAAATCCTGATGTTCTAAGAGTATATTGGAACCAAATAAGAGGCTTGAAAGAAGGAACAGCAGAGATTATTATTAAAACACCAGAAGGAATAACGGAAAAAAGGATTACCGTTCACGTTAAAAATATAAAAGTTGAACAAATTATTCCAGAACAAGAAGAATATACAATTGGTGTAAATGAAGTATTTGATATTGGATATACATATTTACCAGAAAATGCAAGTAATACAGATTTTAGTTGGACAGCTTCAGATTCAAGTATCTTAAGTGTATATTGGAATAAAGTAAGAGGATTAAAACCAGGTGTGGCATATGTCATTGTAAAAACACCAGATGGTTCAGTTGAAAAAAGAATAAAGATAACTGTAAAACCACCATATGAGGTAGAAGTAGTTCCAGAGCAAGAAACATATACGGTCAGAATTAATGAAGCTATGGACATTAATTGCACTTACATACCAAGCAATTTAACAGCAGAAGATTTCAGTTGGACAGCTTCAGATCCAAGTATTTTAAGTGTATATTGGGATAAGGTAAGAGGATTAAAAGCAGGAACAACAGATTTAATTATTAGATCATTAGATGGTACATATGAAAAAAGAGTTACAATAGTAGTGAATGAAAATGGTGAGCAAAATATTGAAGTAAAACCAGAAAAAGAAACGTATACAATAGGAATTAATGAAGTGATTGATATTAACTGTACATATTTACCAAATGATTTGACAGCTGAAGACTTCAGCTGGACAGCTTCAGATCCAAATATTTTAAGTGTATACTGGAACAAAGTAAGAGGACTAAAAGCAGGAACAACGGATTTAATCATTAAGTCATTAGATGGAACATATGAAACGAAAATAGAAGTGGTTGTAAAAGGAGAATAAAACGAAAGAAAGGAATGTAGTATAAAATGGAAGTAAGTAAAAAACTAAAAATTATTTTAACATGTATGCTTGCTTTGCTGATATATTTGTTTGCAACAAATATATCTCATGCGGCTTATACAAGTTATGATATTAACGGAATAGATGAATCAAAATATCCTGGGTATAAAGCTTTATTACAACAAATACAATCGCAATATCCGAATTGGAAAATTAAATTACTATATACAGGACTTGACTGGAACTATGTGATAGAAAATGAAAGAACAGGACATGGAACATCTCCAAAAAGTTTAATATATGATACATATGATGAGGCATGGAGATGTCATGAACAAGGATGTTATGGTGTAAAATATGATATTTCAAAAAGATGGTATTGTGCATCAAAAGAAGCAATAGAATATATGATGGATCCAAGAAATAGTCTAGATGCAAGTTACATATTCCAATTTCAAGATTTGTCTTCATCAGTTGGAGATAGAAGTGCAATTGAAAAGATGGTTCAAGGAACTTTCTTAAATACATCATCATATGTAGATGCCATTATGGAAGCGGCACAAACAGAAGGGATTAGCCCATTTCATATTGTTGCTAGAATAAAATTAGAACAAGGTTCAGATGGGTCTGGAGCCATGAATGGATATGCTTATACAACGGAAAGTGGAGAAGTTGTTACAGTATATAATTTATACAATATTAGAGTTAGTGGAAATGATACACAAGCCGGCTTATTAGCAGGAGCAAAATATGCATATGAACAGGGATGGACTACTCCAGAAGCATCTATAAAAGGTGGAGCATCATTTTTAAAAGAGGATTATATCAATGTGGGACAAACAACACTGTATTTCCAAAAATATAATGTTGTAGATTCAAGTAATCTATTTAGCCATCAATATATGCAAAATATTCGAGCAGCTAATGATGAAGGAAATATTATGTATCAAGGATACAGAGATGCAGGAATATTAAACAGTACATTTGAATTTACTATACCAGTTTATGAGAATATGCCATCTGTAGCATGTCCAAGACCAAAATATGTAAAAGTAGAAAGCATTCAGACAGAACAAGAAGAATATACAATTGCTGTTAATGAACCAATGACAATTAGTTATTCATATTCACCAAGCAATGCAACAAATACAGATTTCTCATGGACATCATCAAATCCTGACGTTTTAAGAGTATATTGGAATCAAATTAGAGGCTTAAAAGAAGGAGATGCAGAAATTATTATAAGAACTTCAGACGGTTCAGTAGAAAAACGTGTAAAAGTACATGTAAAACCAAAAGTTACTGAAATTGTTCCAGAGTATGAAGAATATACAATTGGTGTAAATGAAGTGATTGACATTAATTATACATACTCACCAAGCAATGCGATAAATACAGATTTCTCATGGACAGCATCAGACGCAAATATTTTAAGTGTATATTGGAATAAAGTAAGAGGTTTAAAACCAGGAACAGCTTATGTGGTTGTAAAAACATTAGATGGAACAGTTGAAAAGAGAATTAAAATAACCGTAACAGACGATACTACATCAAGTATAAATGTAGTACCAGAACAAAATACATATACTATACTTGAAGATGAAGTAATCAATATCGATTGTACATATAATCCAAGTAACTTAACAGCAGAGGACTTTAGTTGGACAGCATCAGATACAAGTATCTTAAGTGTATATTGGAATAAAGTAAGAGGCTTAAAACCAGGAACAGCTTATGTAATTGTAAAATCACTAGATGGAACTTATGAAACAAGAATAAAAGTAGTAGTAGAAGAAGATACAAGTATAAAAGTGACACCAGAAAAAAATACATATACACTTACTGAAAATGAAGTAACCAATATCAACTGTACATATAATCCAAGTAACTTAACAGCAGAGAACTTTAGTTGGACAGCATCAGATGCAAGTATCTTAAGTGTATATTGGAATAAAGTAAGAGGCTTAAAACCAGGAACAGCTTATGTAATTGTAAAATCACTAGATGGAACTTATGAAACAAGAATAAAAGTAGTAGTAGAAGAAGATACAAGTATAAAAGTGACACCAGAAAAAAATACATATACACTTACTGAAAATGAAGTAACCAATATCAACTGTACATATAATCCAAGTAACTTAACAGCAGAGAACTTTAGTTGGACAGCATCAGATGCAAGTATCTTAAGTGTATATTGGAATAAAGTAAGAGGCTTAAAACCAGGAACAGCTTATGTAATTGTAAAATCACTAGATGGAACTTATGAAACAAGAATAAAAGTAGTGGTAGAAGAAGATACAAGTATAAAGGTGACACCAGAGAAAGAGACATATACAATTAATGAAAATGAAGCGATTGATATCAACTGTAGATATAATCCAAGTAACTTAACAGCAGAGGATTTTACATGGACGGCTTCAGATCCAGAAATTTTGAGTGTGTACTGGGATAGAGTGAGAGGGCTAAAACCAGGAACAGCATATATTATAGTAAAATCACTAGATGGAACTTATGAAACAAGAATAAAAGTGGTGGTAAATGAAGATACAAGTACAAAAATGACAGTACAAAAACAACAAGTTGATGCAGTACCAAATACAACAACTGAAAGTGAAACAAATAATATAATTGAGAATGTATTAGATAAAAATACAAATAAAGATAAACTAGATGAAAATATAAATAATGAAATAAATTTACCATCAGAAAATAAATATATAGAAGAATAGAAATAAAAAACTTTAGAAAATATAGATTTGTTTTCTAAAGTTTTTTCCTATACAAGAACGTCGCTTTGCTCTAGTGATTGCTTAGTAAATTTTGTACAATGATTGATTTTTCTATAACATAAATAAATCTCTGTTGCAGTTCAGTATAGAAATCCCTTAAAAGTTGTCAATAATTATATTTTGAAATTGTTGTAAAAAAAAAGTTAATATGATAAAATTCAATAGAAATGGGCAATATTACTAATACGAATGATAATGTTATAAGTTTAAAATAAAAGGAGATAAAATTTATGAAAAAGAAAGTATTATTATTTGGGTATTCTAGAACAAATCTAGGAGATGATTTATTTATCTATATATTAGCCAAAAGGTATACAGAAGTAGACTTTTATATACATATAAAAGAAGAAAAATATAAAAAACCATTTCAAAATTTATCAAATGTAAATTGTTTAGATACAAATAGAGATGTAGATGTCATTAATATAGAAGATTTTGATGCATTTATATATGTTGGTGGTTCTATATTTATGGAATCCGAGTATTCAAAAGGAGAAGTTCTAGAATTTACAAAATTGGCGACCAAATGTAAAGAATACAAAAAACCACTTTTCTATATGACGTGTAATTTTGGACCATATTATACAGAAGAATATGTTCAAAATGCAAGAAATCTATTTGAACTTTGTGAGGGCGTTTGTCTTAGAGACAAAGTATCATATAATTTGTTTTCCAGTGTGAAAAGTGTATCTTACGCACCAGATGTTGTATTAACTTATGATTTTTCTAATATAACGAAGAGAAAATCTTTTAGGAATGTTGGAATTTCTGTTATAGATTTAGAAATAAGAGATAAACTAAAATCAAAAGAACCTATTTATAATGATTATATCAAAAGAATTATTATAAAATTTGCAAAAAGAGGCTATAAAGTAAATCTAATTTCTTTTTGTGCAGAAGAAAATGATGAAAAAGCCATTGAAAAAATTATAAATTTATTACCAGAAAAATATCAAAGAAGTGTACAAACAATTAAATATACAGGAGATATAGAAGAATTTATAAAACAATATAGTAAAATGAAATATATGGTTTGTACAAGATTTCATTCTATGATATTATCTATCTTAATGGGACAAAGAGTATATAATTTGGCATATAGCAAAAAAACAAATAATACCCTTGAAGATTTAGAAATAGAATATAAAATTGATAATATAGATCAAATAGAATATGAAACAAGATTAAGCATGAAGGATTTTAAAAGAGCAGACAAAAATAAAGTTAAAGAAATAAAAAAAGAAGCTGAAAATCAATTCCAAGCGTTTGAACAATGGTTAACAAATAATTAACAAATATAATACGATTATAACTTTTATAAAAAAGTTGACGAATTTCATATTTTAATGGTATACTACTATCATATTACCTAAAAAAGGAGAATATATATGCAAGAGATAATGTTATCCATAATGGAACAATTTGGATATTTAGGAGTTTTTTTATTAATAGCAATTGAAAATATTTTTCCACCAATTCCATCAGAGGCAGTTTTATTATTTGGCGGATTTATGACAACACAGGCACAACTAAATATAGTCATTATGATTATAACAGCAACATTAGGTTCACTAATAGGAGGAATTGTTTTATATTTTGTCGGTAAAATATTCAACAAAGAGAGATTAAAGAAAATGATTTCTGGAAAGATTGGAAAACTATTAAGATTAAAGGTAGAAGACATTGATAAAGCAGATAAATGGTTTGACGAAAAAGGAAATAAGACGGTGTTTTTTTGTAGATTTATTCCAATTGTGAGAAGTTTAATTTCGATACCAGCAGGAATGAGTGAAATGCCTTTTGGAAAATTTTTGTTATATACCACAGCAGGATCAGCTATATGGAATACAGTGTTATTAACAATTGGAAATCAACTAGGAGAAAATTGGGCAAATATGCTTACAGTATTTGAACAATATTCACATATCACATTAATTGTATTAGCAATTATCTTTGTATTAGGTGGATTACTATTTTATTGGAAAAAAACAAACAAATTCTTGTTTAAAAGAAAAGGTTATTATATAGAAGATTCATCAGCAGATTAACATTTTGAGTTATAAATTGCTGACCTTTGAATTTTTATGGATTGATGCATTTAAAAATAATGCTATTGAAAAAGTAGTTAATATATGATAAAATATTAACAGAAACTAAAAGAAAGGTTAAATTGGTGGAAAGATAATGATTATTAATAAACTAGAAACTTTAAAATAAGATATAATCATATTTTAGAATAGTTTATTAATAATGCAAATTTTTATTATAATAAAAGAATATAATAACTAATTTAATAATTTATAAATAAAAGTAATAAACCTCTTCTTTAATATGATTAAAGGAGGGGTTTTATGGTATTAGAATTAAAACATATCTCAAAATATTATGGAGATAAAAAAATATTAGAAATTGAAAATTTAAAAATATATGAAAATGAAAAAATAGGAATTGTAGGACAAAATGGTTCTGGAAAAACAACATTACTCAATATTATTTCTGGAGCATTAAAACCAGATACAGGAGAGATTATTAGAAAACAAAAAATACTATATCTGGAACAATTTGAAGAAATAAACAATGAGAATTTAAACTTAAGTGGTGGCGAAAAGAAAAAGCAAGCATTTAATCAAAAAATATTAAACCAAAGAGGTTTATTACTAATAGATGAGCCATCAAGTAATTTAGATGAAAATGGAATACAGTATATAAAAAGAGAATTAAAAAAATATAATGGTACTATTCTTATCATATCTCATGATAGAAGTTTATTAGATGAAATCTGTACAGGGATTATTGAAATAAAAGACGGTAAAGTAAGAAAATATGATGGGAATTATGCTAGTTATAAAATGCAAAAAGAAGCGGAAATCAAAAGACAACAATTTGAATATAGACAGTACATCGAAGAAAAAAATAGATTACAAAAAGCAATTATGATTTCTAAAAATACAGCAAAAGAAATTAGAAAAACACCAAAACGAATGGGAAACTCTGAAGCAAGACTTCATAAGCGAGGTGTTGAAAATGTAAGAGAAAAACTAGAAGGACATACAAACGCACTAAAAACAAGACTAGAAAAGTTAGAAGAAAAAGAAAAACCACATACCAATTCTCAAATATATATGCAATATCAAACAGAAATAAGTATAAAAAGCAAAATTGCTATTGATATACAAAACTTAACATTGCAATTAGGAAAAAAATGTCTATTTGAGAATGCAAGTTGTGTTATAAAACCCAATCATAAAACAGCATTAATAGGAGAAAATGGGGTAGGAAAAACAACTTTAATTAACGAGATTATCAAAAATGCTAACAAATTTATCAAAATAAATCCAGGTATAAAAATAGGCTATTTTAGCCAAGATTTTACAAACTTGAATTTTCAAAAATCTGTTATAGAAAATGTCATGCAAGATACAAATCAATCAGAAAAAGTGGTAAAAAATGTCTTAGCAAATCTTTTATTTAAAGATAAAGATATTCATAAGAAAATAGAAAATTTAAGTGGAGGAGAACGTGTAAAAGCTTCTATTGCTAAAATATTAGTATCAGAAAATAATATGTTGATTTTAGATGAACCAACCAATTTTTTAGATATAGAATCTATTGAAAGTTTGGAAAAATTGCTAAAAGAATATAATGGAACAATTTTATTTGTCACACATGATAAAACATTTATTGACAATATAGCAACAGATATCTTACTGATAAAAAATCGCAAAATCATCGAATATGAAGGGAACTATACAAGCTATTTGCAATATCAACAAGAAAAATCAAAGAAAAAGGAAACACATACTGAAAACAATAAATTATTATTAGATTTTAAATTATCACAAATTAGTTCAGAATTATCTGTTACAAAAGATGAAGAGAGAAAAAAGGAATTGGAAGAAGAATTTAATCGATTAATACAATTACGAAATTTGACGGATTAGATAAAAAACAATATAATGTAGAAAACAAAGGAAAAGGTGATAAAAATGATTAGAAAGATAAGAGAAGAGGATTTAACAAATGTAATGACATTATGGGTAAAAGGAAACTTTAAAGCCAATAGTTTCATAGAAAAAGACTATTGGTTAGAAATCTATAATCAAGTAAAAGTAGACTTTTTGGAAAATTTTAAAACCTATGTATATGTAGAAAATGAAGAAATTTTAGGATTTATTTCTATTTATGAAAATGAAATCAAAGCTATATTTGTAAAAGAAGAAAACAGAGGGCATGAAATTGGAACGAAATTGCTAAATTATTATAGAAATAATCTAGAAGTGAATGCAGAACTTTTTGTAAAGGTATTTGAAAAAAATATGAATGGTATTATATTTTTTTCAAATCTACAATTTAAAAATAGCAAAATTCAGCTAAATGAACAATTTAATGAAACAGAATATGTTATGACTTGGAAAAAAGAATAATTTAGAAATGCAAAGATAAAGTATAAGATATTAAAAATACTTTATCTTTTATTCTTATTGTATAGGAAAAATCGAAGATTTTCCTATAACATCAATCATTGTACACAATTTTACTTACGTAAAATTGGCACGCGAACAATAACGCGGGCTTTAAAATGTTATAAACAGATAAAATGTTTAAAAAAGCCCGCTATTGTTCT
>CALXJS010000009.1 GCA_944388685.1 uncultured Clostridia bacterium | reverse complement strand
TGACAAACATAGCAGAAATCTCAGAAGACTACAATGACAAAGGTGTACCAGATAGAGATTCAACACCAGATAACCAAGTACCAGGAGAAGATGATATAGATGACGCACCAGTATTGTTATCAATCGAAACAGGACAAGCAAGAATTTACTTTGTATTAGGATTTACAGTATTGGGAACATTAGCTGGAGGATTGGTATTAATTAAGAAGTTTGTTATATAAAGAAAACAATAGTAAACTTTTTTGAATATTTTCTCTACCTTTCCTAATCTGACTATCTATATTTAAGGCATAGATTTGCTATATAGGACATCAGAAGAAATACTAATAACATTAGTTGTTACAGTTCAGTATACAAAATCCCGGGAAGATATATATCTTCCCGGGATTTTGTATACTGAACTGTAACTATTAGTTTTCAAAAGATGTCCTTTTTATTATGAAATTTCTTTACAATTAAAAATTGGTATGGTATAATTTTCCATGAAATGAACTAAAGAGGCAAAATACTATAACACCAATGAAATGTGTGATTTGAGAAAGGAATGAGATGAAATATGAATCAAATCTTAGAGACAAGTAACACAACGAGTAAAGTAAAACAAAAAAAGAATAGAAGATCAGGGCCAGCAGATATAAAATCAGTTGTTAGAGTATTTGCTATAACAATGCTTATATTTGGTGCTTTTATGATAGGCACAGGTTCGTATGCAATATATAAAGATAATGAGGCAAAGACTTCAGAAGAAACAAAGCCAACCATAACAGAAGCATTAAATGCGGAAGGTACGGAAGTTATACTATCAGTAACACATGATAAAGCAATTGATAGGATAGAATACAGCTGGAATGATGGTGAAGTCCAAACAGTTACTGGAAATGGTAGAAGAGATATAGAAGTAAATATAGAAATTCCAGGAGGAACGAATACATTAAATGTAAAAGCAATTGATGTACAGGGACAAGATATTTCTACAGAAAAGGAATATACAGCAACAAATATCATTAATTTATCAGTTTCTGGAAATAAATTAAAAATAACTGCAGAAAATGAAACAGAAATTTCATATATGACATATAGATGGGATGAAGAAGAAGAGACAACAATAGATATTAATTCAACAACTGTTGATGAAGAAATCGATATACCAATGGGAGAACATAACTTAACGGTTATTTTAGTAGATGTGAATAATGAAACAATTACAAAAGAACAAAAAGTAAAAGGTGTTACAAAACCAACAATAAGTATAGGCGTAGATGATGCACAAGAATACTATTTAATTACAATCTCAGATGATACAGGACTAGAAAGAGTAGAATTTACGATTAGAGGAGAGCAAAAAACAATTGAAGTTGAAAATGGAGAAACAGAATTAAAATATAAGTTAAAATTAAATGAAGGTGATACCAATAGACTAGAAATAACAGCATACAATGTTGATGGTATAGCATCTGATACACAAAAGGTAAGTGCAAGTAAATAAATTTGAAAAATTTCCCTACATATTTAATATGTAGGGAAATGGGTTAAAAGAAAAGAATGTAATATTTAATTCTTTTCTAATTAATTTTTTTATTATATAGGAAATCGCTTTTTCCTATAACATCAATCATTGTACACAATTTTACTTACGTAAAATTGGCACGCGAACAATAACGCGGACTTTAAAATGTTATAAACAGAGAAAATGTTCAAAAAGCCCGCTATTGTTCTACCTTAAGAAGGGAATGCAATTAAATGGCTGATACTTTTTTTCATATATTAACCTATTTCGTTATTTATTCATTTTTGGGATGGATTTTAGAAAGTATTGTACGAACGATTTGCGAAAGAAAAATTATAAATACGGGATTTTTGATAGGACCATTTTGCCCAATATATGGATTTGGTGCTATCATCATGATTGTATTTTTAGATTATTATAAAAACAATATAGTACTTTTATTTATTATTTCGTTATTAGCATTAACATTATGGGAATATATAGTAGGTGTACTTTTAGAAAAATTATTTCATACGAAATATTGGGATTATTCAAACCAAAGATTTAACTATAAAGGAAGGATTTGTTTAACAAATTCGATAGCGTGGGGAATATTAGGCGTTTTATTTATAAAATATATACATCCGTTTATTATACACATAATAGGATATCTTAATTTTACATATGTATCTATTATAGCAAGTATTATAGCATTGATATTATTAATAGATGCAATTATTAGTGTTATAAAAATTAAAAATATAAAATCAACATTAGAGAAAATAGAAGAAATCAATGAACAAATAAAACAAAGATTATCAGAATTGAAAGATAAAGAAAAGATTTCAGCAAATGAAAATTTGCAGAATTTAATAAATCGTCTGAAAACTAGAAGGGATAGGACAATAAAGCATTTATATAGAAGAGCATATAGATTAAAAAAGGCCTTTCCAGCAATTGATATCAAAGAATTTACAGAAATATTAAATAAAAAAATTGAATTTAAACATAAAAAAAATCAAAAAGAAAAAAAGGGTGAATAATATGATTCAGGAAATTTATATTATTGATGATGATGACTCATCTATTGTTATTTTTAGGGAATTATTTAAAAATGATAAGGATTACAAATTTATAAGTGTCAAATCACAGCAAATTGATATTGCACTTAAAAATATACCTTCTCTAATTATTATAAATGAAGATGCAATAGACAGAGATGTGGTTGGACTTTGTAAACAAATAAGACGAGATGAGGATAATACAATAACACCAGTAATCGTCGTTTCATCAAATAATGATAAAGAGCATAGAATGAAAATCTTAAGAGAATCTATCGAATATTACATAAAAAAACCAGTAGATGAAGAATATTTATATTTTACAGTAAAAAATTTAAATCGATTACTTTCAAATAATAGAAGGGTCAGTCCACTTACTGGATTACCAGGAAATGTACAAATACATGCGGAACTTAAAAAGAGATTATCCAATAATGAACCATTTTCTGTATTGTATTTAGACTTAGACAATTTTAAAGCATATAATGATGTATATGGCTTTGTAAAAGGAGATCAAATTATAGAATTTACAGCTGAAACAATATTAAGAGGGGTTCATAGTAGTTTGACTGATGAAGTATTTGTTGGACATATTGGTGGAGATGACTTTGTGGCGATATTACCATCAACAAACTGTGAAAAAATATGCCAACATATATTAGCGATATTTGATAGTCAAGTTAAAAAATTTTTTACAGAAAGGGATTTAGAAAAAGGATATATAGAAGTTGAAAATAGAAAGGGAATTATAGAACAATTTCCACTAACCTCACTTTCAATAGGAGTTGTTGTTGCAGATCCAGGAAGATTTAGTAATATACTTGAAATTGGGGAAGTAGGTGCACAAGTAAAACATGCTGCTAAATCAGTAATGGGAAGTAGCTATGCTGTGGATAGAAGAAAATAATGTGACATAAAAATATAAATGAAACATATATATATAATAAAAACTTTAGGAGATAATGGTTGAAAAATAAATACAATTGGTGGCTAATAAATTTCATTTGAAATTTAAAGCAAAAGCTTACTAAGGCTGTAACAAGCAAACCTTAACAAACTTAGCATAGCCCCAATTTAATTTTTTTCAACCCAATTTGTGCCTTAGGAAGGGAATGTTAGTAAAATGAAAAAATTTACGAAACAAAGGGTTTTTATTATATTTTTTTCTATTATAATTAGTCTTGTAGTATACATAGGGCAAAAAACACAATCAAATGGAAGAAATGAAAGAAACATCGGGGATGCTGTGCAAGTAACTACATTGCCTGTTTCAGGAAAAGTTGTTATATTAGATGCTGGACATGGGACGCCAGATGAAGGTGCTGAAAGTAACAATGGAACAACAGAGGCACAAATCAATTTAAAAATCGTATTAAAAATTCAAGAATTATTAGAACAATCAGGATGTACGGTAATATTAACAAGGTCAAATGAAAATGCAATCTATGATTTAGATGCTAAAACTTTAAAACAAAAGAAAGTTTCAGATATTCACAATCGAGTAAAAATAGGAAACGAATCATCTGCAGATATATTTGTATCTATACACTTAAATAAAATTAGCCAGCAACAGTATTATGGTTGGCAAACCTTTTACAATACAAGTAATGAACAAAGTAAAGTTTTAGCAGAGCAGATACAAGAAAATTTAAATGAATCTATTCAAAAAGAAAATAATCGAATTGCAATGAAATTAAATACAGTATATATCATGAAACATGTAGAAATTCCAATATCAATTGTAGAATGTGGATTTCTTTCAAATCCTCAAGAAGAAAAACAATTACAAGATGAAGAATATCAAAATCGATTGGCATGGGGGATTTATACAGGGATTACCAGCTATTTTAAAAATGAATAAAATTTTATGAATAACCTTTATTTTAAAGCATATAATTAAGTAGCTTTAAAATGGAGGTTTTTATTATGTTTTTGGTATTTAATAAGCAAAAAATATACACATATCTAGTATCCATTATAACAGTTGTTTTATTATTTTGTATAGCTGACACATTAATGAAAAATAAAGAAAGTATAGCAACTGCCTCCGCAAACGAAAGGCTTTTACCAATTTATAAGGTAAACACAGAAGATAAAAAAGTAACTTTAACAATGAATTGTGCGTGGAATGCAGATGATATTGACAAAATTTTAGAAACATTAGAACAAAATAATGTTAAAATCACATTTTTTATGGTAGGAGATTGGGTAGACAAATATCCAGAGGCAGTGAAAAAAATCTATGATGCAGGTCATGAAATTGGAACACACAGTGATACACACCCACATGTTAATAACTTAAGTTATGAGCAAAATATAGAGGAAATTGAAAAGAGTAATGATAAAATTGAGGCTATTACAGGAAATCGAACCAATCTATATAGAACACCTTATGGGGAATATAATGAAACAGTAATAAAAGCAGCGCAAGATAAAGGATATTACACCATACAATGGAGTCTAGATACTTTAGATTATACAGGAAACAGTGGAAATGAAATGTGGAATCGAATAAAAGACAAAATTGGTCCAGGAGATATTATATTAATGCATAATGGAACAGAACATACCGCAGATAGCTTAGAAATGATATTAAAAAATATTCAGAAAGAGGGGCTAGAAATTGTAAAATTATCTGAATTAATATATAAGGATAATTATCAAATAGATATAAACGGAACACAAATTAAAAAATAATATGTATAAAATTGGAAATATGGGGGAAACTGTATATAGATTTTTTAGGAGATACAAGAAATGCATTTTATTGGTATTTTTGGAAATCATATAGAATTTGAAAGTATAAAACAAAATGTAATGAATTTAATACAAAGAAAAGATTTAGATTTTATCCATATAACTTCAAAAAATATAGAAAATATGAGAAATATCATTTTTGAAACAATCATATTATGTAATAAATGTAATATAAATGATATACAAAAAGATATATTAAATAAGATATGTGGTAATTGTAAATACATTGTTATGAATGCAGATATATTTAGTAATACAAAAATATTGTCAAATAAAATGAGCAATTGTATAACCTATGGATTGAATCAAAAATCAACAATTACAGTTTCTAGCATTCAAGAAGAAAAAGCAATTATATCTATTCAGAGAAATATCAAAAATATAGAAGAAAATGAAATTGAAATGGGAGAAGCAAGTATAGAGTTAAATAAGAATAGACAAATAAATATAGAAAATATATTAGCGATATATTCAGTTTTGCTTTTATATAAGTAGCGAAATGGTTGAAAAATAAAGAAATTTTACAAAAAAATTACAAATTTAACTTTTTATGTAGACAAACCCAGGAAAATGTTGTATAATAAGTAATGTAAGTTAAAGCAGGTAAAAAAATACAATTGATAAATTAAATTTAAGGAGGAAAAAAAATTGGATACAAATTATTTAGAAAACAACTATTTAACATTAGTTGGAAAAGTTACAGGAGAGAAAAAATTTAGTCACGAAATTTATGGTGAAAGATTTTACGTTTTTAACTTAGAAATACCTCGTTTAAGTGGTGTAGCAGATATCATACCAATTACAATTTCAGAAAGACTAATCAATGAAGATACTTTAAATGAAGGGCAAAAATTATTAGTAAAAGGACAATTTAGATCATACAATAGTTATGAAAGTGAAAAAAACAGATTAATATTAACTGTTTTTGCCAAAGATGTAAGAGTTATCTCTGAAGAAGAGCAAAGTGAAGAAGAAAATGAAATGACAAGAAAAGACGTAATCACAAATGAAGTTGTTTTAGTTGGTTATATTTGTAAAAAACCAATCTATAGACAAACACCATTTGGTAGAGAAATAGCAGATATATTACTTGCAGTTAACAGAGCATATAACAAGTCAGATTATATACCATGTATTGCATGGGGTAGAAATGCAAGATTTTGTCAAAACCTTGAAGTAGGTTCTCAAATTAAGTTAATAGGTAGAGTACAATCAAGAACTTATGAGAAAAAACATGAAGATGGAAGTATTGAAACAAGAGTTGCTTATGAAGTTTCAGTAGGAAGCTTAGAAGTTATAGAAGAAAATGATAATGAAAATACAGTTGAAACAGAAAATCAAGAAGCTGTATAGATATAATGCAATATAATATAATTGTGACTTTTAGATAAATAGTTTAAATTGTAATTAAAAGTTTGAAAAGACTAGTCTTTTCAAACTTTTTTTGATATAATGCTAAAGAATATTTTTTTTATTGGAGGAAAATATGTTGAAACAAAAAAAGGCGAAAGAAAAATTGGAAAGTAAAAAAGGGAAAGTAAATTCTAAATGGATTTTTGGTATTCTAGCGATTATTCTTATTGCAATATTTTGTGTTGCGATGACACCTGTTACCTTACAGAATGATACATATTACACAATCAAAATAGGGGAATTAATAACACAAAATGGCATTGATATGCAAGATCATTTTTCTTGGCATGAAGATTTGGCGTATACATACCCACATTGGCTATATGATTTAATAACATATTTTATATTTTCAGCTTTTGGAATGAAGGGAATATATGTAACAACTTGTATATTAACAGCTATATTAGGTATCTCTTTATATATTGTCAATACAAAAATTGCAAAAAATCAATTACTATCTTTTATATTAACAGCAGTTGTTATTTATGTTATAAGAGGATATATTGCGGCGAGAGCCCAATTAGTAACTTTTATTCTGTTTGTATGGATTATCTATTTTATAGAAATGTTCTTGAAAAATAGAAAAATAAGATATGCAATAGGATTGGTTATAATTTCAACTTTAATTGCTAACTTACATGTAGCAGTTTGGCCATTTATATTTGTATTGTTCTTACCATATATAGCAGAATATTTACTTGCAATCATTGCAGAAATTGCTATATATAGAAAAATAAATATAAAAGTCTTAAAACTTGCAATAAAATTACTAGCAAAACTAGGAAAATATGAAAATATCCAACAAAAATTAGAAGAAAAATTGAAACAGATTCTTGATAAAAATGAAAGAATAAAAATAAAAAGAGAGGAAGACTTAAAAAATCCATATAAAATTAAATTAAGTAAAAATCAAAATGTTAAATGGTTGATTATCGTTATGATTATATGTGCATTTACAGGGTTATTAACACCATTAGGAGATACACCATATACGTATTTGTATAAAACAATGCAAGGAAATACAACACAAAATATTAATGAACATCTACCAATGACAATTGTAGATGAAACAGAAGCCTTGACAGCAATTGTAATTATTTTAGCAATTTTAACATTTTCAAAAACAAAAATTAAATTAAGTGATTTATTTATGATAGGTGGCTTATGTTATTTAATGTTAGCATCAAGAAGACAAATTACGATGTTTTGCATTGTTGGCGTATTTATTGTCAATAAAATGATATGTGAACTTCTAAAATTATATACAAAAGATGGACTTGCAAGAGCATTTAAAATAGTAACTACAAAAATAGGATATGTATTAATGATTTGCATAATGCTATTATTAAGTTATCATTTTTATGAACCAAAACAAGATGATGACTACATAGATGAGTCTGCATATCCAGTGCAAGCTTGTGATTATATAATAGAAAATATAGATTTAGAAACTGCCAGATTTTATAATGAATATAATTATGGAAGTTATATGATATATAGAGGAATTCCTGTTTTTATTGATTCTAGAGCAGATTTATATGCACCAGAATTTAGTGGTAAAGAAGAAGATATATTTTCAGATTTTATTGATACATCTAGCATTGGAAAGTTTTACGAAAATACATTTGAAAAATATGATATTACACATGTTATAACATACAAAAATTCTAAAATGAATATGATCATAAAAGAAACAAATGATCCAAATTATAATGAATTATATGAAGATAGCTATTTTACAGTTTATGAAAGATTAAATGTATAACATAAGCGTGTGTTTGTAAAATCAAAGGGTTCAACACACAAATGTGTAAAAAATATGCAATTGTTACACAAAAAGAAGAAGCTTAACTTTGTTGTGGACGAAAGAATCTAAATATGTTCAAGGAAAAATAGATTTTTCTATATAACAAAAAGAGAGGTATTTATGAAAAAAGAAAAAAAAATAGAATTAAAAAAGCTAAATTTAATAATAGTTATAATTGTATGTATTATTATATTTATAGATCAATTAACGAAAGTAATTGTAATACATTATGGGGAATTAACAGTTATTGCTGATACACTAATTTTAAAAGCAAATGAGTGGAATAATGGAATATATGATGAAACTGCTAAAACCATAACGATATTAACCAATTTAGTAATTATATTCATTATTTTAGGAATTGTAAAAAGTAATAATCAATTTATAACGAAAAAAACAAAAATCTTATTAAGTTTTGCACTAGCTGGAGGAATTAGTAATATTATTGATAGAATATGTCGAGGAGGAGTGGTGGAATTTATTAATTTTTCAGATTTTCCACCAATAAACATAGCAGATGTTTGTATTGCAATAGGATGGATATCTTTTGTAGCTTCATTTGCTGTGTTTTCTTCCAAAGAACTACAAAACAAAAAAGAAACGAGAAAGGATAATTAATAAATGAAATATTTTGAGGTGCTAGAAGATAGTAAAAGAATTGATGTGTACTTATCAGAAAAACTAGAAGATACATCAAGGGTAGCTGTTCAAAGGTTAATCGAAAATGAAAAAGTTTTCGTAAATGGAAAGACTGTAAAACCTTCATATAAAGTTCAAAAGGGAGATAATATTCAAGTAGAAGAAGAAATCCCTGTAGAAGTATCTTTAAAAACACAAGATATTCCTGTAGATATTATTTATGAGGACAAAGATATTATTGTTATAAATAAACCTAAAGGAATGGTAGTACATCCTGCAAATGGAAATCCAGATGGTACATTAGTAAATGCCATAATGGCAATTTGTAAAGATTCATTATCAGGAATTGGGGGAGAAATTAGACCAGGAATTGTCCATAGATTAGATAAAGATACATCAGGAATTATCATTGTGGCAAAAAATGATAAAGCCCATATATATTTGAGTGAACAAATAAAAGAACATAAAGTAAAAAAGACATATATTGCTTTAGTAAGAGGCATTGTAAAAGAAAATGAAGCAACGATTAATATGCCAATTGGAAGAAGCGAAAAAGATAGAAAGAAAATGGCAGTTACCAAAAAAGGAAAAGAAGCGATTACTCATTTTAAAGTATTAGAAAGATATGATAAGTACACATTATTACAAGTTAATATCGAAACAGGAAGAACGCATCAAATTAGAGTACATTTATCTCAAATTGGCTATCCAATTGTGGGAGATGAGGTATATTCTAATGGGAAAAATGAGTGGAATGTGAAGGGACAATGCCTACATGCCAAAAGCTTGGAATTCACGCATCCATCAACAGGGCAAAAGATGTATTTAGAAGCAAAATTGCCAGAATATTTTGAAAATATTTTAAAAGATTTGGAAAACAGAAAACTATAACATATATGTTCTGAGAATTAGAAAGTAAGGATGAGATTATAAAATGTTTGAAATTAGTGATAAAACTCCGCAAAGAGCGTTAGAAGAATCAAATAATAAAAATATAGAGGTTGTAAGAGAAAAATATTTACAACCAATAGCTGTAGATTATTTCAAACGTTATCAATTTTCTGGGATAGAATTAGATACTAGAAAATTGGAACCAGTTATGCAATTAGGATTTTTTTTAGAGTTTGTAAATACATTACAAATGCAAAATCCATTAGAGCATGAAGATATACAAATAAAAAAGGGTGTAGAGGTATATTCATCAGAAATTTTAAGAAGATATGATGAATATATTAAACAAGGATGTCCAGATAAACAAAAAATTAACCTTTGGGTAGAATATAATGAAGCAATCCAAGATGATAAATCAGAGGGATTAGAATTAAAAAAAGATCCATATTTTAATAGACTGTATATAATGGAATTAAACAAAGAAAACGAATTTGAAAGATTCGTAAAAATGAATCTTTCGCCAAAAAGAATGAAAATAAATGTAGATAATTACATTGCAGGTAAAAGAAAAGAATCAAATAGTGCACAAAGAGACAATGTGCCTAAACCATCTAAAATACTAGAATCGCCCAATAGAGCAGAAATACAAATACCAGAATTGTAATTAAAAATAAGAAAGGAGCATCGTTTTTGGAAGAAATACGATTACAAAAATACTTGGCAGAAGCGGGAATTGCCTCAAGAAGAAAAGCAGAAGAACTCATCTTACAAGGAAAAGTTCAAGTAAATGGGAAAGTAGTAACAGAATTAGGAACAAAAGTAGTGCCAGAAAAAGATGAAATCTGTTATCTCGGGAAAACAGTAAAAATAGAGAATAGAAAAGTTTACATTTTATTAAATAAACCAATTGGCTATGTAACCACTGTAAAGGACCAATTTCATCGAGATTCTGTTTTAGACTTGGTAAAAGTGAAAGAACGAATTGTGCCAGTAGGAAGATTAGATATGTATACATCAGGAGCATTAATTCTTACCAACGACGGAGACTTTGTTTATAGAGTGACACATCCAAAACATGAGATTCATAAAACCTATACAGTTACTTTGAAAGGAATTGTCAACAAGGAAAAAATAGAACAATTAAGACAAGGAGTAGATATTGGAGGGTATATTACAAAACCAGCGAAAGTAAAATACCTAAAAACAGATGAAGAAAAACAAATTACCAGATTAGAAATTATCATACACGAAGGAAAAAATAGACAAGTCAGAAAGATGTGTGAAGCAATTGGGTATAAGGTGCTAGCATTACATAGAAGTGCTATTGCAGGAATAGAAGTAAAAAATTTAGAACTAGGAAAATGGAGATATTTATCCAAAGAAGAAGTAGAGACAATTTGGGACAGGTAGCTTTTTGTCTCATTTTTGTCGAATTATGGAATTCTGTTTGTAATATTTTTTAGTTTATTTAAGTTATAACAAGATTATACTTTTATTTTGATTCCAAAATTTCATATATACAAACAAAAAACAATAAAATTCGACAAAAATGAGACAAAAAGCTACCTGTCCCCAATTGTCTCCAATTATTTTATATTAAATATGAAAAATTCCTTGTATTTTTCTCGTTTTTATGATTTAATATACATAATTTTAATTTATATATTTATTCTAAAATTTATCATCATTTTTAATAGTATATCAAAAGATTTTCCCAAAGTAAGTTGAAATTTGGTTTTATAAGGAGGTGAAAAACGTCATACATCAGTTTAGATATAAAAACTATATTCAATGTATCCATAATATCAAACAAAAAAAATATCTAGATTTGCAAGAAGAAAGTGAAATTTATGGTAATTTAATAGGAAATAATTTGGAAGCAAAATATAAAGGTATCATTGAGCATTTATTTAAAGACAAAGAAAGAATATGCGTTTTTCTTAATGGTTTCTCAGATAGTTATGAAAAAATAGAAAAAGAAAAATTGACATATATAGAATTTTATAGGATAAAAAAAGGTGTAAAAATTATTTATAAACATTCTGAAAAACAAATTTTTTATGTAATTATGTATCTACAAGAAATTTCTACAGATTTACCATATTATATTTTACAAGAATGTATAAAAATTATTCAGAACAGTGAACAAAAGGATGTTAAGGATATGTGTATTATTCCTATTGTAATATATGCCAAAGAAAATGTATATCATTATGGTAAAACGATGAAGCAATGTTTTCAGATGACAACATATGATAATCATATATTAGAATTAAAATATAATTTGCTGAATTTAGCATTATTTTCAAAGCAACCTAAGATGAAAAATACTATATTGGAGGATTTAATATTTATAGAAAATTAGAAGTCAACGAATATAATTTTATAGGTTTTACAGTTGTAGAATGAGGCAGAAGACAAATACCATTAGAATTACGTTTGATTTAGAATTTCAGAAGTAAATTAGAATAATGGAAAGGTATGTATTGTTTACATACCTTTTTCCTATACAAGAACATCGCTTCGCTCTAACCTATTCAACAAAAAACAACATTGGTTGTATGGCAGACTATAATAGAATACAAATGTATGGAGACACCTTCTCTATTTATTTTACATAAACTATATTAAAGACAAAATAAATGACAGATATATCAAAAGATTAGAAAGGAATGAAACTACATGAAAACCATATTAGAGATAAAAGATATTTGTAAGACCTATCAAAGTAAAGAAGGAGAGATTTCAGCACTTGATAACATTCATTTTAGAGTAAAAAAAGGTGAATTTGTATCTATTATAGGACCAAGTGGTTGTGGAAAATCTACATTATTATCAATTATTAGTGGATTAGAAGAAAAAACAAAAGGAGAAATCTACATAGAAAACCAAAAAGTAGAAGGCATTTCGGAAGATGTGGGATATATGTTACAAAAAGACTGTTTATTAGAATGGAGAAATATATGGAGTAATACCATATTAGGTTTAGAACTAAAAGGTGCTTTAAATGAAAGTAATAAGCAATATGTAGAAAATTTGCTAAAAAAATATAATTTATATGATTTTAAAGATAAATATCCATCAGAACTGTCAGGAGGGATGAGGCAAAGAGCAGCTTTAATTAGAACTTTAGCAACAAAACCTAAAATTTTACTACTTGATGAAGCATTCTCAGCATTAGATTATCAAACAAGAATCATGGTAACCAATGATATTTATTCTATACTAAGAAAAGAAAATATGACGGCAATTATTGTAACCCATGACATTTCAGAAGCCATTAGTATGTCTGACAGAGTGGTGGTATTAACCAAAAGACCAGGAAGAGTGAAAGATATTTATACCATTGACTTTGAGATGGAAGATAGAAATCCTATCAATGTAAGGGAAAGTCCAAAATTTAGTGGATATTTTAACACTTTATGGAAGGAGTTGGGAGTTGATGAATAATTTTTTGTCACAGGAAAGAAAACAATATATCAAACACAATCGAAAAAGAAAAATACTGGTATTTATAACACAAGTAGCAATATTAATCAGTTTTCTAGCTATATGGGAAATATTGGCCAATATGAATGTAATTGATAGTTTTATTATGAGTCAGCCAAGCAGAATATGGGAAACACTAACCAATTTAGGTTCAAATGATTTATTAATGCATATCAAAGTAACCGTATATGAAACAGTTGTTGGATTTTTATTAGGAACTATTTTAGGAACGGTGATTGCTATTCTGTTATGGTGGTCTAAGTTTCTTTCAGATGTGCTAGAACCTTATTTAGTCGTATTAAATAGTTTACCCAAAGTTGCTTTAGGACCTGTCATTATCATATGGGTAGGAGCAGGAACGCCAGCCATTATTGTTATGGCAGTTGCGATTTCATTGGTTGTTACCATATTAGAAAATTTAAATGGATTTATAAAAACAGATAAAGACTTAATTAAGATGGCAAAAACCTTTAAAGCTACTAAATTTCAAATATTGACCAAAATTGTTATACCTGCCAATATTTCTACTTTTATCAATTCTTTAAAAGTTAGTATAGGACTTTCTTTAGTAGGTGTCATCTCTGGAGAATTTTTAGTATCTAAAGCAGGTTTAGGATATTTAATTGTATATGGTGGGCAAGTGTTTAAGTTGGATTTGGTTATGGCAAGTGTGATTATACTTGGCGTGGTCGCCGGATTAATGTATTTGGCAGTACTATTGCTAGAAAAAATGATATTGAAAACTAAAAAATTTCAGTAAGCAAAAAACTACTAATTTATTTTAGTAGTTTTTCTGTTATACGAATCTATTTAAACTGGCGATATTGATGAATTATTTGACGACAAGTAACCGCAATTGTCATAATCAATAACGCCATAAACATAACAACATATGCTTTAATAGAGTTATTCTTATCTTGTTTAAATTTGTTTAATAAATCATCATATTTATCTTCATTAATTTTTAAATCAGATTCCGAGATTTGTCTGTCAAATAACACTTCCATATGTAGGGAATCGGATTCTAATCCACTTAAAGAAATTTGCTTTGTTGTATCATTTATAGAAGTAACAAGAGAACTATGGTTAAATTCTGGATTAGTCATTATTAAAAATTTATTTGTGAATTCAGGCATAATGATATTAAATTGAACATCATTATCAAATACATTATGATGATATTTAAGATCATATTCAAAATAATTTATATCATTGTAATTAACAATATAATTTTTTAGATCATAAACAATTTTTAATTCTCCATGGATTTCAGGCATAAATATTTCTATATTGTTAAATGAATCATGTCCTAGTTCAACAACTACAGGATTTTTAATTTTTTCACTCATAGAAGTACAATATCTGTAATTGAAATAGCCGTCTGTATTTTCAGTAGAAGTTAGTGGTTTATCATTAAAATAAACTTTGAGATTTTCCACATTTTCATCATAATTATATTCATTAAAGCGACTTGCAAGATTAGAAAAAAAGTAGGTTTCATAATAACTAGAATTGACATCTATCACTTGTTCAACGTTTATAGTTCCATCTTGCATAATAGTAAGGTTAATTTTTGTGGGATAATCTTTCTCTGATAAAGTTTTTTTGCTAGTAAAATTTCCTTCTGACAGGATTATAAAAATAACGAATATTATGATGCAGAAAATAAAATTAGCTAGAAATCTTTCTTTAAATTCTTTTGGCATTTATAGTATTTCTCCTTGATTATTTTAAGAATATAGAAATATTATAACATACAAGCTAAAATAAAGATATACAGTTTTAGAGAAAAATCAATTTCACACATTCTAACAAGCAACATAAAATATAAAGAGAAAAATCAAGGAGGTGTGAAATGAGTAAAAAAGGAAAAATTGCGCTAGTGGTAATCATTGTACTCATAGTAATTGTTATTGCTGTTGTCGTTATAAAATGTCAAAAAGGAAATAATCAAAATACTTTACAAACCATCAATGTTAGTGAAGTAACACGTTCAGTCTTCTATGCACCACAATATGTAGCAATCAGCAATGGATATTTTGAAGAAAGAGGGTTAGAAATTGAATTGTCAACAGGTCAGGGGGCAGATGCTGTTATGACAAGTGTATTAGCTAATCAAGTAGAAATTGGGTTTGCTGGCCCAGAAGCGTCTATCTATGTATATAATGAAGGAAAAGAAGATTATACAGAGGTATTTGCTCAATTAACGAAAAAAGATGGGTCATTATTGGTCTCTAGAACAGATGAAGAAAATTTTAGTTGGCAAAATTTAAAAGGTAAAACGGTTATACCTGGCAGAAAAGGTGGCGTACCATACATGACATTAGAATATGTCCTAAAAAAGAATGGAATTAATCCAGAAACAGACGTAGTATTAGATGATAGTATTAAATTTGACTTAATGGCAGGTGCATTTGCTGCTGGAAATGCTGACTATGTAACCTTATTTGAACCAACAGCGTCTTTAACAGAATTAGAAGGAAAAGGATATGTGGTAGCGTCAGTTGGAGAAGAAGCAGGCGAAATCCCATATACGGCTTATTTTTCGAAAAAGAGTTATATAGAAGCAAATGAAGAAACAATACAAAACTTTACAAATGCAATTTATGAGGGGCAAACTTGGGTAAAAGAACATTCAGCAGAAGAGATTGCAACTGTGATACAAGATTTTTTCCCTGATACAAGTATTGAAATGTTAGCACAATCCATCCAAACATATAAAGATATTGATGCATGGAATGAAACACCAGTATTAGAAGAAGAAAGTTTTAATCGACTTCAAGAAGTTATGACAATGGCAGGAGAATTAGAAAATCCAGCACCTTATAATAAAATTGTTAATAATACATTTGCATTTAACTCAATAGAAAATTAATTTTTACTAACATGTAAAAAATGTATTGACAAATAAAACTCATAATGTTATATTTACCAATGAAGGAGAAGTGATAATATGAATATAGATTTTTCTAATATTGGTAAACGTTTACAGGAAACTAGAATACAAAATAAGATTACGCAAAAACAAATGGCTAAGCAGTTAGGTATATCAATAAATTATATTAGTCAATTAGAAAAAGGAAAAGCAAGTGCAGAATTTGAAAAGTTTGTTAGAGTATGTGATTTCTTAAATGTTTCTATTTATGAGGTTCTAAATGAGAAAAATGAAAATATAATGAGATATATGGATAAAGAATTGTATGAGTTAATTATTAAATGTAGTATTGAAAAGCAAAAGTTTATCTATCATATGGTAAAACTATTACTAAAAAATCAGGTAGTATAAAGATTATTGTTACAGTTCAGTGTACAATTCTTAGAAGGTATATATATTATATTTTTCGCTATCCCAACACTTTACATACTCTGACAAATCTCGTTTAGAGAACTCTATGTTCTCTAAACGTAAAGATTTGTCGACGCGAAAAATTGCTAAGCAATTTTTCTGTGCAATGTAATTTAACATTCTAGGAATTGAAATTCCTAGAATGTTAAATCAGCTCCCATGGAACTATCGCTGATTTAATAAGAGTATGTAGCGTGTCGGTCCCCCGAAACCCGCTTAAAATATAATATATATACCTTCTAGGAATTGTATACTATTAACTGGAAGAATTTAGAAAAAAGTCAAAAATTTGACTTTTTTTTAGATTTATAGTATACTGTCCAAGTACTACTTTTTTAAAAATATGAATTATTTAAGGAGAAGGATTACAATGAGAAGTAAAATGAATATAAAAAGCATTTTAATTATGGCAATTATTTCTTTAGCTAGTATGCTTTTTATAAATATCAGCTTAGCAGCCAACACGGGAACAATCAATGTAGATGTTGCTAACTTACGAAGAGAAGCAAATGCTGAAAGTACAATCTTGGAGCAAATCACTTTGAACCAAGAGGTTGAAATATTAGGAGAAGAGGGAGACTGGTATCAAGTTACGTATAATCAAATTACAGGATATGTGAGCAAAGAACTTGTTACTATAAATTCAAATCCGGAACCTACAGAAGAAAACAACCAAGTAAATGAAAATAGTACACAAGACAACAATCAAGTGGAAACAAACACAACAGAAGAAAATACAACAGATGAAAATACTGAAAACACAGAAAATACAGAAGAAATTACTTTGGGAGAATACAAAATCTCAGAGGATACAAGATTAAAATTAATACCATCTATCAATGCAACAGACGTGATAGAATTAAAAACAGATGAAACAGTTACTGTTACAGAAATTATGAATGGATGGGCATGTGTAGAAACACAAACAACCAAAGGTTGGTTAAGAAAAGATAAATTAAAGAAAGATGAACCAGTAGAAGAAAATCAAGAAGAAGTGCAAGAACAACAACCTGCTGAAAATACACCAATCAAAACACAATATATAAATTCTTCAACTGTAAATGTTAGACAAGAAGCAAATACATCAAGTACAATTGTTACAACAGCTTCATTAAATACAGAAGTTCAAGTATATAGTGAAGAAGGTGGATGGAGCAGAGTAAAGGTTAATAATGTAGAGGGATATATCGCAACTTCCCTATTATCAGATAGTAGACAAGAAACATCAAGAAGTCAAAGCACTTCAAGAAAAACAAGTAGTACAAAATCAACTAAAAAGACCACAACCAACCAAAGTAAAACACAAAATACAACTACAGAAACAACATCTGTACCATCATCTAGCAATGGTTCTGCAATTGTAGCAACAGCCAAAAAATATTTGGGATATAAATATGTATATGGTGGAAGTTCTCCAAGCACAGGATTTGACTGTTCAGGATTTACATCATATGTATTCAAACAACATGGAATTACATTAAATAGAACATCATCAGCACAATACAGTAATGGCGTTGCCGTTAGCAGAAGTAATTTACAACCAGGCGACTTGGTTATGTTTGGTAAATCAAAAATTACACATGTTGCAATATATATAGGCGGAGGACAAATTATCCACGCATCAACACCATCAACAGGTGTTAGAATTGATTCTTTAAGCACAGGATATTATAACAATAATTATTATGGGGCAAGAAGAGTATTGTAATTTAGGAGGCGATAGCATTAAAAGACCAATTGTTGTTATCGCTATAGGATATTGTATTGGAATTATATGGGGGCTATACTTTCGTTTTAGTATAGTCCTTTTATATATCCTTATAGCATTTTTATATGGCGTAAAAAAGCTTTTGTTTATGAGTACAAAAGATAATAATTATTATTTGAAATTATTGTTTTGTTCAAATTTTGGGACACATTTTTTCCCACATAAAAGGGCAAAGATGAAATCTGTAAATGAAAATAAAAAATTTCAATTGTTTTCCATTAAGCGATATATTCGCTATATCAAATTATTCTTAACAAAATCAATTATTTCTGTTATTATAGTCAGTTCAATTATTTCCAATATCATTTTCATATTTCAAGAAAGTCGTTATAACCACTTGTATGAAGAAAAAACCATAAAAGTAGAGGGCATTATCATTAGCAACAAACAAGAAAGAGAATATAAAAATCGATATAAAGTAAAGGTTCTAACAGTAGATAATTCCACAAAATATCACTCTACGCAAATCTATATAGACGTTAAAAAAGAAGTAGAATTTCAATATGGAGATAAAGTAATTTTACAAGGAGAATTTCAAAAGGGAAGTAAGGCGAGAAACACAGGTGGATTTGATTATCAATTATACTTAAAATCGATTAGTATTTATGGAACATTAAATGTGAATAAATATGAAATTGTATCTTCTAACAATGTAACAGTTTTAGAAAAAGGAATGAATGATGTCAAACTTGCCATTAATCAAAAAATTGAAGGCGCATTAGAAGAAGAGGAACAACAGATTGTAAAAGGTTTACTGTTAGGAGATACCACAGTGTTAGAAGAGGATTTACAAGAACAATTTCAAATTGCCAATATTTCTCATGTTTTAGCTGTATCTGGTATGCATGTGGTTTATATCATTATGGGAATAGAAATTTTTCTCAAAAAATGGTTAGGAAAAAGAAAAGTAAAATATATTATGATATTAGCTGTGATTTTCTATGTTAGTATAACGGGTGCTACAAGTTCCATTGTGCGAGCAGGTATTATGGGAATACTAAGTATATTATCGTTTCTGGTTTATCGAAAAAAAGATATATGGACATCAATTGCATTTTCCTTATTGTGTATTCTGATTCAAAATCCATATGCCATTACACGGTGTGGGATTACAATTATCTTATTTAGGAACAATAGGTATTATCTTATTTCATAAAAATATAAAACAATATTTTGATAATATAAAAAGATTAAAAAATAGTATTATAATCAAGAAAAATAAACATGTATCTAAAGTTATAGAAAATCTTAAAGACATAATATCTGTCACACTATCTGCACAAATTATGCTCTTACCAGTTCTGCTATACCATTTTAATGTGATTGGTATCTATTTTTTAATAGCCAATATCTTGGTAAGTATTATCATTGGACCAATCATGGCTTTATCTATTTTATTTATAATCAGTGCATTTATTCATTCAGAAATTTCAAACTTTATTTCTATATTTCTGTCCATTGGAATTCAAGGACTAATCGAAATTTCTAATTTAGCTAATTTACCATTTTCAAAAATATATGTGGCAACACCAAGTTTAGTTAGTATCATTATATATTACATTGTTATTTTTGTAAGCAATCAATTATATGTCATTTATACAAGCAAATATTTAAGCCCTACACAAAAGAGGGGAAAAAATATAATTGCATTGATAAAGTACAAGCTATATCAAAAAAAGAGAAAATTTGCTAAGGCGTATAAAGAATTTTGGAAACAAGATAGAAATAAAAAGAATACAGATGTAAAGAAAAATTTAAAATTTCTTATTTTAAAGACATATAAAATTATTATTTTACTAATTAGTGTCATAGTTATTTTTCAGTTTAATAAAAAACTAGAAATTTGTTTCTTAGATGTTGGACAAGGAGACGCTTGTTTTATCACAACACCAAATCATAAAACCATTTTAATAGACGGAGGAGGAAGCACTTCTAGCACATTTGATGTTGGAAAAGATACGCTTATCCCTTACATATTAGATAAAGGACATACAAAAGTAGATTATATCTTCATATCCCATTTTGACCAAGACCATGTAGGAGGCATTTTAACAGTACTAGAAGAATTAAGAGTAGGACAAATCTATATCACAAAACAAGGAGAAGAAAGTGAAAACTATAAAAAATTCTTAGAAATTGTAGAACAAAAAAATCTCTACGTAAAAGTAGTAAAAGCAGGAGATATCGTACTAATTGATGATATAAGCTTTCATATATTGTGGCCAACAGAAGAGTTAATAGAAGAAAACATATTAAATAATAATGCAATGGTTATGAAAATGCAATACAAAAACTTTAGTATGCTATTTACAGGAGACATTGAAGAAATTGCAGAAAAGAAAATCTTAAATTTATATAAAAACAACTTAAGTAATTTGCAAGCAACCATATTAAAAGTAGCCCATCATGGGTCAAAAACATCATCAACAGAAGAATTTTTAAAAGCAATAAAAAGCAAAATAGCACTAATCGGAGTAGGAAAAAATAACATGTTTGGACATCCTAACGCAGAAGTGTTAGAAAGACTAAAAGCATTTCGGCATGCAAATTCATAGAACAGACGAAGAAGGAGAAATTAAATGGACAATTTGGGCCAGGTAGCTTTTTGTCTCATTTTTGTCGAAAAATGGCGAATAGTTTTTGTTCTTGAATAGAAAAAATCAAATTTTTTCTATTCAAGAAGGTTGCTTCGCTCTAACGATTGCACAGTGAAATTTTTGAAGGTATATATACCTTCGAGGAATTTTACATTGAATAGAAACAACAAATATAAAAAATGAATAAAAGCAACTAAAAATAGTTGCTTTATAAAAAAGAAAGGAGTATAATAAAATAAGCAAATTAGAAAAAGAAATAGAAAGGCTAAAATCTAAACCAAAAGATTATACATATGAAGAAGCAAAAACATTGTTAAATAAATTAGGATTTTATGAAAATAATAAAGGGAGAACTTCGGGTTCGAGAGTAGAATTTTGTAATAAAAAAATTCAAAAAATTGAAATACATAAACCACATCCAAGCAATATATTAAAACCATATCAGATAAAGATAATATTGGATAAATTAAAAGAATGGGAGGTAATATAAATGAAAAATATTATGAAATATCGAGGATACTGGGCAGAAATAAAATATAGTGATGAAGATGAATGTTTTTGTGGAGAAATAGAGGGATTAAAAAATGACAGTATTTCATTTGAAGGAGAAACTGTGAAAGAATTAAAAAAAGATTTTCAAGATGCCATAGACCATTATTTAAGTGTATGTGAGGCAAATCATTGGAAGCCTGAGAAACAAGCCAAAGGTTCTTTGAATGTAAGATTAGGTGTCGAACTTCATAATCAAGCAAAAATGAAATCAATCGAAAAAAATATTTCTATTAATGAATTAATAAAACAAGCCGTAATATTATATTTAAAAACGAATTAAGATAATTTGAGCTAGTAAAGTAAGAATTTAAAGTGTCAAACAACAAATAGAAGAGAAAGGATTTTAAACAATTTTACTTACTATTTAATGTATAAATTATAAAAAAAGGTAAATAATACTATAAAAGGATAAGAACGGTAAAATAAAAATGAAAAGACAATCATTTTTAATACAGATGAATCCTTAGGAAGGAATGTTAAGAAATATGAAAAAAAGTATTATTATTTCAGGCGTTATTGTATTATTTATCTTAGGAACCGTGATAGGTGTTATTTTAATAAAAAACTTTGCTGGAGAAGAAGAAAAAACGCAAATCGCAGAAGAAAGTCAAGAAGAAATTTATGACGAGTGTACAGATGAATATGAAGAAATGGTGCAAAGTAATACATTAGTAGAAGAGACAAGTTCAGAAAGTGAAAAAATATCTCCAAATTGTTCGATTATATTTAGAAGATATTATAATCAATGTGGGCACACCCTAGAACAATATGCTAGTGTACCAACTGAATTGGTTAATAAGACAGAAGAAGATTTACAGAAACAATATGAGGGATGGACAATAGAAGAATTTTCAAAAAATCAAATTGTTTTATATAGAGAATTTGATAGTGAATGTGGAGAACATTATGTGTTAAGAGAAAAAGATGGAAAAGTGGCTGTATATTTAAGAGTGGGCGATACGGAAGAATTGGTAGAAGAAACAGATATTGCAACTGAATTTTTAACAGAAACAGATAGAATTGAATTGCAAAATGGAATTGAAGCAAATGGAAGAGTGGAATTAAATCAGTTAATAGAAGATTATGAATAAATGAGACAGATTGGGTCAGGTTGGGTTTTGCTACAAAACCCGACCTGGCCCAATCTGTCTCATTTTTTCTTTCTCTCTTTTTTATCAATCGTAACTTCTTTATTCAAATCTTGTTTATCAATAAATCCCTTTTTATAAACATCTTTAATATACATTACTAAAGAAAAAACAGTAGCAAATAAAGCCAAATAGAATAAGCCCAAATCCAAATTTGCCCAAAGAGTTCCAAGTTCAAATTGATTAATTAGTAGAGAAAATACAATCGCAACATAGAAAAGTACAGTAGCTAATTTTCCATACCATTTGCTGTATACAACAACATCTTTTCCATAAAGGAAAGAGGCACCAGCAATCATAATCAATTCTTTTAGTAATACAATAACCAATATCCAAATAGGAATGATATCAATTAATGTTAAAGAAGCGATGGTACAAATTTGTGTTAGTTTATCTGCTAAAGGGTCCATCAATTTTCCAAAATTTGATATTAAATTGAATTTTCTGGCTATAAAACCATCAGCAATATCTGTTATAGCTGATAAGGTAAATAGGATAAATGCCATAATATAATTTCCAGAAAAGATATTCATTACAATAAATGGTATTAATATAAATCGAATAACTGTTAGGGTATTTGGTACATATTTTAGCATAAAAATTTCATTCCTTTCAATTTCTTTAAGGCATTAATCTAAACCTTTTATTTGTTTGTTAAATGAATTTATCAATTATTTTTTAAAGCAAATAATTTGATAAAATTTATCAAATTATTTCACTTCAAATGTTAATTTTCCATCTACAAAATCGATATTGACAGTTTGCCCATCTAACAATTGTTGTCTCAAAATCATTTCAGATAATTCATCTTCTACATATCTTTGGATGGCTCTTCTTAATGGTCTTGCACCAAATTTGATATCGGTTCCTTTTTCCAAGATATAGTTTTTAGCAGCTTTAGACATATTCATTTTGATATCTTTATCTGATAAAGCTTTTACCGTATCATTTAACATCAAATCAACAATTTGTAGTAATTGTTCATTGGTTAATGGGTCAAATGTAACAATTTCATCAACTCTATTTAAAAATTCTGGTCTAAAGACATCTTTTAAACTATCCATAATCTTATTTTTATTAACCATAGAATTTCCAAATCCAATAGAATTATTGTTTAAATTAGAACCTGCATTTGATGTCATGATAATAATTGTATTTGAAAAACTAACAGAATTTCCTTGGCTATCTGTCAAGATACCATCATCTAATACTTGCAATAAAATATTGAAGACATCTGGATGTGCTTTTTCAATTTCATCAAGTAAAATGATAGAATATGGTTTTCTTTTTACTTTGTCTGTCAATTGACCGGCATCATCATAACCAACATATCCTGGAGGTGCACCAATTAATTTAGATGTAGAGTGACTTTCCATATATTCAGACATGTCAATTCTGATGATTGAATCTTCAGAACCAAACATTTCATAAGCTAAGCTTTTTGCAAGTTCTGTTTTACCAACACCAGTAGGACCAACAAATATAAATGAAGGTGGCCTTTTGGTTGATTTTAAACCTGCACGATTTCTACGAATCGCTCTTGCAACAGCGTTTACGGCCTCATCTTGACCAATAATCCTTTTATGAAGATTTGTTTCTAAGTTTAATAATTTTTGTGTTTCTGCCTCTGTAATTTTTTGAACAGGAATTTTTGTCCAACTTTCTATTACATTTGCAATATCTTGAACGGTTAATTGTCTAGGTTTCATTTTTGCATTTAAGGCATCAATTTGTTCAATTAATTGACATTCACGAGTTTTTAAATCAGCTGCTCTTTGATAATCTTCTGTGGAATCAGCAGCGATAACTTCTTCTTTCTCAGCTTGCACTTGTTCTAATTCTTGTTTTAATTTTTCTAATGTGAACAATTCTTTGTTTTCTAAATTAATTCTTGAACAAGCTTCATCTAAAATGTCAATTGCTTTATCTGGTAAAAATCTGTCATGAATATATTTCTCAGACATGATAACAGCTTGTTTGATAACATCTAAAGAAATTTTTACTTTATGATATTCTTCATAATATTTTTTGATACCTTCCAAAATGCCGATAGAATCATCAATATTAGGTTCTTCAACTAAAACTTGTTGAAATCTTCTTTCTAAGGCAGAATCTTTTTCAATATATTTTCTATATTCTTTTAAAGTGGTTGTACCAATTAATTGAATTTCTCCATTAGAAAGTGCTGGCTTTAAGATGTTTGCTGCATTCATAGAATGTTCGCCATCTCCAGCACCAATGATATTATGGATTTCATCAATCACTAAAATGATATTTCCATATTCTTTACATTCATCAATAATGCCTTTCATTCTAGATTCAAATTGTCCTCTAAATTGTGTACCAGCAATTACAGCAGTCATATCTAACAAATAAACTTCTTTATTTAACAATTTAGCAGGTACATTTTGGTTAGCAATTCTGATAGCCAACCCTTGAGCAATAGCTGTTTTACCAACACCAGGTTCTCCTATTAAACAAGGATTATTTTTAGAACGTCTATTTAAAATTTGAATAATTCTTTTAATTTCAGAATCTCTTCCGATAACAATATCTAGTTCATTATTTTTTGCTTTTGCAGTTAAATTGGTTCCATAGGTATCTAAAAATTTCTTTTTCTTATTTTGTTTAGTGTTTTTTCTTTTTTCAACTTTCACTTTTTTTCTGCCATTGTTTAATTCCTGATCATTGTTACCATTATTATTTGAATTTCCTCCAAACATATTAGAAAACAATGAACTTAGTGGAATGGCTGCACCAGATACTTTTCCAGTGCCATCTCCATTTTCATCGCCAGCATTTTCAAAAGTGATGGCTCCATCAATATTTTCAATATCTTCTAAATTAATATTTTCAGCTAAATCTTTAAAAATGGTTTCAAATTGTTTAGTCATATCATTTAAATTAACATTATCTTTTGATAAGATTTCGTTTTGTCTATATAACACTTCATTAGGGTTAATGCCTTTTGCTTTTGCACAGTTATAGCAATACCCTTCTAAAGATTCTTTACCATTTTCAATTTTTTTATAAAAAAGGATAGCTGGGTTTTTATTACATTCTGAACATAACATACTTTAAATTCCTCATTTCTATATAAATATACAACATATATCATACCGCAAAATACGCAAATAGTCAATATTTTTGTGGATTTTTATATATTAGAAAATTAAGTTACGCAACTCAAAGTAAAAATGAAATTTAACATTTAATTTTCAAAAGAAAAGTTTATAGTAATTTAAAAATAAAGTACAAATTAAAAAGCAGAGAACCCCTTATAGGAGTCCTCTATCCAGTAGAAAGAATTTAAATTTTCGCCATAGTGTAGGGCGAATGTAGATTTCGAAGACTATATGGTCTTCATGAATCTCATCTAATTTGAAGCTGTATCCCCATTTTTTAACCTCCCTTTTCACTTCAGGAAGCAGAATCTTTTGGGGGTGATTCTCTAAAATGTCTGTATCCATTATATTGGATACATCCTTTCTAGAAAGGTATACACTATTAAAAGTGTATCCTTCTTGAGCTCTTGCTTCAATCCAGTTACAGGCTGACTCAAACTCAGCCAATTGTTTCCGGATTATATTTTTTCTTTCCACCTTTTCAGCCTCAAAAAATTTTTTGAAGCTATTTTTTTCTTTTATATTCATATTTTTCCTTTCTGCTGGGATATGCCTCCCAGCTGGCCTACTAATAGTTACTATAAATATTATACAACATTTTACATAATATTGCAAATTCAACAAATGAGTTAGTAGTAATAAAGAGTAAATAAATAGGAATATAATTTTATTGAATTTCATGTTTATGAAGAGTTTGAAAAATTATTGAAATATTCCTATAATAATGATATAATTTTAGAAGAGCACATAAAAAAGAATAAAATTTGTTATAACACAAGAGCCTTAAGGAAGGAATATAAGAAATATGAATGTAACATTGCCGAAGAAAGAAAAATTGAATATCAAAGCAATTGTCATATATACAGTTTCCATCATAGCCTGTATAGTTGCAATCATTGTCATAGGATTGTCAGCATATTATGGAAGCGAAGAACTTGATAGATTAATCACTGTAGGTGGTTCCAATATCAGTCAAGAAGATATCGACTATCAACTACTAATATCTAATTTTGATGATGTTTTTCAAAATCAATTAGAAGAATATAGTACAGATGCAAATATTCAAAAAATAGATGATGGACAAGAAATCATATATACATATTACACAAAAGATGAAGCAAAAGAAAATAGTTATGATTTAAACTTAAATATCCCATATATCAATATTGATAATGAAACAATAGCAAGTTATAATGAGGAAATAAGAGAAACATATGAAGGAAAAGCAGAAAGTACATTAGAATCAGAAAATCAAAATATCATCTATACTGTGCAATATGAAGCAACAATAGAAAATGATATTTTATCATTAATTATCAGGTCAAATTTAAAAGAGGGAGCAAGTGCACAAAGAGTAATTATTCAAACCTTTAATTATGATTTAAAAAACAATAAAGAAATTTCATTAGAAGAAATTATTAATCAAAAACAACTAGATGTAAAAGAAGTACAAGAAAAAATAGACGAAGAAATTGCATTAGAACAACAAAGAGTAGAAGATTTAGGAAGATTAGGATATAATATTTTTGAAAGAAATTCTGAAGATGAAATGTATAAAATAGAAAATACACAAGAATTTTTTATTAAAGATGGTAATGTTTATATAATTTATGCTTATGGAAATGAAAATTTAACAAGTGAAATGGATTTAATTATTGTATAAGAGACAAAAGTAACCTGGCCCCAATTGTCTCAAATTATAAAAAAAGAGAGAAGCATTGAAGCTTCTCTTTTTGAAAATAAAAGGGGATGTTTTTTAATTTTAATCAGTAGTGCTATTACTGATTATGGTTGTATTATAATCTGTAAATTTGTCCATTTTGTGAACTAAAAGTGAAAAGTAATAAGAATTTAAAAAAGTTTGAAAAGTTTTTTTCCTTTCCAAACTTTATCAAAAACATTTATAAGTTAATGCTATTTATTTAAGGTTGTTCGCCTAATGTTATTGTTAGGTCTTTTTCTTCACCATCTCGGTTTATTTTAATTTTCATTTCATCGCCAATGTTGTGAGAATTTTTAATTTCATTTAATTCATCCATTGTTTTAACAGATTTTCCATCAGCTTCAATGATTACATCACCAATTTTTATTCCAGCTTTTTCACCAGCAGAAAAAGTTTCTACATCTCTAACGTAAATTCCCTCTACCAAGTTATTGGCACGTGCAGTTTCTGCATCTAAATCCATTCCAGTGATTCCGATATATGGTCTTCTTACTTTACTATATTGAATTAATTGTGAAGTGATGTCTGTTGTAGAATTAATTGGAATAGCAAATCCCATACCTTCAACATCTTCACCAGTTAATTTTAAAGTATTAACACCAATTACTTTACCTTCACTATTGACTAAGGCACCACCACTATTACCTGCATTGATAGCAGCATCTGTTTGAATCAAAGTATATGTTTTTCCATCTGAATCTGTAACTTCTCTATTTACAGCACTTACAACACCACAAGTAATAGAACTTTGTAAGCCTAAAGGACTACCAACAGCCATTGCAAATTCTCCAACCTTAATAGAATCTGAGTCAGCAAATTCAGCTTTTGTTAGACCAGTTTTTTCAATTTTTATAACAGCCAAATCTGTTTCTTCATCAGTACCTACAATTTTAGCTTCATATTCAGTATCGTCGTCAAATAATTTTACAGTAATCTTTGTTGCTTCAGACACCTGATAATAAGCTTCAGCTTCACTAGAAGAAACAACATGGTTATTTGTTAAAATATATCCATCATCACTAATAATAATACCAGAACCCGTTGCAGTAGCAGTTGAAGTTTGACTACCTCCAAAAATTGAAAACATAGATGTTACATTATATTCAATTTGAATTCCCACAATTGAGGGTAATATTTTATTAGCTGCATATACGGCTGTATCAGAATAGTTAGACAAGGAAATTTGGTCAACATATCCACTTGTTTGTGAACTTGATGATTGTGAACTAGTAGAACCATTTGTACCCATAATTTGCTCTCTTATTGAAGGAACACCGAAGCAGGTACCAATTACAACAGCACATCCGACAACACCACTAAAGAAAGGCAATACGACATTTTTTCCAAAGTGAGATTTCTTTTTTGGTTTGTCATCAATTTCATAAACCGCTTTATATGTACCTGGGTTTGAAACTGTTTTAAATTTTGAATCATTTACAGTATTTGAATTATTATCTTGATTATTATTTTCCATATAAATTACCTCCTACTTACTATATATTAACCGATTCTGAACATATAATACAATAGATTTGTGAATTTTTTGTGAAGAAAAAAGGATTTTTTTGATAATAAAAAGACATTATTTTGAACAAATTATGAAGGGAAGAGAATAAGTAGTAAAACAAAATTGAACAAAAAAATTTTTCAGAAAAAATTTGTTGAAAAAAAATATACAAAAAGATATAATATAAGAAAAATAGACATGGTATATAGTTTTAAACAAATGAAAAATACGCTGTAGTATAAATATAGACAATAATTACGCATTTACAGGGGCTATAAAAATAGTATATTTGACAAATTTAGAAGAAAGGAGATTCGTATAATGTTTTATATGTTCATTATGCGAGATTGATAAAATGAAAAAAAATGAAAATGGGATAACATTAGTTGTATTAACAATAACAATTATCGTATTAATAATTTTGGCAGGAATTACAGTATATAATGGAAAAGACTCGATACAAAAAGCGAACCTAGAAGGATTAAAAACCAATATGTTGTTAATTGAAACAAAAGCAAGAGAGTATGTTGAAAATGCTAGTTTTGATTTGGGAATAGATCCTCAAACTGCTACAGAAGAAATGAAGTTGAATGCACAAAATGAATTAACTGGAGAAGATAAAGGAACTGTTGTTACTTATGATGATGACATTTCAGGTGAATTGATGAACATTGGAATTAGTGAAGAAGATATTAGAGAGGGAAATGTATTTAAGTTAACAACAGAAAATTTGGAAAAAATGGGAATTAATGATGTAGAATCAAATGAAGATGAAGGTTGGTATATAATTGTATATAATATTCAAGATACGACAGCAGAAATTTATCATACAATAGGATATCAAGGAAAACATTCTTTAACTGAGATAGAACAGGTGGAATTATAAGGTAAGTGTGCGTTAGTGAAATCAAAGATTTCGACTTATTATGTGTAGAAAAAATATGGAAGATATTAAAATAATATTGAAAGAAGGGTGGAAACAATAAAAGAAAAAGAATTAGAACGATTAACCAATCTAAAAAGCATGGAAAAAGAACTCTATAATAAAGGATTTGAATATATTTGTGGAATAGATGAAGCAGGAAGAGGACCACTTGCTGGTCCTGTTGTTGTTGCAGGTGTTATTATGCCAAAAGATTCTATGATAGAAGGTGTTAATGACTCTAAAAAAGTATCAGAAAAGAAAAGGGAAAAGTTATATGATGTGATTTTAGAAGAAGCCATTAGTTATTCTGTTGCAATTATTGGACAAGATGTTATAGATGGCATCAATATTTTAAATGCAACCAAGCAAGGGGTTACAAAAGTAGTAGAGGAATTAGATGTAAAACCAAATTTGATTTTGGTAGATGCATTAACACATATTAACACAAAAGGTATTCCATATGATTCTATTATAAAAGGAGATGCTAAATGTTATAATATAGCAGCAGCTTCTATTATTGCAAAAGTGACAAGGGATAGAATAATGAGGCAATGGGATGAAATTTACCCACAATATGGTTTTATTAATCATAAAGGATATGGAACAGCTAAGCACATAGAAGCAATAAAAGAATATGGACCATGTCCAATCCATAGAAAAACATTTATTAAAAACATTATTTAAAAAGAATGCAGATTGAAAATAATTACAATTGAATTCTTTTCCGGCCAAGTTTTATATTGAGAAAGGAATGAGATTAAAATGAATATCTTAGAAATCATTGAAAAAAAGAGAGACAAGCAAGAATTATCGAAAGAAGAAATTGAATATTTTATAACAGGCTATACATCTGGTGAGATTGCAGATTATCAAGCCTCTGCACTCATTATGGCAATATACATAAATGGTATGACGAAACAAGAAACGACCAATTTAACGATTGCAATGGCACATTCTGGAGAAATGTTAGATTTATCTATCTTAAATGAAGTAATTGTGGATAAACATTCTACAGGTGGGGTAGGAGATAAAGTATCATTAATTTTGCTACCACTTGTAGCTTCATTAGGAATACCAGTGGCTAAAATGTCAGGAAGAGGGTTAGGATTTACAGGAGGAACTGTTGATAAATTAGAATCTATACCAGGGTATCAAACAGGTATTAATATCCACAATTTTGTAGAAAATGTGGAAAAAGTAGGCATCAGTATGATTTCACAGACATTAAATTTAGCACCAGCAGATAAAAAAATCTATAGTTTGCGAGATAGTATTTCATGTGTCGAAAGTATTCCATTAATTGCTTCTAGTATTATGAGTAAAAAAATTGCCAGTGGTGCACAAAAAATTGTATTAGATGTTACTTGTGGTTCAGGAGCATTTATGCATTCTCAAGAAAGAGCAGAAGAACTAGCAAAAGAAATGATTGAAATTGGCAGATTGGCAGATAAAGAAACAGTATGTGTGTTAACAAATATGGATGAGCCACTAGGTTATGCTGTCGGAAATACATTAGAAGTTATTGAAGCAATTGAATTCTTAAAAGGAAATATGCCAGAAGATGTAAAAGATGTTGTGTTAGAATTAGGGGCATATATGGTAAAACTAGCAGGAAAAGGAAATGACATAGAAGCTAATAAAGTACAGTTATTAGAAAATATACAAAATGGCAAAGGATATCAAAAATTTATCCAATTAGTAGAAAATCAAGGTGGAGATAGTTCATACATTAAAGATACCAGTCGATTTGAAAAAGCACAATATATAGAAAAAGTATATAGCAACGAAACAGGACATATTAAACGTATGGACGCAAAAGAAATTGGAAAAATCGTTTGTGATTTAGGAGCAGGAAGAATTCGTAAAGAAGATAGTATTGATAATGCAGTAGGGATTGTATTACACAAAAAAGTATCAAACAAGGTAGATAAACAAGAACCATTAGCAACGATTTATGCCAATTCAAGGGAAAAACTAGAAGGGGCAAAGAAACGCTTACTAGAGGTTATACAAATTGATGAAAATGTTGTTTCAAAACCAAAAATGATTTTGGAGATTATGCAATAATAACTGTTCAGTGTGCAATTTTTCTAGCAATTTTGAAATAAATGGAATTGATATGTGGCTTAAAATGTGGTATAATAGACTTGTAGCACAAAAACAATGTTTTCATCAGAAAGGAGGTGGACAAATGTCCACTGAAACAACAACAGCCATTCGGAGGGAATGGCTAGAAAGTCAGGGGTATACCCCTGACGAAGTGGAATTGATTCTTGAATATGATGGTATATTTGAGGATTAAATTCCCCCCACTTCGGTGGGGGAATAATTAAAATGATTGAAAAAGAATAAATATATGATATAATATAAATAGATTTTAATAAAAAAATAAAATTAAATATAATGAATAGCATTTTAAAAGAAACAGCAGAAAACTTTTTATAAAATGATAATAAATTTAAAGAGAAAGGATTGATATAAAATGAAAAAAGAAAAAAAACAACAAGAAAAGGTAAAGAAAACAAAACATTATGATAAAGGACAAATCTTTGTAAAAGTTATGGCAGGAATTTTAGCGATTTTAATGTTAGTAGCAGCAGCTTCAACACTATTGTATTCACTAATGGCATAAGATAAGAAGAAAAGGATACAAAATCATCTGAGGTTATGTCATTTAGGGAAAGGAAAGCAATAAAATATGATAATAGATTTTGGAATGAATTGGGAAAATTTTTATACAGACAATATAGTAGGATATATTAAATCATTGCAACAAAATCCATTTGAATTAATCACATTGATTATTGATTTGGCGATTGTTATTTTTTTAATATATTCCTTTTTAAAAGTAGTAAAAGGTTCTAGAGCATGGCAATTGATAAAAGGAATTGCTTTATTAATTGTTATTACATGGCTTAGTGGTTTATTTAATCTACAAATACTAAACTGGATTTTAACAGGAATCATGAATTTAGGGGTTATTGCCATTATTGTTATTTTTCAGCCAGAATTACGAAGAGGTTTAGAACAACTAGGAACGAATAAATTTACAAAATTCTTTGGAATTGACAAAGATTTAGCAACAAAAACAAAAGAAGATATTTATAAAATTGCAATAGCAGCAGTGGAATTGTCAAAAAGTAAAACAGGAGCACTAATAGTCATTGAAAGAGATATCAAAATACAGGATATTATATCTGGTGGTATACCATTAAATGCGGATGTATCTCCACAATTATTAGTAAATATCTTTGAACCAAAAACACCACTACATGATGGAGCGGTTGTTATATCAGGCAATAAAATTGCAGCAGCAGCTTGCGTATTGCCACTTGCAGATGACAATGATATTGCGAAAGAATTAGGAACCAGACATAGAGCAGCGATTGGAATTTCTAAAGAATCAGATAGTATTGTAGTTGTTGTTTCAGAAGAAACTGGAAAAATTTCTATTGCGAAAGACGGAACCTTAATTGCAGATGTAGGTGAAGAAGCATTAAAGAAAATCTTAATTAGTAATGTGGTAACAAAACGATTTGCCGTAGAAAAAAGAGAAAGAAGAAATCGAATAAGAGAAATTAGAGAAAAATTACATAAGGAAAAGAAAGAAGTAGAGGCAAAAGATACAGAGAATAAAGAAGAAAATAAAAACTAATTAAAAAATCGTAAACAATATATTGTATATAATTTTTTATATACAATATTTTTGCATTACAGGAAATGTTAGAAAAGAGGTAGAAGAATGAGAAATATCAAATTAACCATTGAATATGATGGAAAAGATTTTAATGGGTGGCAAAAACAGCCCAACAAATTAAATATTCAAGGTGAAATCGAAAAAGCCATTAAGCAAATAACAGGAGAAGAAGTAGATTTAACAGCTTCAGGAAGAACAGATGCAGGTGTACATGCTTTGGGGCAAGTGGCTAATTTTAAAACAAATTCTGAATTACCAATTGAAAAATTTCCAATAGCATTAAATGCAAACTTAAAAAAATCAATTGTAATTAAATCAGCAGAAGAGGTAGAAGAAAGATTTCATAGCAGACTAACTTGTAAACAAAAAACCTACCGATATATTATCAACCATTCAAAATATGGTACAGCCATTTATCGAAATTTAGAAACACATATTCCTATAAAGTTAGATATACCAAAAATGCAACAAGCTGTGAAATATTTTGAGGGGGAACATGATTTTAAGGCGTTTAAGGCCAGCGGAACGAGTAGTAAAAGTAGTGTTAGAACGATTTACAAAGCAGAAGTAATAGACGCAGGAAATGAAAGAATTTATATCGAACTAACAGGCAATGGATTTTTATATAATATGGTAAGAATTATAGCAGGAACACTAGTAGATGTGGGACTTGGAAAAATAGATCCAGAAGACATAAAAAAAATTATTGCTTCACAAAAAAGAGAAAATGCAGGAAAGACCTTGCCACCACAAGGATTATATTTAGTAAAAGTGGAATATGGAGAATAGAAAATATTGGTGTTAAGACAAAAATATAAAGACATCGAAAACTAGACAATCATAATATGAACCAAGTTAATGGATTATGCATAAAATATAGTAAAAAAGAAAAAGGAGAAAGCATATGAATACAATTTTACTTATATTTTTTGCCATACCATTAGCTGTGATTATATTTTCAATCGCTTTACAAAAAATATTAAAATGTCCAGCACTAGTTGCAGGAATCGTATTTGCCATAGGTATTATTGTTACATTTATTTTAGGAAGTCTGATAGCATTGGCAGCTACTTTAGTATATACATTGATAAGCTTTATAACAGCAGTTATAACTTGTTTAATATGTAGGTTCTTATCGAATGATGATGACAATAACTGTTGCAGAAGACGTAGTTGTTGCAACAATAATAACAACCAAAACGATTTACTAACCATTAGTAGCAGATGTCAAAATAACGGTAATGGGGACTTATTAACGATTAGTAGTAATTGTGCAAATGGAAATACAAATAATTTATTAACAGTTAGTAGTAATAACAATGGAAGAGGTTTTTGTAATCATGACAATGATAATGGTTGTGGATGTGAAAATGATAATGACCTAAATACAGCCAATACAATCAATGGCGTAATTAGAATCGTAGATAGTAATGGAAATTGTTGTAGAAATCAAGAGGAAATATCTACAAGGATTAATGTGGTACCAAATACTGCCAATAATGGTAGAACAGGTTGTATTTGTGGTAGGTACAGAAGAAGATAAGTTATATATTAATACATTAAATTTTATTTTTATATAGAGAAAAAATAAAAATTTTCCTAGAGTTCAGTACTCTAAGAAAATTTTTTACATTTCGATTTTAACAATAAAATGTAGTAAAGTCAATAAAAAGATAAAAGAAATTTGCAGAAAATTTTTATGAGAAAAATTAATTTTACAAGAATATTTGCAATAAACAAAAAAATCCTGAAACATTTAATATATTTAATGTTTCAGGATTTTTGTATTTTCATAGAGTACTGAAATCTAAGTAAAGAAAAGAGCATAAAAAGCACACAAATGAAATGACAGAAAATAAGCAGGAGAAACAAAAGAAAGGAGATTTTTTTTAGAATGAAAAAGAAAAAATTAAAATGTGGAGAACTAGAAAAGAAAGCGATTAAAAAGAATAGTGGTATTACTTTAATAGCACTTGTTATCACGATTTTGTTCTCTTATGACGAAAGAATAAAATATAGTAATAGCAAAGGTTTCCTCCTAACAGCAATTTAGTAAAAATAAAATTTTCACATATTTGAAAGATGAATTGTAAAAAATAATAACAATTTCGTCTTTTTTTGATTTTATAATGAAATTTTTGAAAATAAATGCTATAATGTCAATGTATTAATAAATTTGCAAACACATCTGCTAATTTTAAAATTAAGATTTTGAATTTCGCAGACGCATCTGCGAAATTTAGAAAACAATTGAAAAATCAAGCTATTAATAAAAAATAGAAAAAGAAAAGAGGAATTATATGGAAGAAAATCAAATGTTAGAAAAAGATTTTAAAGAAGTATTTAAAGATATAAAAAATGAAATATTAAATGCCCAATATGATATTTATAAAAGTGCAAATATAAGGACACTAGCATTATATAGTTATTTAGGAAAAATAATAAATGAAAATGCGAAATATGGAAATAAATTTATAAATAATTTATCAATAGAATTAAAGATAAATTTCCCAAATATGAAAGGTTTTTCAGAAAGAAATCTTCTTAATATGAAAAAATATTATTTGGAATGTAAAAATAATAGTAATTTACAAAAACTTTCAGAAAAAATACCTTGGTCGCATAATATATTGATTTTTAGCAAAATAAAAGAAGAAAAACAAAGAGAATGGTATATAGAACAGACTTCAATAAATGGATGGAGTTATGATGATTTAGCTTTTCAAATAAAAAGTGATTTATATACAAGACAAGTTTTAGGAGATAAACCTAATAATTTTCAAAATACATTACAACCATCACAAAGCAGACTGGCAAAGGATATGATGAAAGATCCATATATTTTGAACTTATCAAATTTAAAAGAAAGTTTTATAGAAACAGAATTAGAAAAAGCAATGGTTGAACGAATAAAAACAGTTTTATTAGAGTTGGGAAATGGGTTTAGTTTTATTGGAAATCAATATAAAATTTCAGTAGATGATAAAGATTATTTTATAGATATGCTATTTTATCATACTAAATTGCATTGCTATATAGTGGTTGAACTGAAAAACACGGAATATAGACCAGAATATGCTGGAAAATTAAACTTCTATTTGTCAGCAGTTGATGATTTAATCAAAACAGAAAGTGATAATCCAACAATTGGAATTATATTATGCAGAGAGAAAACAAAATTTTCAGTTGAGTATTCATTAAGAGATATTAACAAACCAATAGGTGTAAGTTCATATGAAATATCAAAAGTATTACCAAAAGATATTTTAGAAGTGTTACCAACAGAAGAAGATTTGAATTTACACATTGATATTATTGAAGAAGAAAATGAATAATATAAAAATTAAGCAACTATAGTTGTCAAAATAAGCTTTAGATTTAGAAATAAGACTAAGGCTTATTTTTATGGAAATTTTTTATCTACATTAAAAAGAAATAGAGTTATACTAAAAACAATTAAAAATGGCTAAAAATTGAAAATGAAACGAATAAAAGGAAGAAGGTGAGGGAATGTCAAACTTGAATTTAAAAGGTATATGGATACCAATAGAAATATTAACAG
>CALXJS010000008.1 GCA_944388685.1 uncultured Clostridia bacterium | reverse complement strand
ATGGTAGAGGAAAAGGAATTGTTGTAGAAACAGGAATGACAACAGAAGTTGGAAAAATTGCAGAAATGATTAATGAAACAGAAGAACAAATTACGCCTCTACAACAAAAATTAAATAAATTAGGAAAAACATTGGGAATTACAGCCATCGTCATTTGTGTGGTTATCTTTATTATAGGATTATTCCAACAAAAGGAACCAATCCATATGTTTATGACAGCTGTATCATTAGCAGTAGCAGCCATTCCAGAAGGTTTAGTAGCTGTATCAACAATTGTTTTAGCAATTGGTGTGCAAAAAATGGTTAAAAGAAATGCGATTGTGAAAAAATTACCAGCAGTTGAAACATTGGGAAGTGCAACGGTTATCTGTTCAGATAAAACAGGAACGTTAACACAAAATAAAATGACAGTTGAAAAAGTATTCTTAAATGGAGAAATCAAAGATTTAGAAGAAATTGATAACAAAAATGTAGCAGAAGATATGACAACTTTAGTATATGCCAATATGTTATGTAATGATACCAAAATTGCAAAAGATGGAACTTTAACAGGAGACCCAACAGAAACGGCATTAGTGGATATGGCATTTAAACTAAATTTTGACCCATCAATTTATGATAGAATGATACGTATTGCAGAAGTACCATTTGATTCAGATAGAAAATTGATGACAACAGTTAATAAAGTAAATCAAAGTGATATCGCAGATACCAAAGGTGATGTAGATGAATTACTAAAAATTTGTAAAGGATATTTATATAATAACGAGATAAAAGAAGATTTAGATAATTATGTAGTAACCATTAAACAAAAAAATGAAGAAATGGCAAAAGAGGCTTTAAGAGTTTTAGCATGTGCATACAAAGAATTTGATCATGAACCAACACAAGCAGAATTGGAAAATATAGAAAGTGATTTAATTTTTGTGGGAATGGTTGGAATGATAGACCCACCAAGAGAAGAAGCCAAAAAAGCAGTAGAAAAATGTAAGACAGCAGGCATCAAAACAGTAATGATTACAGGTGACCACAAAATTACAGCAACAGCAATCGCTAAAAAATTAGGCATATTAGAAAATGAAGATGAAGCCATTACTGGGGCAGAATTAGAAAAAATGTCTGATGAAGACCTACAAAAAAATGTAAGACATTACTCTGTATATGCAAGAGTATCTCCAGAGCATAAAGTAAGAATTGTAAAAGCATGGCAAAAAAATGGCGAAATCGTAGCTATGACAGGTGATGGTGTAAACGATAGCCCTGCATTAAAAACATCAGATATTGGTTGTGCAATGGGAATTGTGGGAACAGACGTTGCTAAAGAAGCGGCAGATGTTATTCTAACAGATGATAACTTTGCAACGATTGTATCAGCAGTAGAAGAAGGTAGAAGAATTTATGACAATATTTTAAAAGTTATTCAATTCTTATTATCAAGTAACATAGGGGAAGTTGTTGTATTGTTCTTAGCAACATTATTAACGCCATTATTTGCTAGTTGGTTTGGAATAACCGATATTGCTCACTTAGAAATTTTATTACCAATTCACATTTTATGGATAAACTTAGTAACAGACTCATTACCAGCACTAGCATTAGCATTTGACCCAGCAAATGCAGACATCATGAATAGAAAACCAAACAAACCTGGAAAGGGTGTATTCACAAAAGGAATGACATGGAGAATTGTATACCAAGGTATTATGATAGGACTACTAACACTTGGGGCATTTATGATAGGACTTGCAACAACAACAGAACCAATTGATGGATTAACATTAGACGAATCAAAAATAGAAGTAGGTCAAACCATGGCATTTGTGACACTAGCCTTCTCAGAATTGGTACATGTATTTAATATTAGAAATAACAAAAAATCAATCTTTAAAACAAAAGTATTTAATAATAGTAAATTAATATGGGCTGTACTGGGTTCAGCATTATTGATGGGAATTATTTTAGCAGTACCTGCTTTAAGAGGAATCTTTAGTATACCAGTATTACCAACAGAAAATATCATTGAATTAATTGGATTAGTAATAGCACCATTAATTATAGTAGAATTATTTAAGTTATTTAAAATTAATAGTTTTAAGGATGAATAATGTCAATGGGGACGGAGATTTTGACAATGTTGTCAAAATCTCCGTCCCCATTGACAATCCTTAATAAAAAATTAATAAATCCTCTATTTATTATTAATAAAAATGTGGTATAGTATATATGCTAGAGGAGGAAAAAAGGTTGAAAATTTAAATCTTTTCCAACCAGATTTGTACCTTAAGAAAGGAATGAGATAAATTATGTATAATATATTAGTTGTAGATGATGATAAAGAAATCGTAAATGCTATTGAAATCTATTTGTCACAAGAAGGATATCATATTATAAAAGCCTATGATGGAGAAGAGGCTTTAGAAAAGTTAAAAGAAAATGAAATTCATTTAATTATTTTAGATATCATGATGCCAAATAAAGATGGAATAGAAACATTGCAAGAAATTAGAAAAGATAAAACGATTCCGGTTATTATGCTTTCTGCAAAATCAGAAGACTATGATAAAATTTCAGGATTAAATACAGGAGCAGACGACTATGTTACAAAACCATTTAATCCATTAGAATTAATAGCAAGAGTAAAATCAAATATTAGAAGATATGTTGACTTTAACCAGGCAAATGTAAAATCAGAAACAAAAACAGGAAATTTTTTGACAACAGGTGCTTTGGAAATGAATGACGAGACAAAGAAAGTCACAGTAGATGGAAAAGAAATCAAGTTGACAGCAACAGAGTATAACATATTAAAATTTTTATTGGAAAACAAAGGAAAAGTATATTCCATAGAACAAATTTATGAAAATGTATGGAATGAAGAAAGCTATGGTGCAGAAAATATTATAGCTGTTCATATTAGACATATCAGAGAGAAGATTGAAATTAATCCAAAAGACCCAAAATACTTAAAAGTGATTTGGGGAATTGGATATAAAGTGGAAGATATAAAATAAAGAAGAAGGTGAAGCCATGCAAAATATAAGAGATTCAATATTGTTAAAATTTTTATGTTATATATTAATCCCTGTTATGATTTTCATTTTAGCAATTAGCATTATAGATATATCGATTACTTCACAATATGGAGAAATGGATGGCCCAGAAGAATATATTGAAACAGAAGAATTCGGAAGAGAATATTTAGCAACATTAATTTCTAATGTTCAAGATATTAATAGGGATAAAAGGCAAATGAAAGAAAATGCAGAGGATGTAAATACCTTAGAAACATCTGAAATAACATCAGAATCATCTTTAACAACTTCATATTCGACTACAGATACAAATACAGAAGACGTAGAAATAGAAAATCCATATGACAATTATAGTGAAATAGAAGATGAAAGCTATGAATATCCAGTATATTATGAATCTATACATTATAATAATACTAGATTAAGTCCATATATCTATTATATTATTATTGATAAAGAAACCGGAAATATGTTTACCAATATCAGGTCAAATGATTATCCAGAAGAAATCAATAAATTAAAAGCAAAAAAGACCAATTGGAGTTATCAAGATGGAAATATCACAACAAATATTACCAGCATTAATCAAGAAAGCGCAAAATATATAACATCATCTTACTATTCTGTGGATAATTTTGAAGGATATGAGGTATATTCAAATATTGACCCAACGATGTTAAATTATTCAAATTCCTTATATGTCCAACAAACTGTGTATAATCTATTTAAAGGACATGAAAACTTACCAAGCTATTTAATACCATTGTCAGCAATTTCAATTATTGCAATGATTGTGTATTTAATTTGGGCAACGGGGCATGAAAAAGGAAAAGAAGGTATTCAATTAAATAGTTTAGATAAAATTTCTTATGAAATCATATCAATTGTAATTATGTTTATCATTGGAATGATGATAAGTTTTGCATTAGCAAGTATTGAATCGCAAATCCCACAAAGAATTCTCGTATCTGTATTCCTACTATGTTATTTAATTGGTTATGCAAGTTTAGCAGTATGGGTTGCTACCACTATCAGAAGATTAAAGGCAAAACAATTTATTCGTTCATTTTTAATCTATAAAGTGTGTAGATGGATAAAAGTAACCGTTCAAAAAATATTTAGAAAAGTAACCGATAAAGAAAATACGAATCGAAAAATAACAATTATTTATTGGGGATTTGTAGGCATTAGCATCATATTGGCATGTATGTTCTGGAGTGGAATAGGTCTCATCCTATTAATTGCTTTTTGGATATGGGCATATTATAAACTATTACAATATAATAAAAATGTACAAAAAATTAATGAAGCTTTACGAAATATATATGAAGGAAATCCAAATGTCAAATTAGATGAAGAACAATTAGAAGGAACTTTAAAAATCATGGCAAAATATATTAATGATATAGCAGGTGGTTTTACCAATGCCATTGAACAAAGTTTAAAATCAGAAAGATTAAAAACCGAATTAATTACAAATGTATCACATGATATAAAAACACCATTAACTTCAATCATAAATTATGTGGATTTATTAAAGAAAGAAGATATCCAAAACGCACAAATAGAACAATACATTGCAGTGTTAGACAAAAAGTCACAGAGATTAAAGAAGTTAATAGAAGATTTAGTAGAAGCTTCAAAAGTATCTTCTGGAAATGTAAAGTTAAATATGGAAGTAATCAATTTAAAAGAATTATTAAATCAAATGGTTGGAGAATTTGAAGATAAATTAGAAAAGAAAAACTTAAAACTAGAAATGGATTTACCAGAAGAAAATGTTTTAATAAAAGCAGACAATCGATATCTATATCGTGTAATTGAAAATGTCTTTAGCAACATATCAAAATATGCTTTAGAAGGTTCAAGAGTATATATCAAGTTAGAAAAACAAAAAGAAGAAGTATACTTAGAATTCAAAAATATATCAAAAGACAAATTAAACATTAGTGCAGAAGAATTAATGCAACGATTTGTAAGAGGGGATAAATCAAGATACACAGAAGGAAGTGGATTAGGACTTTCAATTGCAGAAAGCCTAACAGAATTGCAAGGTGGAAAATTTAAAATCGATATAGATGGAGATTTATTCAAAGTAGAAATTAGATGGAAATGAGACAATTTGGGCCAGGTTGATTTTTGTCTCACTTTTGTCGAAAAATGACGAACGTTTGAAAAATACTTTCTTTTGGATATTTTTAACTAAATTTAAAATAAAAAATGTATATACTATTTTATGAAATTAAATGTGCAAATGAAAAAATATTACAAATTTTTATATTATCAAGTGAAAAAATCGCGGTTGCACCAGCGATTTTACACTTGATAATGTTAGAATTTGTATATTTTGTAATGTTAGCCATTTAATAAATAAAATAGTATATACATTTTTTGTTATTTTTAAATCAAACTAAAATATCCAAAAGGAAACCTTCAAAACGTTCGTCATTTTTCGACAAAAGTGAGACAAAAATCAACCTGGCCCAAATTGTCTCATTAATAATATGATTATTTCTATAAAAGAAAGTATAACCAACTGTTAGATTGATAAAAAAGGTAAAAAAGTGATATAGTTTACTATGGGATAGGAAGGGAGGAAATATGTGGATATTAGATAAAATAAGAAGTAGAAGCAATACCATTCGATTTGAAGAATTTTCAGTAGAATGGTTAGAACTAAAAAGAAATACAATCAAACAATCTACATATTATAAATATGCGTATTGCATAGATAAATATTTAAAAGAAAGAATTGGAAAATTAAGAAAGAAAGACTTGGAAAAATACGATTATAATCAAATGACAAATGATTTAACAAAAGAATTATCCCCAAAATCAGTAAAAGAAATATTGAATGTATTGAAATCAATTTTAAAATATGCTAATCAAAAGTATAGCATGAACATACATTTGGATTTGATTATATCACCTAAAGTTCGTGTGAAAGAAATTAGTGTATTATCCAAAAAGGAAGTTAATAAATTAGAAAAATATTGTTTAAAAGAAAATAGTTTAAAAAGTTTGGGCATACTACTTTGTCTAAATACAGGTTTGAGAATAGGAGAAATTTGTGCTTTAAAGTGGGAAAACATTGATTTAGAAAAAAAATTAATAAATATAAAGAAAACATTGCAAAGGGTATATACAGTGGAAAAGAAAACAGAGATTATTATTGATAGTAGTAAAACAGAATCTTCTATAAGGGCTATACCAATGTCAGATAAGATTTATCACATATTAAAAGATTTGCATAAGAAACAGGATGCAGAAGTTTTTTTTTTTGACGGGGTCGAAAGAACAATATATTGAGCCTAGAAGTTATCAAAACATGTTTAAAAGAATTTTAAAAGCTAGTAAAGTAAAAGAATACAATTTTCATGTTTTGAGACATACCTTTGCAACCAATTGTATTAAAGTTGGTATGGATATAAAATCACTCAGTGAAATTTTAGGTCATGCGAGTGTAGATGTTACCTTAAATCGTTATGTACATTCTTCTTATGAGATGAAAAAGAAATTTCTGGAGAAACTGTAACTAAGATAAAAGAAATATTTTACATCATATATCAATTTTACATAATATAAAACTGGAAAAAATTTAATTTTTGTGGTATAATTAAGGTGTAGTATATATAAAAATATTTTTTTTAGTAGAAAGGAGTAAAAAATGATTAAACTAAGCAAGATATGTTTTACAGACGAACGGGGGACGCAATTAACTTATGAGATTCCAAAGGAAGAGCAAATTAAATTTGATTTTACCTTTGGGTCATTAAAGGAGGAAGTAGGGTTCGCAGGAGGCTATATAATGGCCTTACTCCCTAAAGATGACAAGTTTTTAGAAAGTCATGAAATATCAAAAAGATTTAGAATGAGTAAATTTGGTTTTACCAATAGAGGTAAAGCTGAGGTGTGGTTTACCATTCCATCAGTAAAAAGTTACTCATTCCACGTTTTAGGTAATGATCAAAAGTCAATAGATTTTGCGGGATCCGTGTTTGTAAAACTGATTTCGGCGGAACTCAACTAAATACTACAACCAAGGGGGCGTTCTGCCCCCGGCTTTTTTCGCGAAAAAAACACTTGACAAATAAAAAATAGCGTATTAAAATAGTTAGGCAACGAACTAAAAGAGGTGTTGATATGGGGAAAAATGAAATAGGAAAATACATTCAAATCGTTTCAAGACAATTAAAAAGAAATATGGATGAAACATTAAGTAAATATAGTGTTACAGGGGTACAATCTATGGTCATAGGATATATTTATAGAAAATCGAAACAAGGAGAAGTATTTGCTAAAGATATAGAAGAAGAATTTGACATGAGGAAAGCAACAGTTGCTGGAATTATTCAGTTGATGGAAGCAAATGGACTTATTATGAGGAAGGCTAAAGAAGAAGACTGTCGATTAAAAAGTATTGTTTTAACCCCAAAAGCATTAGAAATAGAAAAAATTGCAGAAAAACAAATAAATGTAACAGAAAAGAATATTGTAAAAGAAATGTCAAAAGAAGAACAAGAAATGTTTCTAAGCCTATTAAAAAAAGCATCAAAAAATTTATATAAGCTTGATGTAAAATGATATTATGAAAAATATGAAATGGTTTATCAAATAAAAACGAATAATAAAAACCTAGTAAGAGGATACAAAAATGACAAAAGAAAAACTAGCATTTTTGAGAGTTGCCAAAATACCCGTCCCCATTGGCAACATTGGTGACAATAAAGAAAGGAGAAGAGATATGTTAAAAAAATTAGCAAGTTATATTAAAGAGTATAAAAAAGATTCTATATTAACACCTATTTTTGTTATTTTGGAAGTTGTTATGGAAGTAATTATTCCATTATTGATGGCAAAAATTATTGACGTAGGAATTCAAAATGGAGATGTCCATTATATTCTAGAAATGGGTGCTTTATTAATTGTTTCAGCCATATTGTCGTTAACCTTTGGAATGTTATCAGGAAGGTTTGCAGCTAAAGCGTCTGCTGGATATGCTAAAAATTTAAGAAAAGCAATGTTTCATAAAATTCAAGATTATTCATTTGAAAATATTGATAAGTTTTCAACATCCAGTTTGGTTACTCGTATGACAACAGATGTTACAAATGTGCAAATGGCTTTTCAAATGATTATTAGAATTTTGGTTAGAGGCCCAATTATGATGATATTTGCTTTACTAATGGTAATGTCTATTAGTATGAAATTATCAGCAGTTTTCTTTGTAGCAATCCCTGTTTTAGGTGCTATTCTATTCTATATAGCGATAAAGGCACATCCTAACTTTGAAAGAGTATTTAAAAAATATGATAAATTAAACAGAGTGGTTCAAGAAAATGTATCTGCTATAAGAGTTGTAAAAGCATATGTTAGAGAATCTTTTGAAGAAAAGAAATTTAAAGAAGTTAATGATGAAGTATATGCAAACTTCAAAAAAGCAGAAAAAATTGTTGCATTTAATGGACCAGTTATGCAATTTACGATTTATACTTGTATTTTATTAATTTCATGGATTGGTACACAATTAATTGTTGGTGGAGAAATGCAAACAGGACAATTATCAAGTATTATTACATATGCATGGCAAATCCTTGCAAGCTTAATGATGTTATCATTTGTATTTGTTATGATTATTATGGCACAATCATCAGCAGAAAGAATTATTGAAGTTATTGATGAAGAGCCAACTATAAAAGATAAAGAAAATCCAGTAACAGAAGTAAAAGACGGTTCTATCAAATTTGAAAATGTCAGTTTCCAATACAGTGATGAGCAGAAAGATGACAAATTTGCACTGGAAAATATTAATTTAGATATTAAAGCAGGAGAAACGATTGGAATTATTGGTGGAACAGGAAGTTCAAAGTCAACACTTGTACAATTAATCCCAAGATTATATGATGTTACAAAAGGAAGTATCAAAGTAGGAGGCGTTGATGTTAAAGACTATGAAATACATGCTTTAAGAGATGCCGTTGCTATGGTATTACAAAAAAATGTCTTATTCTCTGGAACAATTGCAGAAAACTTAAGATGGGGAGATAAAGAAGCCGATCAAGAAGAATTGGAAGAAGCATGTAAATTAGCACAAGCAGATGGATTTATTAAAGAATTTCCAAGCAAATATGAAACAGTACTAGATCAAGGTGGTACAAATGTTTCAGGAGGACAAAAACAAAGAATTTGTATTGCAAGAGCAATGCTAAAGAAACCAAAAATATTAATTCTAGATGATTCAACAAGTGCGGTTGATACAAAAACAGATGCTTTAATTCGTAAAGCATTTAGAGAAGAAATTCCAAATACAACAAAAATTATTATTGCACAAAGAGTTTCTTCAGTAGAAGATGCAGACAAAATTATCGTATTGAATGAAGGTAAAATTGATGGAATTGGTACATCAGAAGAATTACTAAAAACAAACGAAATATATAGAGAAGTATATGAATCACAGATGAAAGGAGGAGACGAAGATGCAGAAAGTAAAGGGCAAGAAAAGGAAAACAATTAAAAGATTATTAAAATATGTAACAGAAGGATATAAATTACAACTAGCAGTTGTTTTAGTAAGTATTATTATTAGTGCTTTAGTTGGTGTTATAGGTACACAATTTATTAAATACCTAATTGATGACTTTATCACACCACTTTTAGGAAGTCAGTCTCCAGACTATTCAGGCCTATTAAATGTGATTATGATGATGGCAATTGTGTACTTAGCTGGAGTTATTGCTACATTTACATATAACCGATTAATGGTTAATATATCACAAGGTGTTTTAAACAAAATTCGTGGGCAAATGTTTAACCATATGCAAAAATTACCAATTCGATATTTTGATAGTAGAACCCATGGAGATATCATGAGTACCTATACAAATGATGTTGATACCTTAAGACAAATGCTTAGCCAAAGTATTCCTCAAGTATTTTCAGCTTGTGTTTCTATGGTAGCTGTATTAATTGCTATGCTTGCAACAAATATTTATTTAACATTAGTTGTATTAGCTATGGTTATATTGATGATATTTGTATCAAGATATTTAGGTGGAAACAGTTCAAGATTTTTCGTAAAACAACAAGAAGACATTGGAAAAGTCAATGGTTACATAGAAGAAATGATGGAAGGACAAAAAGTTGTTAAAGTATTCAATTATGAGGAAGATTCCAAAGCAAGATTTGATGAATTAAATGAACAATTATGTGATAGTATGACAAAAGCCAATATGTATGCGAATATTTTAATGCCATGTATTGCCAATATTGGAAACTTAGGATATGTATTAGTTGCTGTTATTGGTGGTATCTTATCAGTTAATGGAATCCTAACCATTGGAAGTATTGCAGCCTTTCTACAATATGTAAAAGCATTTACAAACCCATTAAGTCAAGTTTCTCAACAAATGAACTCTATTATTATGGCATTAGCTGGTGCAGAAAGAATCTTTGACTTAATAGATCAAGAAGAGGAAGTTGATGAAGGATACGTTACATTAGTTAATGCAAAAATGGAAAATGGAAAAATTGTAGAATCTGAAGAAAGAACAGGAATGTGGGCATGGAAACATCCACATAAAGATGGAAGAATTACTTATACAAGACTTCGTGGTCAAGTAGAATTTGAAAATGTACAATTTGGATATGAACCAAAGAAACGAATTTTGCATGATATTAGTCTTATGGCTAAGGAAGGACAAAAAGTGTCATTTGTTGGAGCAACAGGAGCAGGAAAAACAACCATTACAAATCTAATCAACAGATTTTATGATATCCAAGATGGAAAAATTCGTTATGACAGAATTAATATTAGAAAAATTAAGAAAGATGACTTAAGAAGATCATTAGGAATGGTATTACAAGATACCAGTTTGTTTACAGGAACCATCAGAGAGAATATCCGTTATGGAAAACTAGACGCAACAGATGAAGAAGTCGAAGCAGCTGCAAAACTTTCAAATGCAGACAAATTTATTAAACATTTACCACATGGATATGATACCATGATAACCGGTAATGGAGAAGGGTTATCACAGGGACAAAGACAATTATTGTCTATTGCAAGAGCAGCATTAAATAATCCACCAGTATTAATCTTAGATGAAGCAACATCAAGTATTGATACTAGAACAGAAAAGATTGTTCAAGAAGGAATGGATAAATTAATGAAAGGAAGAACAGTATTTGTTATTGCTCATAGACTTTCAACCATCAAAAACTCTGATTTAATTATGGTTTTAGACCATGGAAGAATTATTGAAAGAGGAAATCATAATGAACTAATTGCGCAAAAAGGAACATATTATGGCTTATATACTGGTGCAATTGAAATTGATTAAAATGTTCAATTTTTGCGTTCAGTACATGGGGTATGTTTTCCCAATGGGATATTTTGAATAAAATTATAAATAGAAAAGTATGCATAGCAATCTAAAAGGTTACAGATGCATGCTTTTTTTCTATTAAAAGAAAATCAATAGAGAAAATTGAATAGATATGTGTACAAAAATTATGAAGTATGATAAAATCTAGAAAAGTAATTTAAAAGGAGGAAGAAAACGAATGAAAACAAAAGTAATTAGTAGACTAATAATAATTTTAGTGATTCTAATCATAGTTTTAGGAGGTGTATTTGCATATTTGTATTTTTCAACTGATTTGTTGAAAACAAATGAACAATTATTTTTTAAATATTTGGTACAAGTAATAGACATGAAAGATGGATTTGTAGACAGTCAATTACCTGCATATTTTGAAAAGAAGAAAACATCAAAATATGAAGATAGTGGAAAATTGGATTTAGATATTGATATAAGTGGAATGGAAGAAGAGGCATTACAGGTTATCAATGATTTTAATATAGAATATTCAGGACAAATAGATAATACAAACAGAAAGAATGAACAAAATATAACTATCAATTATTCAGATAGTGTTAATTTTCCAATAAAATATAAATATGCAAATGAAACACTAGGGTTACAAACAGATTATATATCTGGTAAATATATAGGAATAGAAAATAGTAATTTAAAAGAAATGGCAGAAAAATTTGGAATGGATACTACAGAAAATTTTCCAGATACAATAAACTTTTTTGAAGATAATAATATTAATGAAATTTTAAATATGACAGAAGAAGAAAGAGAACAAATAAGAAATACATATTTACCAATCATAGAGGACAAAATAAAAGAAAAGGAATTTGGTAGAAGTGAAGAAAATGGTCAAGTTAATTATTATGTAGAAATCACTAATCAAGAATTAAAAGAATTAGTAATTGCACTTTTAGAGGCATTAAAAAATGATACGGTATTATTACCTAAAATAGAGAATGTTTTTGGACTATATATAAACATGGCAAATACAGATGATACAGAGGAAGTATCATTAGAAACTATGGTACAAGAATATATAGATACATTAAATACACAAGAAGTGGCAGAAGGAACATCTTCTATTACAGTTTCTCAAATAAATGAAAGATTAACAGGTATTTCTGTTAATATAGCCGAAAATCAATTTAAAATAGAAAAGTCTAATAGTGATGGTACAGTGAACTATAATTTTGAACTAAAAGTTAGTGATACAGAATCAACAGATACGCTAACCTATTTCGCATCTGCAAGTTATCAAGGATTAGAACAATTATCAAGTGTTAATGAAACGTATCAATTCGGAATGACTGGAACAATAGATGGGGAAGAACAAAATCTAGTTCAAACTTTAAACTGTACAGATACATTTAAAGAAGATATTAATATTACAGATTATGCAGAAGATGAAGTACAAATATTAAATGAATATGATAGTGATCAAATTATGACATTATTAGCATCAATGATTGAAAGAATTATAGAAGTAAATGACATGCAAATGGAGGAGATTGGGTTTAGTGAATATGGAAATCCAATTATGTATACTTTCCCATTGGTTTCATTAAATACATTAATATATAATCAAGCATCAGAGGCTATTGATGAAAGTTCAGGTACTATATCTGAAACAGAAATTGCAGCATTTAATAGTAAATTTATGCAATATGAAGGAGAACAAAGTGGAACAAGCGTAAGAGCAATGTTGCAAACAGTCGTATCTAATAATATGAGTGCAACAGAAGATAATCAAAAGGTAGAAGTTACGGGAGATGTTACGATTACAAAAGATACGACTGAAGTACCAGCAGAAAGCATAAATACAGCATCTACTTACAATGTAGAAATGCAATATAATGGCGAAGGAAGAATAACAAGCATAACAATTACACAAAATAATGAATAATAGATAGAATACAATCGTTATGAAAACCTTAAGAAAGGAATGAGTATAAAAATGAAAATAAAAAGTGATATGACAATTTCAAAAGATATTATTCATATAGGTGCAAGTGATAAAAATATTAAAATATTTGAAAATCAATATGTATTAGAAAATGGAATGAGTTATAATTCTTATGTAATAAAAGATAAGAAAAATGTGGTATTAGATACGATTGATGAAAAATTAACAGACAAATGGATAGAAAACTTAGAAAAAGCATTAGAAGGTGAAAAACCAGATTATTTAATTGTTTCTCATATGGAGCCAGACCATGCCTATAACATAGGGATACTTGCAAAAAGATATCCAGAAATGAAAATTGTAGGGAATCAAATAACCTTTAATATGCTAGCCAATTTCTTTAAAGAAATCGATTTCTCTAATCGTAAATTTGTTGTTATGGAAGGTGATGTATTAGACATTGGAAACCATAAATTACAATTCTTCATGGCACCAATGGTACATTGGCCAGAGGTTATGGTAACATATGAGCAAACAGAAAAAATCCTATTTTCAGCAGATGGATTTGGAAAATTTGGTGCCATAGAGCCAGAAGAAGATTGGGACTGTGAAGCAAGAAGATATTATTTTGGAATCGTTGGAAAATATGGAATGCAAGTACAAGCTTTATTAAAAAAAGCAGCAAACTTAGACATTCAAATGATTTGTCCTTTACATGGACCAATTTTAAAAGAAAATTTAGGATATTATATTGATAAATATAATACATGGAGTAGTTATAAACCAGAAGAAGAGGGAATCTATATAGCATGTAGTTCTATTTATGGAAATACATTAAAATCAGCAGAAAAATTGGCAGAAATTTTAAAGGAAAAGGGAGCAAAAAAGGTTGTATTAGGAGATTTAACAAAAGAAGATTGGGCAGAAGCAGTAGAAGATGCTTTCAGATACTCTCATTTAATTGTTGCGTCATCTAGTTATAATGCAGGGGTATTCCCACCTATGAAGCAATTTTTAGACAGATTAAAAGAAAGAAATTATCAAAATAGAACCGTAGGTATTATAGAAAATGGTTCATGGGCACCTTCAGCTGGAAAATGTATGAAAAATGTATTACAAGAAATGAAAGATATAAATATTATTGAACCATTAATAACGATAAAATCAACAATGAGTGATGAAAATATCAAACAAATGGAAGAAATGGCAGATAAAATTTTGTAATGTCCAATTGGGGACGTTTCTGTTTGAGACATTTTAACCATAAAAAGTAAACGTTTTAATTATATTCATGAAATTGTTATTACAAAAATAAGTTAGGATAAAAATGACGATTTGGAGAATTCCACAAAGGAATGAATTTCCAAATCGTCATTTTTTGAAATATAGAAAGACTAATCATTATTTTGATTAGCTAAAACAGAATTATCTACTGTCTCATTTTTAGATTGAATTGCTCTTAAAATTGCTCTACTGATAGGACCAGCAACTAAGATATTTAAGAAAAATGCTGCACAGAAGTTTCTAGGCCATCTAATAAAAAATTCACCAAAAATAGTTTGAGCATTATCTCCACCTAAAAATCCACCAATAATTGTCATAACCAAAGACATTAAGGTAACAATAAAGAAACAATTAAAAAGAATATGTGCATTCATACTATCAGATTTATCAACAAATTTTTCTAATAATAGATGATTGATTTTTCCAATAACCACATTTTCTAAAATAAAAGCAATAATAAATGTCACAGGAAAAGCAATGATAGCCGTTTTTATAGAGTTAAAATTAAATCCACCTAAATGAATTGAAATATTTAAAAGTCCCATAAAAAATACCATAATTAAACACATACTAATTCCAAAAATGATACCTTCTTTTTTATTTGTTGGCATAAAAAATCCTCCTTTCGATATAATAAATTATGCTTCACGAGAACTTTTTTCTATTTTCTGCAGTCATATTAATCTAAGTTCTCAATAGAGGCATAAAAATAACGCATAACTAAACTGGACTTACGCACAAAAGCTACACGTTTACATACTTATTTATTATACCATATTTGGAAATTTGATGTAATACCAAATTAAAAAAAGTCAAAAAATTTTTCTTGTATATAAAAAAGGATAATGATATAATGCTAACAAAGTAAAAAGTTGCCAAAAGGGATGGGGTATTTTGGCAATTAGTTGAAAAAAATAAAGGTTGGTGATTTTATGCCACATAAAAAAATAGAAACAGGATTAATTGTTATAAAACAAACAAAATTTGATAAAATAAGAAGAAGACTGATGATGTTTTTTTATGGAAGGGATTATGAAATTATTGAAAATTATCAACAATTGTTAAAAATCAATAGACCTCAAAATATTATTATTCCAAAAGAAATCAAAGGTCTTTAGAGGAAATTCAAAAATAATAAAAATGAAATTGCTAAAAATATAAAAAGGAAAAAGGAGAAAATATGTGTACTTGTATTAATTTTAAGACAAAAGATTTCTATTTTGGAAGAAATTTAGATTTAGAATATTCCTTTGGAGAAAAAGTGGTAATTACCCCTAGAAATTACGAATTGAACTTAAAAAATAAAGTAAAATTAAAAACAAAATATGCCATAATGGGGATGGCAACAGTCATGGAAGATTATCCATTATATGCTGATGCAGTAAATGAAAAGGGATTGTGCATGGCAGGTCTATATTTTCCAGGAAATGCAGTATATTACGAAGAAAAGGAAGCATATATCAATATTGCTTCATTTGAACTTATCCCATGGTGTTTAGGAAATTTTTCAAATATCGCAGAGTTGAGAAAAAATTTAGAAAAAATAAATATAACCAATCATGCATTTCAAGAAAAGATACCAGTTGCAGAATTACATTGGATGATAAGTGATGAGAAAGAATGTATTGTGTTAGAGCAAACAAAAACAGGATTACAAATTTATGAAAATCCCTATGGGGTTTTAACCAATAATCCACCATTTTATTATCATGATATCAATATGAACAATTATATGAATATTTCAGCTAAAAATCCAGCAAATATATTTTCAGAAAAAGTTTCTTTACAACCTTATGGGCAAGGTTTTGGAATGCTTGGATTACCAGGAGACGTAACACCGACGTCTAGATTTGTAAGGGCTACATTTTATAAATACAATTCAATTACAGACGAAGATGAAGAAAGTTCAATTTCTCAATTTTTTCATATTTTAGATTCTGTTTCCATGATAAAAGGAAGTGTCATAACCAAAGAAAATAACTATGATATGACAACATATTCTTCTTGTATCAATGCAACGAAAGGAATTTATTATTTTAAAACTTACTATAACAATCAAATCAATGCAGTAGCATTAAATAAGCAGAATAAGAATGGGGATACATTAGAAATATATGAATTACCAAAAAAACAGCGTATACAATATTTAAATAAGAAAAGTGTATAGTAAAGAAATTAGAGATAAAAAAAGATGGTTTGCTAAAAAAGTTAATAATCGGTGTGCAGTGTTAACTAAAAATAAAGCAAACACATCTTTTTTCTTTATAATGATGAAAAAACTGAGAAAACATGATATAATAGGACAGTAAGAATCATTGGTATAAAAATATAAGAGAGGAAAGAAAATGAAAAATATCAAAGACTATAGTTTAGACGAATTGAAAGAAGCATTAAAAGAACTAGGAGAAAAACCATTTCGAGCAGAGCAAATTTTTAAATGGCTTTATGAAACAAGAGTATCTAATTTTGATGACATGACAAATTTATCACTAGAATTAAGAGAAAAATTAAAACAAACATATGAGATTAAAGAATTCAAAATATTAAAAAAACAAGTGGCATCAGATGGAACAAAAAAATATTTATTTGACGTATTAGATGAAAATGCTATTGAAACCGTATTAATGGAGTATCATCATGGATTTAGCATATGTGTATCATCCCAAATTGGATGTAAAATGGGATGCAAATTCTGTGCTTCTACAGGAATTCCATTTGCAAGAAATTTAACAGCAGGAGAAATCATAGAACAAATTATGGCAGTAGAAAGAGAGGCAGGTGTTAGAATTTCCAATATTGTATTTATGGGAATTGGAGAACCTTTAGACAATTATGATAATGTCGTAAAAGCCATTAGAATTATCAATCATCCAAAAGGATTGAATATTGGTGCTAGACATATCAGTATATCTACCAGTGGATTAGTGCCTAAAATCTACCAATTAGCAGAAGAAAATATACAATGTACATTATCCATTTCTTTGCATGCCACAACAGACGAGCAAAGAAGCAAAATGATGCCTGTCAACAACACATACAATATAGAGAAATTAATGCAAGCGTGTAAAGACTATATAGAAAAAACACATAGAAGAATTTCGTTTGAATATGCTTTAGCAAAAGAAAACAATGATAATTTGGAAGATGCCAAACGATTAGTAAAATTGCTAAAAGGCATGCTTTGCCATGTGAATTTAATTCCAATTAATAAGATTGAAAATGGAGCATATACAAAAAGTTCAAACGAAAATATTATGAAATTTCGAGATTATTTAAATGAGCACGGAATTGTTGCAACGATTAGAAGAGAACTAGGTTCAGACATTGATGCAGCTTGTGGACAATTGAGAAGGAAAAATCTTTAAGTTACATAATGTTGAAAAAGAGTTACTTTTATGATATACTAGTGCAAGTTAGTAACTGTAAACAATTTTAAGCTGGATATTAGCGAGAGAGAGAGGAAAATGTATGTTAAGAGTCAAAGGGGAATTTTGTAAGTATCTGCGGATGCGAAAAGGAGAGTATTGGTATAACAAAGATGGTATTCTTAAGGAATATGGTATTTCTATTGTGCAGAGACAAAACGAATCTGGTGAATTAGAGCAAGCCATAATTGATGAAGAGAAAGAAATGTTGTTGGCACCATTTCGTGAAGACCCCCAGTTTCATTATGAAGTAATAGAAACTGGACAAAATGAAGAATATTTGCTAATTTCTACTGGTGACAAAGTGTTTAAAAAATGGAAAGACAAACCTGGAGTTGTCGAAATTCAAGAATTAGCAGGTTTCCGTTGGTTTCAGTCTTATGGAACAGAAGGAGTCCTATTCCAAGAGAATAGGAGAAATATGTATAGTAGAATGCTATGGACTTCTTCGGGTAAAATAACAGAAATTGATGGAAGAATTAGACCCTTCGAGAAGTGGGGCCACCCAGTTATGAATGCTGGGATAGAAATGCTTGACGGGAAAGGTTTTAAATACGTGTACCTCAGAGATGAGAAAATAGTTATTTCTGAGCCATTTCAAAAAAGGTTTGAGGGCTATAAGTATGAAGAAAACATGAATATTTCTTCAAAAAACAGTCCCAACCGATTTCAAGTAAATAAACCTCTGAATGGTAAATGGAAAATTTACGAAGTCACAAAAGAGAGAGGCATTATGGAATGGAGGGGAGAATGGGACAATATTGAGCCAATTGATGAAGTAGCAAATGTATATATAGCTACAATAAAAGGCAGGGACACTGGAGAAATATTGGAACTCCCCCTACCAACATCAAATAGAAAACCTATAATATATTCAATTCCTGGAAACAGACTTACGCACTTAGGAAGCGTTAGTAATATTGCTTATTATGAAATCGGAGATGGAAAAGGTAATTTATTTTTGGCAAAATTTAATGATAATAATGAAATAAAGATTTTAGCCAAATATCAAGGAGATGCTCTCCAAATTTCCAATGAAGATTTGGAAGAAACAATTGAAAATAGGCTTCAGGTGGTAAAAATATTAGTGGAACCAGCTGAGCCTATGGAAGTGTATAACAATTAAAACATACAAATAAGCAACCCGGAGGGAATTACCCTTCGGGCTTTGCAAATACTAGAAACATTTATATTAATTTAGTAAAAATAAAATTTTAATAAAAATCAAATCGACAAATTACGACAAAAAAGAGACAATTGGTGCTACGTCCCTTTTTGTCTCTTTTAAAGGATAATACAAATTAATCCACCACTGCCTTCATTAACAATTCTTTCTAAGGTTTCTTGTAATTTGATTTGGGCTTCTTCAGGCATTTTTGCAAGTTTGGTTTGTAAACCTTCATTCACTAATTCATGTAAACTTTTTCCAAAGATGTTTGATTCCCATATTTTTTGAGGATCGCTTTCAAATCCAGAAAGTAGGTAGTTTACAAGTTCTTCTGATTGTTTTTCAGAACCAACAATTGGGCATACTTCTGTTGCAACATTTGTCTTTATTAGATGAATAGAAGGTGCCATTGCTTTTAGTTTTACACCAAATTTAGAACCTTGTTTTACCATTTCAGGTTCTTCTAAAATTAATTCGTCCATTGAAGGGGTAACAATGCCATAGCCTTTTCTGTTTACTTCATCTAAGGCGTAAGCAATTTTATCATATTTCTTTTTTACATCAGCTAATTCAGAAATAATACTAAACAAATCGCCTTCATTAGAAACGGTAACACCTGTGATTTCAGAAAGTACCTGATAGAACAACTCTTCCTTTAAAGTGATTTCTACATTGACTTTTCCTGTTCCTAATTGGATATCTGTTATAGATGTTTTTGAAATGATTTCTGTTTGTTTGATAGTTTCTACGCAACCTGAGATTTCTTTTAAAACATTTACGTTAGAAAAGGCATCTTTAATTTGTTTATATAATTCTGTTTTTAAAGGATGTGATATGTCCAATCCATCAATCCATCTAGGAAATTTGATACAGATTTGGTCAACAGGAAATTCATATAGAACTTTAGAAAACATAGTATTAATATTTTCAATGGTTAAATATTCACAATTAAGAGGCATAACAGAGGTATTGTATTTTTCACTTAAGTTTTCTGCAAGTTCTTTCGTATAGTCTGAATCAGGGTCATTTGAGTTTAATAAAATGATAAATGGTTTGTTCAAAGCTTTTAACTCGTTTACAACTCTTTCCTCAGCTTTAATATAATCTTCCCTTGGAATATCTGTAATACTTCCATCAGTGGTAACTAAAATGCCAATTGTAGAATGTTCTTCAATTACTTTCTTTGTTCCAATTTCAGCAGCTGTTTCAAAAGGAATTTCTTCCTCAGACCAAGGTGTTTTAACCATTCTAGGCATGTCATCTTCTAAATAGCCAATTGCATTATCTACGAGATAACCAACACAATCAACAAGTCTAGTTTTAAATTTTAAATTATCATTTAAAGTAATTTCAATTGCCTCGTTTGGAACAAATTTAGGTTCTGTTGTCATAATGGTTCTACCACCAGCACTTTGTGGCAATTCATCTTTAGCCCTTTCCTTTTTGTATTCGTTATCTATGTTGGGAATAACTAATAAATCCATAAATCTTTTGATAAAGGTGGACTTACCAGTTCGTACAGGACCAACTACGCCAACATAAATATCTCCATCAGTCCTTTTTGCGATGTCTTGATACAATCTTGTATTTTCCATCTATATACCTCCTTTTAATTACTTTCTAGATGTTTGTATATTTCTAGAAATTGTTTTTCCTAGAAATAAATTAATTTTACTTACGTAAAATTGGCACACGAACAAAGACGCGACAAATAGGTTAACGAAAAGGACAAAGTTTTTAATATGTCGCTTTTGTTCTGTTATAGGAAAAATCAAAGATTTTCCTATAACATCAGCCATTGTACACAATTTTACTTACGTAAAATTGGCACACGAACAAAGACGCGACAAATAAGTTAACGAAAAGGACAAAGTTTTTAATATGTCGCTTTTGTTCTTAATTACTTTTATTAATGTATATTGGACTTTCTTTAGGTTTATGACAAGTTTTCCAAAAAACTTGAAAAAATCCAATATTTATGGTAAAATAGCAATATTAAAATTAAAACATATATTATAGTATATTAGCTAAAAGGGGCGAAACAAAATGAATAAAGTACAGGATACAATAGATTTATTAAAAACATATAATCAAGAACATATTATAAGATTGTTGGAAAAGTTGGATGGAGAGAAAAAACAAGCATTAATAGATCAAATTAGCAAAATTGATTTTCACCAATTAAAAGAATTATATGATAATACAAAAAAGGAAATAGAAATAAAAGAAAAGAAGATAGAGCCATTACCATATCTAGATAAGAAAAAATTAGCAGAAGAACAGAAAGAGGAATTTCAAAAATTAGGAGAAGAAACTTTGAGAAATGGCGAATATGCAGTTGTTACGATGGCAGGAGGGCAAGGAACAAGACTAGGACATTCAGGACCAAAAGGAACATTTAAATTAGATGTGTATGGAAAAGGAAAATATTTATTTGAAATTCTGGCGGAAAACTTAAAAGAAGCGAATCAAAAATATGGAAAAATAATTCCATGGTATATTATGACAAGTAAAGAAAATAATGAAGAAACAATAAACTTCATGGAAAAGCATAATTATTTTGGTTATGATAAAGCTTCAGTGAGATTTTTTACACAAAGTGAACTACCATTATTAGATGTAAATGGAAAGTTATTGGTAGGAAAAGATATGAAAATAAAAGAAGCATCTGATGGAAATGGTGGCACATATGCATCATTAAGAGCAACGGGTTGTTTAGCGGAAATGAAAGAAAAAGGCATAAAATGGGTATTTATCGGAGGTGTCGATAATGCTTTATTAAAAATGGCAGATACTATTTTGTTAGGAATGGCCATTAAGAAAAATGTTCAAATTGCTTCAAAATCAATAGTAAAAGCAAATGCACATGAAAGAGTTGGGGTTTTTGGAAAAATGAATGGACATCCAAAAGTTATTGAATATTCTGAAATGCCAGACAAAATGGCAGAAGAAGTAGATAGTGATGGAGAATTAAAATATGGAGAAGCCCATATCATGTGTAATTTATATACAATAGAAGCAATTGAAAAAATTAGTAAAGAAACCTTAATATATCATAGTGCTTTTAAGAAAAATGCTTACATAGATGAAAGTGGAAAAGAAGTTATTCCAACAGAGCCAAATTCTTATAAATTTGAATCATTTATTTTTGATGCGTTTGAATTATTTGATGATATTGCTATATTAAGAGGAAAAAGAGAAGATGATTTTGCACCAGTAAAAAATAAAGACGGTGATGATAGTCCTAAAACAGCAAAAGAATTGTATGAAAAATTCTGGAACAGAAATTAAGGGATTTTGGGGACAGACTCAAAAATCCCTTTGTTAATAGACGGAGATTTGTGAGTTTTTAAAATTTTAGAAGATTGCAGTTACTCTGAAAATTGTACAGAAAAATTGTTACAGAATTTTTTTACGTTAATAAATCTTTATGCTTCTTTTATAAATATAGTTAAATAAAAAAAGCCTGCTATGATCCAAATATTTTTTATCAAAATAGGATGATATGTGATTATAGCAAAACATTGATAAAATTTGTTTAATAGTAGAATAAAATAAAGTGTGAGATAGGAAAGGTATTCTAATTAAGAATAATAAACAAAAAATTTGGAAAGGATTGAAAAAAATGGAAGAATGCAAAATTATAAACTTGTATAATCTTGATGAAACAATGGCAAAAGAATTATTAGAAAAAAGTGAATATCCATGGGAAGTTTTACCTAATATAGGGGAATATATATTAAAACTTGGGGAAACATTATCTCTAGATGAATATCAAAAAGTGGGAGAAAATGTATGGATTGCTAAAACCGCAAAAGTTGCTCCAACAGCATACATTAATGGACCTGCTATTATTGGTAAAGAAGCAGAAATAAGGCATTGTGCATTTATTAGAGGAAATGCTATCGTAGGAGAGGGTGCTGTTGTTGGAAATTCAACAGAATTAAAAAATGTTATTTTATTTAATAAAGTGCAAGTGCCACACTATAACTATGTAGGAGATTCTATATTAGGATATAAAGCCCATATGGGAGCAGGTTCTATTACATCTAATGTAAAATCAGATAAACAATTAGTAATCATCAAAAATGGAACAGAAAAAATAGAAACAAATAGAAAAAAAGTAGGTGCTATGCTTGGCGATAATGTAGAAGTAGGTTGTGGTTCTGTATTAAATCCAGGAACAGTAATTGGTAGAAATTCTAATATTTATCCATTGTCTTCTGTAAGAGGAGTTGTTCCAGAAAATAGTATTTATAAAAATAAAAATGAAGTAGTAGAAAAACAAGATAAATCAATAAGTTAAAATGTTGAAATTTTTTGTGTCCAGTACATTTTTAAATCCAACATTTATTATATAATTATAGAGCCTAGTTACAATTCAAAGTCAATTTCTAAAGCAACATAGAAACAACAACATATAAATATTTTATTCATTAAATGGCTAACATTACAGAATAAACAAATTCTAACATTATCAAGTGTAAAATCGCTGGCGCACCGCGACTTTTCCACTTGATAATTTAAGAATTTATAATATTCTTTCATTGGCACATTTAATCTCATAAAATATTTATATGTTGTTGTTTCTATGTTTAAGTAATTTGAACTGTGAATAGTGGTTGACAATCCACAGGCTATGCCTGTGTGTAAAGATAAGCGGTAGCGTTCAAGAATTCATAAAGACCTCCTATGATATAATATTAAGGAATTGCAAACCAAAATAAAAAATCATAGGAGGTCAATATGAACAAATATAGTTTATCACATACAAAGTGGAAATGCCAGTACCATATTATATTTATACCAAAATATAGGCAAAAAGTATTGTACGGAAGATTGAGAGGAGATATAAGAGAAATAATAAGAAATTTATGCAGATATAAAAATGTAGAAATAATAGAAGGAGCAGTATGTATAGACCATGTACATTTATGCGTAAGTATACCACCGAAGGAAAGCGTATCAAATTTTATGGGATATTTAAAAGGAAGAAGTGCAATAAGAATATTTGAAAAATATCCAGAACTAAAGAAAAAATGGCATAATGAGTTTTGGGCAACAGGATATTATGTAACAACAGTAGGAGATATAACAGAAGAAGCAGTAAAAAAATATATACAAAATCAAGAAGAAGAGGATAGAGAAGCTAGCAGAATAAAATAAACAAAGAAGGTTTGCAATTTAAAAGCACCTTATAGGTGCTGCTAGTAATTAGCCCTTATAGGGCTTAATGTCAAACCCCCCTTTTCAAAGGGGGTTATGATTTGTAACAGAGCCTAAATTTTTCATAAAGGAATTTTTATAAATTCCTTTATTTTTTTATCATAATTGTATATAATAGGAAAGAAAACAAAATTACAAAAGTTGCCAAAGGGGATGTTATTTTGACAATTTATAATAGATAATAAATTAAAGAATGTAGGTATAGATAAAATTGCCAAAATTTTCATGCCATTTAACAAAAATTAAAGAATGGAAGTGGTTAAAGTGAAAAAATTACCATATGGAATTAGTAATTACGAAGAATTAGTAGAAGATGGATATTATTATGTAGATAAAACAATATATATAGAAAAATTGGAAAATTTAGCAGAAAAAAGGATTTTATTTTTACGCCCAAGAAAATTTGGAAAAACGTTATTTACAAGTACATTAGAAAACTATTACGATTTCAAAAAAGCAGATAAATTTGAAAAGCTATATGGAAATACATATATAGGAAAACATCCAACAAAATTAAAAAATAGCTATCACATATTAAAATTTAATTTTTCAGGAATTGATACAGAAAATGAAGAAACAACGATGAAAGGGTTTAAAAAAGAAGTTGCTTCATCAATTAATGTGTTTGTAAAAAAATATGGATTAGATTTTTATATCAATACAGATGATGAGGCAGAAAATATATTAGATAATCTAATAAAAGCATTTGGAATACAAAAAGCAGAAGAAAAGATCTACGTAATCATAGATGAATACGACCACTTTGCAAATGAATTACTAGGATTTAATACAAATCAATTTAAAAATTTGGTATCAAAAAACGGGAAAGTAAGAAAATGGTATGAAATATTGAAAAAAGGAACAGAAAGTGTAGTAGATAGAATATTTATAACAGGTGTAGCACCAATCACATTAGATAGCTTAACATCAGGGTTTAATATAAGTACAGATATAACGCAAGATAGAGAATTTAATGAAATGATGGGATTTACTGAACAAGAATTAAAAGAATTAATGAAAGAACAAAATATAGAAGAAGAAAAACAAGAAGAACTATTACCAATAATGAGAGAAAATTATGATGGATATAGATTTTCTTTACATGGAAAAGAAAAAATATATAACTCTAATATGTGTTTATATTTCTTAAATAATTATGCAAGATTTCAAGAAATACCAGACCAATTAATTGACATGAACATAGCAAGTGATTATACAAAATTAGGAAGAATGCTAGATTTGTGCAAAGGAGAAGAAAGAGAAAACGTAATTGAAAAGACAGTATCAGGAGAAGGGATTGTTAGTGATATAAGGCAAAAATTTAATCCAGCCATGGAATTTACAGAGATGGATTTAATATCTATGTTATTTTACTTAGGATATTTAACAATCGCAGGAGAAGAATTTGAAAAGCCAGAACTAAAAATTCCCAATAAAGTAATGAAAGAAATTTATTCAGAGTACTTTTTGGAGATTTTAAAACAAGAAACAGACTTACAAGTAACAGAAAGTGATTATAATGAAATGCTACGAGAAATTGCATTAGAAGGAAAGATAGACAAAATTGTAGAAATGTTAGGAAAATATTTAAAAAATTTATCCAACAGAGATTACCAAAGATTTGATGAAAAATATGTAAAATTAATTTTTTACTGTATAGCCATGAACTTAAAAATATTTAGATTAAAATCAGAAATGGAAGTCCAAAGAAAATACCCAGATATTCTATTAATACCAAAAGACCAAAGCAAAGGATATAAAGGTGTGATGATAGAATTTAAGTATTTAAAAAAGGAAGAGGCAGGAAAGCTAAAAGAAAAACAAGAAGAAGCGAAAAAGCAAATAGAGGAATATGGAAATTTTGAAGAAATAAAAGAGATAAAAAATTTAAACAGCTATACAGTAGTAGCAGTAAATGATAAAATATATGTAGAAAAAATACAATAAGAATAGAAAAATCTATATAAGGTCGAGATAGGAGTTGTTTTTTTCTAGATAATAAAAAATCATTAAATTTTGAACATAAAAAATAAGAGGTGCGAGATGAATAAAACAGAAGCCAAAAAAAGAATAGAAGAATTAAGAGAAAAGACAGAATATTATGCAAAAAAATATTATGATGATGACAAACCAGAAATATCAGATTTTGAATATGACATGTTAATGGTAGAATTACGTAATTTAGAGAAAAAATATCCAGAATTTATTTCAAAGGATTCTCTAACGCAAAAAGTAGGTGGACATGTTAAAGAAGGGTTCCAAAAAGTAACGCATGAAGTGCCACTTCAAAGTTTGCAAGATGTTTTTAGTTTTGAAGAAGTGGAAGAGTTTGATGAAAGAATTCAAAAACAAGCAGAAGAAAATGGAATAAAAGATGTAAACTATGTTGTGGAAACCAAAATAGATGGTTTGTCTGCTGCTTTAGAATATAAGCAAGGAAAGTTTGTAAGAGGTGCTACCAGAGGAAATGGACTAATTGGAGAAGATGTAACAGAAAACCTAAAAACAGTGAAAACTATTCCTATGGAACTAACCGATAAGATTGATATTACGGTTAGAGGAGAAGTCTTTATTTCAAAACAAGACTTCGAAATAATGAACCAAGAAAGAGAAGAAAATGAGGAAGAACTGTTTGCAAACGCTAGAAATGCAGCAGCAGGTTCTTTAAGACAGCTAGATAGTAAAATAACAGCCAAAAGACCACTAGATATCTATATTTTCAATGTACAAAAAATAGAAGGAAAAACTTTCAACTCTCATTTTGAAGAATTGGAATATTTAAGTAAATTAGGCTTTAATGTAAATCCTGTTAGAATTCCTTGCAAAACCATTAAAGAGGCAGAAGCGGCAATTGAAAAAATTGGAGAAGATAGAGAAAACTTAACATTCGGAATTGATGGAGCCGTTATCAAAGTAGATGACTTACATTTTAGAGAAATCCTAGGCTCAACCATAAAGGTTCCAAGATGGGCAGTGGCATATAAATATCCACCAGAGAAAAAAGAGACACTTTTAAAAGATATTGTCTGCCAAGTAGGAAGAACAGGTGTTATCACACCAATGGCAATATTAGAGCCGGTTAAAGTAGCTGGTTCTACTATATCAAAAACCACACTTCATAATGAGGATTTTATCAAAGAGAAAGACTTAAAAATTGGAGATACAGTTGTCATTCAAAAAGCAGGAGATGTCATTCCAGAAATTGTAGAAGTGGTAAAGAATAAAAGAACAGGTAATGAAAAAGACTTTGAAATGCCAAAAGCATGTCCAGTCTGTGGTGCCCCAACAGTAAGAGAAGAGGGAGAATCAGCAGTAAGATGTACAGGTATTGAATGTCCAGCAAAATTGTTTAGAAACTTAGTTCATTTTGTTTCAAGAGAAGCAATGGATATTTCAGGACTTGGAGAAAATATTATTCAACAATTATTGGACAACCATTTAATAAAAAATATAGCAGATATCTATACATTAAAATTTGAAGATATAGCGTCTTTAAAGAAAAATGGAAAGAAATTTGCACAAAATTTAGTAGACGCCATAGAAAGAAGTAAACAAAATGATTTATCAAAACTAATAACAGCATTAGGAATTCGTCATGTTGGGGTAAAGGCTTCTAGAATGTTAGCAAAAAAATATAAAACGATAGATAATCTAATAAATGCTAGTTTTGAAGAATTAAGCATGATAGATGATATTGGACCAATTGTTGCAAATAGTGTTAGAGAATTTTTCCAAGAAGAGCAAACAATAGATTTGATTAATAAATTAAAAACAGCAGGTGTGAATATGAATTCACTAGAAGAGGAAAGTGAAGATAACCGATTTGAGGGAAAAACATTTGTCTTAACTGGAAGCTTAGAAGAATTCACAAGAAACGAAGCCTCTGAAATCATAGAAAAATTTGGAGGAAAAACATCAGGAACCGTATCAAAGAAAACGAATTATGTGTTAGCAGGAGAAGAGGCAGGAAGCAAATTAACAAAAGCACAAAATTTAGGTGTTACGATTATCACAGAAGCAGAATTTAAGGAAATGATAAAATGAAGTGGGGGAAAATAATTGCGTTTTGGCGTTGTTAAACTTCGCATGCGAAAATCCTCAACGTGCAAAAAGCATGCTTCCGGTTTTCTTGCGTGTTTGCCTAGCCAAAAGCACAATTCTTTTCTCCCAATCCAGATTTGCCTATATAAAGAAAGGAATGAGATAAAACATGGACAAAAACTATACATTTGAAATGATGTGGGAAGATTTAGATGATGGTTATCAAATTTATTATACATATGTAAGAAATCGCTATTTATTATTTAAAACAGCATCAAATTGTTATACACAAAAGCTATTATCTACAAATCCTAAAAATCCACAACCAAAAATGACAGTGTTAACATTAAAAAGGGTAAAAGAAATGTTTCCACACATGGAAGATATAGAATATAAAGCATTAGATGTATTGAATTCTGATGACTAATCTGCAAAAAAATTAATAAATTAAAGAACTTTAAACAAAAGATATTATAAATGGAAAGAAGGGGATTATATGGAAAAGAAAAAAATGGATTTATGGGTAAAAATAGTTATTGTCATTTTAGTAATATTATTGGTATTTTTAATAGCGACATTTAGAAAGTTTTTAATCTTGAAACAAATTTCAAAACAATATGGAGAAGATATCAAAAGCACAAATTATTATTCAAAAACGTATTCGATTGAAGAAGGAATGACAGAACTTTGGATTTATGAAGGAACAAAAATGTTGAAATATACTTCTGTAGAAAATGGTGAATTTGTAGAAAGAACAATCTACACAAGTGAACAAAATGAAGAAAGCTGGATAATTGTGAATAGTCCAGAGCAAAAAACAGCAGTAAAAATAGAATATTCTGCAGATAGAGAAACGATTTCAAGTGCAGGAATTAATCCAGGGTTGCCGGAAAGCGACGATAATTGGCATTTATTTCAAATGGCAGTGATAACCAATATTCAAAATAGTAGATGGAATGGAAAAGAAGCTTATAATATTTCATTCAATTTTATAGAACAAGAAGAATATAGAATGTGGGTAAATAAAGAAGACTATAGAATTATTGGACAAATAAATGGAACTTCAACAGATATGGAAGGAAACACATATACAAATATATCAAGTTATGCATATACATTTAATACACTTACAGAAGATGATGTAAAATTGCCAGATTTGACAGGATATACAATAAAAGATGTAAATGGAAATATTGTAGAAGAATGAAGAGAAGATAGTAATTCACAAACAATTCACATTTCTTGCAAGAATCAATCATAAAAGGGTAGTATATTAAAACCATAAACATCCCCTTTTTTTCAAAGGCTATTCTGTAAAAATAAAAGCAGAGTAGCTTTTTTTGTATAAAATTTATTGCAAAAATAAATAGGATAGTATATAATCTGTTTTGAAAATGAAATATAAAATTCTTGATAAATAGGCAAGGTACAAAAATTTGTGAAAAGGTTTATAGGCAACCTAAAAAACCTAAATATAAAATACAAGGAGATATAGAGGAGAAACTCTATGAAATGAAAAAATGGCAGTACTAATTGATGGAAAAGAACTAGCAAAAAAAGTAAGAGGAAACTTAAAAATAGAATGTGAAAATTTAAAGAAAAAAGGAATCATACCTAAATTTGCAGTCATCATGGTGGGAGATGACCCAGCTTCTAAGGTATATGTAAAAACAAAAAGTAAAGCTTGTAATGAAATTGGAGTGCAATATGAGGAACATATATTAAATGCAGACATCACACAAAAAGAATTAATTGATTTAATTCATACATTAAATGCAGACAAATCTGTCAATGGAATATTATTACAAAGTCCAATACCAAAACATCTAGATATTGATGAAGCATTTAGAGAGATTGCTTATGAGAAAGATGTAGATGGATTTAACCCAGTGAATGTAGGAAAATTATTACTAAATCAAGATACCTTTATCTCTTGCACACCATATGGAATTATGAAAATGTTTGAAGAATACAATATAGATTTAGAGGGAAAAAACTTGGTGATTATTGGAAGAAGCAATATTGTAGGAAAACCATTAATGGCATGTTGTTTAAATAAACATGCAACAGTAACCATTTGCCATTCAAGGACTAAAAATTTAAAAGAAAAAACAAAAAATGCAGATATTCTAGTGGCGGCCATTGGAAAACCAAATTATGTAACAGCAGATATGGTAAAAGATGGAGCAGTTATTATTGATGTAGGAATTAATCGAGGAGCAGATAAAAAAATCACGGGAGATGTAGATTTTGAAGATGTAAAAGAAAAGGCAAGTTATATTACACCGGTTCCAGGTGGGGTGGGACCAATGACAGTAGCTATGTTGATGAATAATGTCATTAAAGCAACAATTAATCAAAATAAATAACAAATCTAGCTTTGCAGACTTTTTTAGCATTTACCATATTAATTTAAGGTCTAGCAAGAAGCGTATGGGGCACTTTTTTAAGTGTCTTTTATTGTATGTAATATGGAATTTTAAGTTAGCTTGGTCAAAAGTGAAAATAAGAATTAATAGTGTATTAAAAAAATTACTATATAATTTTTTCGTTGACAAATCTTGTGCGTAGAGAATAAAAATCATATAGTAAAAAAGAAGGAGGAATAAATATAAAATCACTAGAACAAAATAGATATTGGATTTGGCTTTCCTTAATAGAAGGATTAGGGAGTAGAAGAAAGCAAATTTTACTAAAAATGTATCAAACACCAGAAAATATTTATCAATTAAAAAAAGCAGATATTTTAAATTTAAAAGGATTTAATGAAATACTAGCAGATAAAATTGTCAATGAAGAAAATAAACAACATATAGATAAACAAATAGAAAACTTGAAAAGAGAAAATGTACAAATTATTAGCATAGAAGATGAGGAATATCCGACCCTTTTAAAGAATATATATGATTATCCCGTAACATTGTATATAAAAGGAAATCCTCAAATAGTAAATAAACCATCAATTGGTATTATAGGGTGTAGAGAAGCAAGTACATATGGAAGAAATGTTGCAGAATATTTTTCCTATCATCTAGCCAAACAAGGAATAAATATTGTTAGTGGATTAGCGAAAGGGATTGATAGTCATGCACATATTGGAGCAATAAAAGCAAAAGGCATAACCATTGGCATTATTGGTAGTGGATTAGATATTATATATCCGAAAGAAAATCAATATTTATATGAGAAAATTATAAAAGAAAATGGAGCAATTCTATCAGAATATCCTTTAGGGGTAAAGCCAGAAAAAATGAATTTTCCAGCTAGAAACAGAATCATAAGTGGTATGAGCAAGGGAGTTATTGTGGTAGAAGCTAAAAAGAAAAGTGGAACTTTGCTAACAGTTGATTTTGCACTAGAGCAGGGAAGAGATGTTTATGTCGTGCCAGGAAATATTAATGAAATGAATTCGGTAGGAACAAATGACTTGATTAAGCAAGGTGCAAAAATGGTAACCACTTATCGCGATATAGAAATATAAGAGGGCTACTGAAACGGTCAAGTATATATTTTGTTACCCTAACACTTTACATACTATGAATAAAAATGATATAATGGCACAAACAAAAATGAAATATAAATCTTTTAAAATAAAAGAGAGGAGAATAAGTTTTTTTTAAAGTAAACTTATAAAAAAAGATGGATAGAGTAAAATTAAAAGATAGAATATTACCCAAATATACAAAAGGAGAAGAAATTTTCAACATGACTTCTCATATTGTAGGAGCAGTTTTAGGAATTGTTGCTACTGTTTTATGTATTGTATTTGCAGCTGTACATGGAAATGGATATGGTGTGGTTAGTGGTTCTATTTATGGTGCAACCATGATTATTCTATATACCATGTCTAGTATATATCATGGATTAAGTCCAAAGAGATACTCTAAAAGAGTATTCCAAGTGTTAGACCATTGTTCTATATTTTTGTTAATAGCAGGTTCATATACACCATTTGCTTTATGTACTTTAAGAGAATATGATACTGCTACAGGCTGGACAATATTTGGCATCATATGGGCTATGGCAATATTGGGAATTGTTTTAAACTCAATTGATATTAAGAAATATAAAAAATTTTCTATGATATGCTATTTAGTTATGGGATGGTGTATTGTTGTAAAGATAACACTTTTACCACAATTACTTGGCGTAGTAGGATTTACTTTACTATTATTAGGTGGAATTGCCTATTCAATAGGTGCGATTTTGTATGGTGTTGGTAAAAAACATAAATGGATGCATTCCATTTTCCATATGTTTATTTTACTAGGTAGTATTTTACAATTTTTCTGCATACTATTATATGTAATGTAATTACAAAAAAACGTAAATATAGATCAATGCAAAAAAATGAATAGAAAGTTTTTTTATAGAACAAAAAAAAGAAGGCATTTAGCCTTCAAAACCTCATAAATATAAATATATTTTAGCATAAATTATTAAAGAAATCAAATAAAGAAAATCGAAAGAAAATGAGTATACTTATGAAAAAATGAGATAGAATAATCATATAAGAGAAAAGCTAAATTTAAAAAAGAAAAAGCTATTTGTAAAAAGAATTTAGATATGTTAAGATATAGATAATCTAATAAGAATTACAAAAATCCCTGCGTAGTACGTAAGAGCATAATTTTTAGAACCAACAAATTTTAAGAGGGGCTAATCTCTCAAATATGGCGTGCATGCTCACAGTATATAGTGAGAAGCCCATAAGTATTTAGGTAGGCACCCACCTGTTTTTAGGAGCAGGTCCTTAAAAATTAAAAAGCTGACGGCTAAGGCGGGGCTTTTTTTATTGTACCTATACAATAAAAAATTAAGACCATTTTTGTGAATGGCCTTAATATATAATACATTACATTAAACTCATTATAATAAAGAATATGATTATTAATAAAATTCCTACACCTAAGAATATAAACAACCATTGTGTCATTGATAATCTTCCTTTATCTGCTATTACTTGATCTTCTTTATTTCTTTCCAATAAAACTATAATTAGTCCTATTATGAAAAAGAAAAAGCCCCAACAAAATCCAGCTATTGGAGAATACCCTTTATTTTTATGTATAAAAGCACAAAGTATTCCCATTGCTACTAATAATATTATATATACTATTGTCATCTTATTTTCCCCTTTCAATTATACGGCATATTTTAAAATTGCCTTTTTTTGTAGTGGTACTACACCTAAATATACAGCCAATAAACCAATTTCTAAAACAGCTAAATAAGTATATAATTTTGTCTTAGTTTCACTGATTATTTTTTCTTTTTCAGCTTCATATTGAGCAATTTCTTCATCATCATATAAATATTGCATATATGTTTCTGAAATCCTTAAACTTGCATCTGAATTTATTGTATCTTCTACTGTTTCATTAACTTGTGCAAAATTCATCAATGCAGTTAAAAAACAAATTACAACAGTAAAAATCATAAGGTTTTTCATAACTGTTTTTACATCATTTGTTTCTATTAATCTTTTTCTAAAAGTAGTGGCAATACTACATCTCCATACACAAAATACGGTTATTCCTTGAAGAATAATGGCTATAATAGCTGTTAATATTAATGAATCTTCTGAAATCCTATTGGTTATTGCTGGATATATAAAACTATATAAAATGCTAAATACTATTCCATAAAGGATAAATCCACCGATTAATTCACCAGTTATTGTTCTAACTGTTGCTACTTGTTTATTTTCCAATCTATCCATCCCCCTTTTTTATATAGATAAAATAGAGCATTATCTATTAATAGATTATCATATTATACTTTTTTAGACAATATATTTTGAATAAATTATTCGGAATATTTAATAGTAGGCATGCTATATTGAAGATAAGTTTGACTTATCTTCTTTTTACATATATAATGAGAAAAAGAGAAAGAAGGTGGTCATATGACAATTAAGCAAGCTTTGATAAAAGGGGTAACAGTATTAAAATTAGAAAAGGTATCAACACCCAAATTAAAAGCAAGGTTATTATTACAATATGTACTAAAAAAGCCAAGGCAATATCTAATTGTCTATGATGACCAAAAATTAACAGAAAAAGAAGAACAAGAATATCTAAAATATGTGGAATTGGTAAAGCAAGGAGAACCAATAGAACATATTACACATCAGAAAGAATTTATGAAATTAAACTTTTATGTAGATGAAAATGTGTTAATACCAAGGCAAGACACAGAAATATTAGTAGAAGAAGTTATGAAGATAGCTAAAAAAACAAGAGCGAAAAAGATATTAGATTTATGTACAGGAAGTGGAGCAATTGCGGTATCTTTAGCAAAATATCTGGAAAATGTAGAAATAACAGCATTAGATATTAGTGGAAAAGCATTAGATATTGCGATTTCTAATGCAAAAAATAATCATGTACAAGATAAAATTACATTTGTAGAATCGAATCTTTTTAAAAATTTAGGACAAGAAAAATATGATATCATAGTATCAAATCCGCCATATATCAGAAGAGAAGAAATTGAAAAATTAGATAGAGAAGTAAGAAAAGAGCCAAGATTAGCATTAGATGGTGGAGAAGACGGTTTAGATTTTTATAGAAAAATCATTGCAGAAGGATATGCATATCTAAAATATGGTGGATATATCTGCCTAGAAATCGGATATGACCAAAAAGAAGAAGTCATGCAAATCATAGAAGATGAGAAACAATATACAAATTCGTATTGTAAAAAAGATTTATTTGATAATGACAGAGTGATTGTAGCAAAATTGAACTAATGGGGACGTGCCAAAATGGACAACAAGGAGGAAAAACAATGTCTTTTTCATCAGATATTAAACAAGAATTAAATAAAACAAATAACTTAGCTAATAAAGAAAATGTAAAATTTGAATTGATTGGTTATGTTATATCTGGAAATACAACTGTTGTAAAAGGAAAAAATCTTCGATTTTCAACAGAAAGTGACTATAATATTAATCGATTTTCTAAACTATTATCAAATTTAGATATTCACCATGACATAGACATTAGTGGAAAAACATTTAATATTGTGACAAAGTCATTGGATATTAGGAATTTAGAATTTTTAGAAATTCGAGATAATGAAATTTTCTTAAAACCAGAATTTGAAGATATAAAAGCAAGTAGTAACAAAGATATGCAGAAAGATACACAAAAAAATACACGACTAGAAGAAAGTATGAAAGCTTTTATCAGAGGGGCTTTCATGGGTGCAGGGTCTATTAATAATCCAGAAAATTCTTATCATTTAGAAATTGCAGTATCTAATGAAGAAAATCTAATTTTTTTGAAAAAGCAGTTAGAAAAATTTGATATCCATGCAAAAACACTAATTACAGGTAATAAGTTTTCTGTTTATCTTAAAGAAGGAGAGGAAATTTCAAAATTGTTAGCATTAATTGGTGCCAATAAAGCGGTTATGCAATTTGAAGATATCCGAATACAAAAAGAGATGAGAGGGAAAGTGAATCGAATTGTGAATTGCGAAACGGCAAATCTCAATAAGACCATTAATGCGGCAATTGAGCAAATTGGAGCGATTAAAAAATTGCAAAAAGATGGTAGATTTAATAAATTGGATGACAATTTAAAAGAAATAGCAATGTTAAGAGTAGAAAATCCAGACATGTCACTGGTGGAATTAGGAAAATTATTAAAAAAACCAGTCGGAAAATCAGGGGTTAATTATAGATTGAAAAAAATTGTGGAGATAGCAAATGGAAAATAAAGAATTAGGAATATATATACATATACCGTTTTGTCAGCACAAATGTGATTATTGTGATTTTATATCTTTTTCTAATAAACAAAACATGGTAAAAGGCTATGTGGAAGCAATGAAAAAAGAGATTAATTCATATTTTCAAAATAAGGATTTTTTAGATAGTTACAACATAACTACAATATATATAGGTGGCGGTACGCCTTCTTTTATTGATAGCCAATATATTGTAGAAATTATGGAATTGCTAGAGATGAAATTAATACGAAATCAAACAAAATTTGAAGATATGGAAATCACAATTGAAGTAAATCCAGGAACGGTTAATCAAAAAAAATTGGAAGATTATAAAAAGGCAAAAATCAATCGTTTAAGCATTGGATTACAAAGTACGAATAACAGCATTTTAAAAGAAATTGGTAGAATTCATTCATTTGAACAATTTTTAGAAACGTATCGTTTGGCAAATCAAGTAGGATTTGACAATATAAATGTAGATTTAATGATAGGGCTACCAAATCAAAGAATAGAGGATGTAAAAGAAAGTTTAAATGAAATTATAAATTTAAAACCAGCACCAACGCATATTAGTGTGTATTCTTTAATCATAGAAGAGGGAACTGTGATTGCACAAAAAATAGGAAACCATCAGTTGCAAGAAATGGATGAAGACTTAGAAAGAAATATGTATTGGTATGTGAAAGATACATTAGAATTAAATGGATATAAACATTATGAGATTTCTAACTTCGCAAAAGAAGGAAAAGAATCAAAGCATAATCTAAATTGTTGGTTACAAAAAGAATATATTGGAATTGGGTTGGGTGCACATTCATATATAAATGATATTCGATATGCTAATTGTGAAACAATTGAGGAATACGTAGATAATATGGAAGTGGAAAATAATGAACTAATAGCAAAAATATTTACGAATGCCCAAAGGACGGATACAGAAAAAAATATAGAGAATAATCGAAGAGATGAAGAGAAAGTTCATAAAATAAAACAAATAGAAAAAATTTATGAAATAGAAGAGGTTCAAAACATAGAGGATAAGAAAAAAGAATATATGCTTTTAGGCTTGCGAAAAATAGAAGGTGTACAAATCTCAAAATTCAAAGAAAAGTATATAGATAATCCTATATTTCTATATAGAAAAGAGTTAGAAAAACTAGTGGAAGAACAATTAATTATGATAGATGGAGATTACATAAAACTGACAAATAAAGGATTAGATTTAGCAAATCTGGTATGGGAAGAATTCATTTAATATTGTGTACTGAACTGTAACAAGGTTAATATAGCCTTTTTATAAAAAGTTTGAAAAATGCTTGACAAACTAGCTATTAATATGATATTATATTTAACGTTACAAGAAGAAGTCAAACTTCTCACCTTATCCAAGTGAGGAAAAAGGTTAGAAATTAAATATGATTAGCATATTTTTATGCTAGTTTTATTTTGGATTTGACTTGTAACAAAAGTCAAATTTTTTGCGTTATAGGAAAGTACAATTTCTATAAGGTATTGGAGGTGTTTTGTATAAAACAAGAATTACCAATTAATGGTCAAATAAGAGCAAAAGAAGTTCAACTAATCGGAGATAGTGGAGAAAAAATAGGAATTATTTCTTTAAACGAAGCTTTGGAAAAAGCCGAAGAGAAAAACTTAGATTTAGTTTTAGTTTCACCAAATGCAAATCCACCAGTTTGTAAAATTATGAACTATGGAAAATATAAGTTTGAGCAAGCAAAGAAAGAAAAAGAAGCTAAGAAAAAGCAAAAAAGTTTTGAAATTAAAGAAATAAGAGTAACTCCTAATATCGAAGAACATGATTTTAGTTTTAAATCTAAAAACGCTAAAAAATTCATACAAGATGGAAACAAGGTAAAAATAACCGTTAGATTTAGAGGAAGAGAAGTAAACAATTCAAAAGCAGGCGAAGTTGTTTTAAATAAATTCATAGAAGATATGAGTGATATTGCAGTTGTAGAAAAAGCACCAAAGCTTGAAGGTAGAAATATGTTTACAATTCTTGCAAAAAAAACTGAAAAATAAATTTAGGGAGGAGAATGTATTATGCCAAAATTAAAAACAAATAAGGCTGCAAAGAAAAGATATTCTTTAACAGCAACAGGAAAAGTAAAAAGAACAAAATCAAACAGAAGACACTTATTAGC
>CALXJS010000007.1 GCA_944388685.1 uncultured Clostridia bacterium | reverse complement strand
TTGAGGCTCTGCTTGTAACGTAGCCTTTTAGGCGTTATGAGTAAAAAGCCCCCGGCTAAGCCGGGGGATAATTACTTGTATTATTTGCATTTATTTTTGCATACAGTTTTAATTTTTGATAAACTAAATCATTAATGGTACCAGAAGGGAATTTACCATTTTTATCCTTCTTTCCAGCAGGGACACCTGTTAAAATTTCAATTCCTTCTTCTATGGTTGATATTGCATAAATGTGGAATAATTTATTTTTTACAGCATCGATAATTTCATCAGATAATTGCAAATTATCAACATTTTGAACAGGAATCATAACACCATGTTGACCAGTTAATCCACGCATTTTGCAAATTTGGAAAAAGCCTTCTACCTTTTCATTAACACCACCAATTGGTTGAATTTGTCCTTTTTGATTTACAGAGCCAGTAACAGCAATAGATTGATTAATAGGAATTCCTGAAAGACTAGAAAGTAAACCATATAATTCTGTACTAGAAGCACTATCACCATCTACACCATTATATAATTGCTCAAAACAGATACTAGCGGTAAGGCATAGAGGAATATCTTGAGCAAACATTTCACCTAAATAACCAGTAAGAATTAATACACCTTTAGAGTGTGAAGGTCCAGAAATTTCAACTTCTCTTTCAATGTTTACAATTCCATTTTGACCAGTATACGTATTAACAGTTATCTTGGCAGGTTTTCCAAAGCTATAATCTCCAATATTCATAATCGTCAAGCCATTTAATGTTCCTACTTCAAAACCAGACGTATTAATAAGTAGGGAATTTTCTTTAATCATTTCCATATATTTAGTATCATATTTTTTTACGCGATCAATCCTTTCGTCTAATGCCTTTTGGACGAAATCTTCTGTAACAACTTTAGATTTTGATAACTTAGCCCATGTTGCAGCTTCACCAACTACTTGTGTTAAATCATCAAAGCGAGTAGAAACTTTACGGTGGCTACCAGCAAGTTTTGAGGCATATTCTACTAATCGAGCCATAGCATTTTTATCTAAATGTGGTAGATTTTCATAAGCACAAAATCCATGAACGATTCTTGCTAATTTATTTAAGTTATCATCTGTTATAGGGGCATCATCTTCAAATTCTACCTTTATTTTAAATAATTTTCTGAAATCAGAATCCATAGCTAATAAGGTTTGATAAATATTTGCATTTCCAATTAAGATAACCTTTAAGTTTAAAGGAATAGGTTCTGGTTTTAGAGATACTAAAACCATAGAAGATCTTTGATCAGCAGTATTTTCAATACCAATATTTTTTACACGTAATGCTTTTTTTAATGCTTCATAGCACATACTGTTAGCAAGTAAATCTTTAGCTTGGAAAATAATGTATCCACCATTTGCTTTTTGCATTAACCCTGCTTTTAACATAGTATGGTCTGTTTTTAAAGAACCATAATAATTTTCATATTCTAGTGAACCAAAAATGTTATGGTAAGAATAGTTAGTATCCATAATGACAGGAGCACCATCACGTGTAGAATTATCAACAAATAGGTTGACTCTATAATTTAATGTAGGATCCATTTTTTTCATAACTGGATTTTGTTGATTAGCAACATGATTTGGGTGAGAGTCATCTTCTAAAAAGGTTGAAATATTTTTTAAAACATCTTGCTTTACATCTGTTAGAAATTTATTGATTTTCTTATTTCTTTTATATTTAGATTTTAGATAATTGATATGCACATTTACTGTTAAAAGAGCGACATTAGATTGCCATTCAGATATTTTTTTATCAGATTGCCTTTCAATTTCTTTTATTTGTCCTATTACACTCATAATTTGTTCTTGGACAATCAAAGAATTTTGTTCATATTGTTGTTTTATATCTTCATCTAATTTATCAAATTCTGATTCTTCAATTGGTTTGCCATTTACAATAGGTGTCATGTAAATACCATTTTGTGCAGATTTTACAGAAAAATTATATTTAGCAGCATCTGTATTCAATTTTTCAAGTAAGGCAGCTCTTTTGGTTTCATATTCTTGTTTAATTAATGCTTTTTCTTTTTCAAAATCGTCTGCGTTAAAAGTCTTTTTTATATCTTTTTTAATCTCTTTAATAAATCCATCCATTGCTTCTTTAAATTCTTTTCCGTGACCTGCTGGCAATTCTACTGCAATTGGTTCATTTGGATTATCAAAATTATAGATATAACACCAATCAGAAGGAACTTTTTTCTTAGTGGCAACTTTATCTAAATAATTTTTTGTATACATAGTTTTTCCTACGCCACTAGGACCTTCCAAATATAGATTATATCCTTTTACATCAACTTGAATACCGAATTGTAAAGCTTTAATTCCTCGATCTTGTCCAATTCCTTCTTGAATTGGCTCTAAGTCTTCTGTTGTTTCAAATTTAAAAACATCTGTATTACATGTCATTTTTAGATCTCTATAACTTAATTCATTTCTATTTTTCATTTGTTACCTCCCAAATTTGTTCTTATTGTATAGGAAAAATTGACTTTTATATTAATTCTATGTAAATTTTTCCGTATACAACAAGGTTAAGCTTTTTATATTCGTGAAGTACTGCGAAGCAGTCTTCACATATGTGCGTCGAAATCTTTGATTTCACTTATGCCTTTCTTATTATTACCATTTTTTACTGTTTTTATGATGTAAAAGTACCATTTTTTATTGTATAGGAGAAATCAACTTTTATATTATGAATAAATAAGATTTTCCAATACAACAATATAAGCATATTGTATATTAGTTATCAAAATTTGTAAATAAAAAAAGAAGAAATTTCACAAAATTTTCTAAAAACTATTGACAAAAAAAATCAAAACCAGTATAATTTATAAATGTTAAGGGTTATGCAGGTGTAGTTCAATGGTAGAACCTCAGCCTTCCAAGCTGATGACGTGGGTTCGATTCCCACTACCTGCTCCAAATTATAACAACTTACGAACTATAAAGTTTGTAGGTTGTTTTTTTTACTATTATACCAAAAATAACATTGCACGAAAAAATGTATAAATATGGTGAAACTCTTGACAACAACAAACAAATGTTTTAAACTGTATAAAACAAGAAAAGGATGTGAAGCTATGGAAGAAAATAAGCTAGCAATTCAAAATGAATTATCTCATGTGGATATAAGAAATCTAATATATACTATAAGAGGAAAACAAGTTATGTTGGACAGTGATGTAGCTATGTTATATCATTATGAAACTAAAAATGTAAATAAAGCTGTAAAAAGAAATATTGATAGATTTCCAGAAGATTTTTGTTTTCAGCTTACTAAGGATGAAATGGATAAAATGTGGTTCCAAAATGGAACCACATCAAAGGGAGAAAATAATAAATATAGAAGTGAAAAATATTTGCCTTATGCATTTACAGAGCAAGGAATAGCAATGCTATCAGGAATATTAAAAAACGATATTGCAATATAAAAATATTCTATAATCCAAACTTTTTTAATTTTGCAACAAAAAAACCTTCATATAAAGTAGATGGGCAAATACACAAAGTACCAGCAATAGAAACAGGTAATAAAGTAGCATTAGAAAAGAAAGTACTATCAATTGGAAGAACTTCAATCTGCTTTAAATCGATAAATTTTTTGATTATCTCTTCATTTTCCTTAGATAAAATTGAACAAGTCGAATATACCATTTCATGACCTGGTTTTAATAGAGTAATCGCTTTTTTTAATAAGTCAGTTTGTGTTTTTGAAGAACGTTTTACCAAAGCTTCTGTAAAAGTAGATTCTAATTTTTTATCAAAAATAGAAATCGTACCACTTCCACTACAAGGGGCGTCTAATAAAATTTTGTCAAAAGAAAAGAAATCATCTAAAAATCTTGCGTCTTTTATCATAACATTTACACGATTAGCACCTTGTTTATGCAAGTTATATTGTAATCTTTCTGCTCGAATTTTATTTTTTTCACAAGCAGTAATATATGCTTTATTTTCAGAAAGTGCTAACATTTGCGTCGTTTTACCACCTGGTGCAGCAGCCATGTCTAAAATATTTTCATTATCTTTTGGAGATAATACAAGTGGTGGAAGCATAGAAGATAAACTTTGCAAATAGATTTCTCCATTTTGATAAATATCTAATTCTTTTATTTCTTTTTCTGAAATTTTTTCCAATATAAATGCGTCCTTATACCAAGATACTTCTTGGTAAGAAATGTGCATAGAATCAAAAAACTGTTTTATATGTTCGGCATTTGTCTTTAAGGTGTTTGCTCTTAATGTAACTGGTCTTTTTTGAGTATAACCATCTATAATAATATTTGTTAAATCTTCTCCGTATTGTTTTAGTAGTAAATTATATAAAAAGTTTGGTATTGTATTTGACATATTTTCCTCCAAAAATTATTTGAATATATCATACTATAACACAAGAAAAAATGCAAAAAAAATTTCCTAGAGTAATGAACTCTAAGATTTCAACTTCTTTAAAATTATAACAGTAAACAACTGAAATATCAATAAAAAATTCAAAAAAAATACAAAAAATGAGACACGATAATTTTCAAAGTTTTTTGTATACAACTGTGATAAAAAGTTGAAAATAAGACAGTTATAGCAGATAAAATTTTCTTAGAGTTCATTACTCTAAGAAAAAAACAAAAGAGAAAATAGGAGGAAATAAACGTGAAAAACAATTCAATAACCAAAATAAAACAAACCAAAGGTATAACATTAATAGCACTTGTAATAACCATAATTGTGTTATTAATATTAGCTGGTGTCACAATTGCAACCTTAACAGGGGAAAATGGAATTTTAACCAGAGCAAGTGATGCAGCAGAAAGAACAGAAAGAGCAAACATAATAGAACAAGCACAAACAGACATATTAGGCATACAGGCAGAAAAGGAAAGTTCCGAAATAACTGAAAATGAATTAGAAACAATCTTGGCAAGTTATGGAACTCTAAATGGAGAAGGAAACATATTAGATAAAACATTAGTAACAGAAAAAGGTTATCAAATTCCTGTAAAGGAGATATATAATGGTACATTAGTAAGAGAACCTGTTATTTTAGAAATAGGCGACTATGTAAAGTATGATGTGACTTATACAGATGTGTTTACAGGAAATGAATTTACAAGTGAAACTGGATGGAGAGTATTAGAAACAGGAACAAATAATGGAGATGGAACATATACGGGATTAAAGCTGATATCAACAGGGATACCAGCACAGTTATATTATGTCAAAACAACGATAACAGATAAAGAGTATAATGGAGCATATGGAAATTGGGCAGGAAATGCAACTCAAAGAAATGCATATGCAGATTTATTCTGGTCTTCTTATAACGATAACAATGATAATCCAAATATGTATGTAGCAGCAGGTTTATATTATAATTTTACAAAAATAAGATTTAGTAGAGAACTTGACCAAGACGAATACCCAAATGAAAATGAGGGCTATTATATCAATATAAATGGTCAAACAGAAGGTGAACTAGAAGAAACAGCATTTTTAAAGGATGGAGCAATCGGTGTACACAATTTAACATTAGCAGAATTAAATATAGCAAGAGGAAAAGAAGATTTAAAGTCAGAAGATCAGCTAACTGATAATGATGGAGCAAAAGGATTGTTTAATCTTACTGAATTAGAAGGATATGAGAGCAATAGTTTTTTAAATATGTATATTTTAGCTTCTCCAACTAATAGTAATAATGCTTTGTTTGGTTTATGGTCGCTTAATGTGCTTATGCCCATAAGTGATGGTAATAGTCGGCATTCGTCCAGTTATAGAATTACCTGACAACTATCAAGTAGAGAAAATAGAATAATACAAAAATATGTAGGTTAGTTTAATGAGTCCAAATCAACATAAATGGATAAGCCAATTGAAAGAATAATAAAATATATTAAAGAGATAAACAATATAAAAAGTTTATCTCTTTTTGCTTATGAAGTTTAGCATTAGGATATACTCATAAAAAATTATAGTATAGTTCAAATAAAAGTTTCAAAACTGATTCAGATAAAATAATCACATATTTTGTAGAAGAAATATTGCAATTATTCCCAAAAACAGTTGATATTTTTTAAAATTTAATATAAAATCTATAAAGACTTGAAAGTAAGGAGGATACGAATGATTACTTTAGAAGATGTTAGAAAGAACGAAGAGGTTGAGGCTTTAATAAAAGGTGCACAAAAACAATTGGACGGGCTTCGGTTATACAGAACATAGTCATAGACATATTTCCATCGTTTCAAAAAGAGCAGGGGATATTTTAACAAAACTAGGGTATCCAGAAAGAACAGTTGAACTGGCAAAAATTGCAGGATATTTACATGATATTGGAAATTGTGTCAATCGTGTAGATCATGCACATAGTGGAGCTATTATGGCATTTAACATTTTAAAAGATATGGGAATGCCAGTTGAAGAAAGAACAGAAATTATGATGGCAATTGGAAATCATGATGAGAAAACAGGAACAGCAGTAAGTGATATATCGGCAGCGTTAATATTGGCAGATAAATCAGATGTGCATAGAGATAGAGTAACTAACCAGAATTTATCAACATTTGATATCCACGATAGAGTAAATTATGCTGTAACAAATGCAAACTTGGAATTAAATCCTGAGGAAAGAAAAGTAAAATTAAATTTAACAATTGATACAAAACTATGTCCAGTTTTAGATTATTTTGAAATTTTTATGGAAAGAACCATGATGAGTAAATATGCAGCAAAATATCTAAAAATTTGGTTTGAATTGGTTATCAACAATACAAAGTTATTATAAGGAAGGGAAAGAGAACAATGAAAAAAATAAAAATAATCACAATGATTGTATTAATTATCCTAATTACAATGGTTTCATTTTTTGGGGTATATACACAAGTACAAAATAGAATGGAAAATCAAGTAAGAGACTATGCACTAGACATGGATTTAGGAGGAGCCAGATATGTTAGACTAGCTGTTAATACAGGAAGTACAGATATCATAAAAGATGCTGAGGGAAATGAAGTACAAACAGAAGAAGAAATGACAGATGAACAATTAGCAGAGAATGGCTATACAAAAGAAACCGTACCTAATAACAGTGCAGAAAGTTTAACAGTAGAAAATTATGAAAAAACAAAGAAAATTATTAGTAAGAGATTAGAAAGCCAAGGAATAGGAGAATATGAAATCTCTTTAGATGGTGAAACAGGAACAATTTTAGTTCAATTACCAGAAGATGATTTTACAGATAATTTTGTAAGCAATATCAATACAGTTGGAAAATTTGAAATGATTGACGCAGATACACAAGAAGTATTAATGGATAATGGAGATATAAAATCTGTTAATGTTATGTATGGTGCAAGTTCTTCAACATCAACAGCAACAACTGTATATTTAAATGTTGAATTTAACAAAGCTGGTAGTGAAAAATTAGAAAACATTAGTAATACATATGTAGAAACAACAGACGATACAAATACTACTGAAGATACAAACACGACAGATAATACAACAAATACAGAAGCAGAAAATACATCATCAGAAGAAAATACAACAGATAATACAACTTCAAGTGAAACAGATTCAACAGAAGAGGAAACAACTACAACAAAAGAAGTAACACTAAAAATTGATGATGAAGAAATCATGACAACAAGTTTTGATGAACCAATTGAAAATGGTACATTACAATTATCTATCGGAAATGCAACAACAGATACAGACACGTTACAAGACAACCTAACACAAGCAACAGCAATTGCAAGTGTATTAGACTCAGGAAATTTACCAATTCAATATGATGTAGAAACAAATGAATATATCTTATCAGATATAACAGATACACATATTACTTATGTGGCTTTAGCAGTTGGTATTGTTCTTTTGATTGGGCTTATCATATTTGTTATCAGATATAAAGTAAATGGATTATTATCAGCAATTGCTTTTATAGGTTTAATTGGTTTATACTTATTAGTTATTCGATATACAAATGTAAGCGTATCAATTCAAGGAATTGTAGCAATAATCGTAACCATATTATTAAACTATATCTTTATTAATAAACTATTATTAAAGATCAAAAACGGTGAAGATAGTAAAAAACTAGAAACGGTAAAAGAAGGAATAAAGGAAAGCTATAAAGAATTCTTTATAAGACTTGTACCAATATGTATATCAATCATTGCCTTCTGTTTTGTAAGTTGGACAACCATTAGTAGTTTTGGAATGGTAATGTTCTGGGGTGTGGCTTTGATTGCATTATATAATTATTTGATTACAACAACCATGTTAAAAGTGAAAGCAGAAAAATAGGAGGTATTTACAGATGAAACAATTCATAAAAAGTAAACAACTAAAAATCATATTAATCATATTGGTAATCTTGGCAGGAATTGTTATGATTGCTGTAAAAGGTTTCAATTTTGATTTAAAATATCAAGATACACAAAGAGTAGAATTATATTTACAAACAGAATTTAATAATGCAGACATTAAACAAATTACCAATGAGGTATTTGGTAATCAAAAGGTAATGATTCAAAAAGTAGAAGTTTTTGAAGACTCTGTTTCTATTACAACAACTTCTATATCAGATGAACAGAAAAATAATTTAATAACGAAAATCAATGAAAAATATGGAACAGAATTAACAGCAGAGGATATACAAGTAGAGAATATAGCACATACTAGAGGAAGAGATTTAATAAAACCATATATTCTTCCATTTGCTATTGCAGGTATCGTGACATTAGTATATTTAGGTATTCGTTATTATAAATTAAATACAGCAAAAGTTGTTGCAAAAAGTATAGGCATTTTACTATTAACACAAATCCTATTGTTTAGTGTTATTGCAATTACGAGAATTCCAATTGGAAGATTAACAATTCCAATGGTACTATTGGTATATCTTGTTACTTTGTTTGTAATAACAAATCGATTTGAAAAGAATTTGAAGAACAAAGAAATAGAAGAAAAGAAAGAAAAAAGTAAGAAAAAATAAATAGTAAGTTTGGATTTGTGATTTATAGCCCCCAGTTATCTGATAATATTTTATTCATTAAATGGCTAACATTACAGAACAAACAAATTCTAACATTATCAAGCGTAAAATCGCTGGCGCACCGCGACTTTTCCACTTGATAATATAAGAATTTGTAATATTCTTCCATTTGCACATTTAATTTCATAAAATATTATCAGATAACTGGGGGCTTTTAGATAAAAATCATAAATTGTAATAATTATCGTAAAAATTAAACAATTATGTATTATTTTAATTCAACAACAGTCACACCCATTTCTCCTTCGCCAAAAGTACCTAAGCGAAAAGATTTTACATGGGCATTTGTCTTTAGAAATTGATGAATACCATTTTTTAATTTTCCAGTACCTTTACCATGAATAATTCTAACAGTTTCCAACCTTGCCAAAGAACAATCATCTAAAAATTTGTCAATAACAAAAGTGGCTTCTTCAACATTCATACCAATAACATTGATTTCTGGTTTAACCGTCTTACTTTTAGAAATATGAAGAGCAGAAGAATGTGTTGTGGAATAAGAACTTTTTTTCCCAGAATTTGCATTTTTAGAATTTTGTAATTGGTCGATGTTTAGATTGATTTTCATACTTCCAATTTGTACTTGAACTTCGTTATTTCTAGAAACATTTGAAAGAATTGTACCTGTCTGATTGAAAGAAGATACCAAAACTTCTTTTCCAGGATAGATATCTTCTTTGTGAAGTTTCTTGCTATCATCTACGGTATTGGAAGTAGTTTTTTCCAATTTAATAGCATTAATTTTGGTATTTAAAGAATTCCTTAAAGTATTTACTTCCTTAGAATTTGTTGCATTTGATAATTCTTTTATAATTTCATTAGCGTCTTCCTTAGCTTCTAACAAGATATTTCTAGCTTTAGTTTTGGCAGTGTTTATAATTTCTTTTTCTTGTTTTTCTTTTTCAATATTTTGTTTTTGCAATTTTTCCTTTAATAAAGAAATTTCTTTAGAATCTGCCTCAATTTTTTCCTTTTCTTTTTCAATAGATAATTGATTATCATATATATTTTTTAACAATTCTTCAAACTGTACATCGTTTGAAGACATCAAACTTTTTGCTTTTTCAATAATAGAAGTGCTTAAGCCTAATTTTTGACTGATCTCAAAAGCATTACTTTTTCCTGGTACACCAATTAATAATTTATAGGTAGGAGATAATGTTTCTATATCAAATTCAACAGATGCATTTTCAAATCCAGCAGTTATTAATGCATATTTTTTAAGTTCTTGATAATGTGTTGTTGCAATTGTGAGGCTACCTAAATTTTTAAAATAATCTAAAATTGCAATTGCTAAATTGGCACCCTCAACTGGGTCAGTTCCAGAACCTAATTCATCTACTAAAATCAAAGAATTTTCATTTGCCTGTTTCGTAATTTCAACAATATTGGTCATGTGAGAAGAAAAGGTACTTAAAGAATCGGCAATACTTTGGTCATCTCCAATATCAGCAAAAATGTTGTCAAACACAAAAATGCTAGAAAGTTCATCAGCTGGAATATTTAAACCACTGCAAGCCATACAGGTAAGTAAGCCAACCGTTTTTAGGGTAACCGTTTTTCCACCAGTATTTGGACCAGTAATTAATAAACTTGAAAAATCTTTCCCCAATTCAAGAGAGATTGGAACTACTTTAGTGCTATCAATCAAAGGATGTCTTGCATTGATTAAATGGATTTCTTTTTTAGTATTAATTATTGGCGTAATTCCTGAAATCGCCTTTGAATACTTGGCTTTTGCAAAAATGAAATCTAGCGTACGAATGATTTCTACATCTTTTTGCAATTCTTCAATATATGGATAGAAAAGAGATGTCAACTGTTGTAAGATTTTTTCAATTTCCACTTCTTCTTTCAATTTTAGTTGATTGATTTCATTATTCCATTCAAAAATAGAAATTGGTTCAATAAATAGTGTAGAACCAGCATTTGATACATCATGTACAAAGCCTTTTACTTGACTTCTATATTCTTCTTTAATCGGAATAACAAATCGACCATTTCGAATAGTAATCACATTTTCCTGAATATATTTTGAAAAACTAGAAGAATGAATAATGTCATTTAACTTAGAACGTATATCTTGTTCTAGATTTCTGATTTTCTTACGAATTCTTTGCAATTCTGGCGAAGCCTTATCATCAAGTGTATTTTCATCAATAATAGAAGAGGTGATCTTGTTAATAATGCCCTCATTAGAATATAAATTAGAAAAATGTGCTTCTAAAATTGGGAAGTCATTGACATCAATATAGTCTTTGGCAAAATAGGATTTTAAATCTTTTGCACAGACAAAAATGGTATTCAAATCTAATAAACCTTTTATTGTTAAAGTTTGAGAACTTTCCAATCGAAGAATATATTTGTGAATATCACAAATATTATAAAAAGAAGGAAGAGAATTTCTAAAAACTAAATTCACAGCTTCTTCTGTTTCGGCTAATTTTTGTTTTACAATGTTTGCGTCATGATATATGGTTAGTTGCATAGCAAGTTCTTTTCCTAAATCGGTAGAACAATACTTGCTTAAATTTTCTAATACTTTAGTAAATTCTAGTTTGTCTAAATAATGTGTGTTCATATCAATAATTCCTTTCATTTTTCAATATCACTATTATACAAGGATTTTGCAAAATAGTCAAAATTGTTGTATTGATTTTATAACCTATGTATGTTAGAATACATGTAAAGTAAAAAACAAGGAGGTAACTAATGACAGGAATAGGTATTGGAATTAGTGACTTTAAAATGTTACGTAAAAGAGAAAATTATTACATAGATAAAACAATGTTTATAAAAGATATTATAGATAATCAATCAGGAGTAAACTTAATAACAAGACCTCGAAGATTTGGAAAAACCTTAAATATGAGTATGCTAAAATATTATTTTGATTGTAGACAAAAAGATAATAAAGAATTATTTGAAGGCTTAAAAATTATGAATCAAAATGAAAAGTACACTTCAAAATTGGGGTATTATCCAGTCATTTATATTACATTAAAAGATGTACAAGATACGAATTATGAAAATATGTTGTTAGATATGAAAACAGCAGTGATTGATATGTATCAGGAACATCGTTATTTATTAGATAGTGATAAAATCTATCCAGAAGAAAAAGCCAGAATAACAGATATATTATTTGCTAGAGAAGACGAAGTAACACTAAAGAATAGTGTAAAAGAATTATCAAAATATTTAAACAGACATTACGATAGACCAGTAATACTATTAGTTGACGAATATGATGTACCATTACAAAATGCTTATGTAGAGGGATATTATGATGAGGCAGTAAAATTCTTTAAAACATTTTATGGATTAACTTTTAAAGATAATCCATATTTAGAAAAGACAGTATTAACAGGAGTATCTAGAGTAGCAAAAGAAAGTATATTTAGTGGAGCAAACAATTTTAAGGTATTTACAGTATTAGACAATGAATTTGCAGATGATTTTGGTATTACGGAAGAAGAAATGGATAAGGTAATACAAGATTTCGAAATTGAAGATGAAAAAGAAGAAATCAAAAAATGGTATGATGGATATACAATAGGAGATGTAGAAGGAATCTACAATCCATGGAGCATATTAAATTATTTAACAGATAGAAAATTAATACAATATTGGGTAAATACAAGTTCAAACGATTTAATCAAATTAGTATTAAAAAATTCAAGCACAATCAAAGAAAAGATAGAAAGATTATTAAAAGATGAAGAAATAGAAGTACCAATCAATTTAGAAACAGTAATTGTAGGAATAGAAAATAATGAGGACAATATCTGGGGACTAATGCTAGGAACAGGCTATTTAAAAGTAACAGAAGTTGTAAATTTAGCAGAACATATCTACAAAGTAAAATTACCAAATTATGAAATAAAGCTATTATTCCAACAAATCATAAATGATTGGTTTAGAAATAAAGTAATTGGAAATGACTTGAAAAGTATCTTAAAAGATTTAATAACATTAAATTTGAAAGAATATGAAAAGAAATTTGACATACTAGTGAGAGAAATGTTTAGTTATATGGATGTAGGGGAAAACACTGCGGAAAACTTTTATCATGCATTTGTACTAGGCATGTTAGTAGGATTAAAAGACACATACTACGTAAATTCTAATAGAGAATCAGGAATTGGAAGATATGACATCATGTTAGAGCCAAAAGATAAGAATGGAAATAGCTTTATAATGGAATTTAAAGTTTTAGAAGATAAAGAAGAAAAAACAATAAAAGAAACGATAGAAAATGCCAAAAAGCAAATAGAAGAAAAAGGATATGAACAAAATTTAAGGGAAAGAGGATTTAAGAACATTACAAAAATGGTTTATGCATTTAAGGGTAAAGAAGTAAAAATGGAAGTATATTAATTCGTTTCGAAAAAGTAAAAAAGCATAAAAATGTTAAAAATAAATATCCAAGAAGTAAAAAATGATTATGTAAAAATACAGGTTAACAGTATTTTAATATAATCATTTTTTTAAGTATAGTTAATACAATTTCCTAAAGTTTAAAAAAAGCAAAATTATTAGAATAAAATTCTTGCATTATTTTTTGTCTTCTTCTTTTTTCTCTTTAGGTATAACAATATTTTTTGGCTTTTTATCATCTGTATTTTGTGGTTTTATTGGGCTAATATGGTCATGTACAGGAGAAATATCTAAATCATTTTCATTACCTGGTACAATTTCTATTTTTTTATCCTCGCTCATAGGATTACCCCCTTAGTATTTTTTTTAATCTTAGCATATATGTGAAAAAAGTGCAAGATAAAATTGACAATTTATGTAATTTTATGTCCAATTGGGGACGTTTCTTTTTGAGACATTTTTAAATTAGTTATTGAGGAAAAAATCCTAGATATAAACAGCCATTGTTAATAATATATAAAATTTAATAAAAAATAATAAAATAATAAAATTTTCTTAGAATTTAATACTCTAAGAAAATTTCTTACAGTTCGATTTTAACAATAAAATATAGTAAAGTCAATAAAAAGATAAAAAAATTTATAGAAAACTATATATAAAATTTTTAAGTTTTTTTTAAAATTGTAAAAAATAGAAAATCCTGAAAAGTCTAATATATTTGAAGTTTATGAATTTTTGTATTTTCTTAGAGTATTAAACTCTAAGAAAATTTTGAAACTAAAAAACTTAAAGGCAAAAGAAAAATAAGGAAAGAAGGATAAAAAATGAATAAAAAAGAAAAATATGGAGAGGAAGATAATAAAATAGAAAATCAAAAAGGAATTACGTTACTAGTTTTAGTTATAATGATAATTGTATTGTTAATATTGGCCGGAATTACAATTGGAGCAATTACAGGAGATAATGGAATTATTGGAAATGCTGGACAGGCAAAAGAAGAGTCAGAAATTGCAAATGAAAAAGAAATTGTCAATACTGCAACAGTACAGGCTATGGGGAATAATAAATATGGAAACATAGAACAAAATGAATTACAGGAACAATTAAATAAAATAACAGGTGATGGAAAAACAGAGGTTAATGACCTTGATGATGAGTTTGAAGTAGCGTTTATAGAGAGTAAAAGATATTATATAGTTGATAAAGATGGAAATGTAGGTGATGTACAACAAATCGTAGATGATGAATCACCGGGAATACTTACAGGAAGTGGAACAAAAGAAAATCCATATGTAATAAGAAGTATAGAGGATCTAGTAGTATTTTCTAATATGACAAATGGAGCAGGAATGAAGCTTAAGGAAGATGGAACCACAGAAGAAATACTAGAAGAAGATAGCTTTACTGGTAAATATGTAATTTTAGATACAACATTAAATTTTAAATCTAAGTTATCCTATGTAGATAGTAAAAGAAAAGATTTTGGAGATATAAACAAAAATGGGGTTGTAGAAGAATTACGAGAAGAACTAATGAATAGCATAGGATTTACCCCTATTAACAATTTTTGGGGATATTTTAATGGTAATAATTATGAAATACAAAATATTTATATTAATAGAGATACAGAAGCAGGACTTTTTGTAGGAACTAATTATATAGAAAAAATAGAAAATATAGGAATAACAGGAAATATTACTTCTATGCAGTCAAATGCTGTTGGAATTTGTACGTATTCAAACATAATTGAAAATTGTTGGAATAAAGCAAACATCACGTCTGAAGGCGGAAATGTTGCTGGAATTTGTGGTTATTCTATATCAATAAAAAATTGTTATAATACAGGGGATGTTATTACAACCGGAACACAAAATAGTGCAGGAGGGATATGCTGTGATTTGAGAGGTATAGTAGGAACAATAGAAAACTGTTATAATAAAGGAGACATCACAGGAACTCTTTATACAGGCGGGATTGCCGCAGGAAGTGTTAATAAAACTACAATAGTTATAAATTGTTATAATGAAGGAGATATATCAGGAATCTCTAGCGTAGGGGGAATATTAGGTATCACTGGAGAAAATATAGAAAATTGTTATAATCTTGGAAACGTAAAAGCTTCTGGAAACTCATACGCAGGAGGAATAGTAGGTAGTAATTCTAAGATAATAAATCATTGTTATAATAAAGGCAATATATCTGGAAATTATGTAGGTGGAATAGAAGGATCAATGGGCGCTCGGAAATAAAATAATAAATTCATACAATATGGGTGAAGTACAGGGAAATAATTCAGGAGGGATAGCAGGTAATGTAAATAATATGACGGATAATGAAATAAGTAATTGCTTTAATGTAGGAAAAATTAGTAAAGAAGCAGATACATTTCAAGTAAGTGGAGGAATAATAGGTCAAATAATAGGAGGAGCAACAATAAATATAAATAATTGCTATAATATAGCTATTTTAAGTCGAGGACATAGTACTAATAATATAGGAGGAATAATAGGGATAGTTAACAATGGAACTGTTACAATGAATAAATGTTACTATTTAAAACAAGATGATACAAAAACTGCAATTGGGTGGGGAGAAGATGATGTAAATCAAGTGACAGCTTGTGATGCTATATCAGAAATTACGGCAACAATCTTAAATAATAATATTAGTAATATAGAGCATATGGATGAATGGCAAAGTTGGAAAATGGGAGAAGATGGATATCCAATATTTGAATAAGAAGAAAATTAATATTTAAATTTTATGTACTAAATTGCTGAGAGTGTATAATCTAGTGTGTGGAAATTAAAATCTGCATACTAGATTTTTTTGTGTGTAGAAATGGACATTACAAGGATATCTGAATAGTACATTAGATGTTATTTTAGAAGATATAAGAAAAAATAAATAATATTAATTTTCAAAATCTAAAAGTTACATAAAATCCCCTAAAAACCTTGACATATCAACATATTTTTGACATAATATATAATGAATTTTAATAGAGAAAAGTAGGGAAACAAATGGAAATAGAAAAAACAAAAGCAATTATAGAAGCCATATTATTTGCCGCAGGAAGAATTGTAAAGACCAGTGAACTAATATTAGTCTTAGAAAAAAATGAAGAAGAAATCAATACCATTATAAAAAGTATGCAAGAAGATTACAAGGCAAATAATCGAGGAATAGAAATTATTCAAGTAGAAGATGGTTATCAACTAGCCACGAAAAAGGATTTATATGAATACATATATCCTATTCTAGATAAACGAACAAAACCAAATTTATCAACTGCAGCATTAGAAACTTTATCTATTATTGCATATAATCCTAGAATTACAAGAGCAGAAATTGAAGCAATAAGAGGGGTATCAGCTGATGCTTGTGTATATAAATTACTAGAATATGGATTAGTAGAAGAAGCAGGAAAAACAGACCTGCCCGGTAAGCCGATGGCTTATAAAACAACAGATGAATTTTTGAAAATGTTTGGGTATAGTTCATTAAAGGATTTACCAGAATTACCAAAATATAAATTAGATAGCAATCAACAGATTGTTATTGATGAATTGGTAGAAAACGAAGATGAAAGAAAGGATGAAAATAATGAAAAATGATAAACAATTTGTAAAAGATATTACGAATATAGATGAAAATTTTCCACAGTGGTATACAGACATTGTATTAAAAGCAGGATTGGCAGATTATACAGATGTCAAAGGATTTGTTGCCATTAGACCTTATGGATATGCCATTTGGGAAAATATACAAAACTATACAGACAAGAAGTTTAAAGAGCATGGGGTAAAAAATATTTCTATGCCAGTATTAATTCCAGAAAGTTTGTTAAATAAAGAAAAAGAGCATGTAGAAGGATTTGCACCAGAGGTTGCTTGGGTAACCATGGGTGGAGGAGAAGAACTAGAAGAAAGATTATGTGTAAGACCTACTTCTGAAACAATCTTTTCTACTATGTATTCAAAATGGCTAAGTTCATGGAGAGATTTGCCATTTAAATATAATCAATGGTGTAATGTATTAAGATGGGAAAAAGAAACTAGACCATTTTTACGTTCAAGAGAATTTTTATGGCAAGAAGGACATACCATTCATGAAACAGAGGAAGAAGCAAAACAATTTACAATGGATATGTTAGAAGTTTATACAGATGTCATAGAAAATTTATTAGCTATACCAGTATTAAAAGGTCAAAAAACAAAAAAAGAACAATTTGCTGGAGCAGAGGCAACTTATACAGTAGAAACATTAATGCAAGATGGAAGAGCCTTACAAGGAGGAACATCACATTATTTTGGTCAAAACTTTACAAAACCATTTGATGTTAAATTCCAAAACAAAAATGGAGAACAAGAATATGCATATCAAACATCATGGGGCATTAGTACAAGACTAATTGGAGCAGTTATCATGGCTCATGGAGATAACAGAGGGCTAAAATTACCACCACTAGTTGCACCAATTCAAGCAGTGATTGTGCCAATCGCACAACAAAAAGAAGGTGTGCTAGAAGCAACAAATAAATTAAAAGAAAAATTGAGTAAAAAATTTAGAATGGAATTAGATGATAGAGATAATTATTCTGTAGGATATAAATTTAATGACTGGGAAATGAGAGGTGTACCAGTTAGAATTGAAATGGGACCTCGTGATATCGAAAATGGAGAAGCTGTTTTGGTTAGAAGAGACACTTCAGAAAAGATTTCTGTAAAATTAGAAAATATAGAAGAAAAATTAGAAGAACTATTGAAAGATATACAAAAATCTATGTATGATGTGTGCAAAAAAAGAGTAGAAGAAAAAACAACAACAGCAAAAACGATGGAAGAATTAAAGAAAAACTTAGATGAAAATCAAGGATATGTAAAAACAATGTGGTGTGGAAACCAAGAATGTGAAGACAAAGTAAAAGAAGTAACAGGTGCACCATCTAGATGTATGCCTTTTGAACAAGAACATATTTCAGATACTTGTGTATGTTGTGGAAAACCAGCTACAAAAATGGTAGTTTGGGGAAGACAATATTAAAAAGAGACAATTCGGGCCAGGTTGGTTTTTGTCTCACTTTTGTCGAAAAATGGCGAATGAATATGATATTTTCTTTGAATACATATCTTTAATTTAAATTTGAAACTAAACAAAAAATGTATATAATATTTTGCGAGATTAAATGTTAGCTATTTAATGAATAAAATATTATATACATTTTTTATTATTTTTTAATTAAACTAAAAATTTCCAAAAGGAAATATTCATTCGCCATTTTTCGACAAAAGTGAGACAAAAACCAACCTGGCCCGAATTGTCTCTAATCTATTTCTTTTCGCTTTTGTTCAATCAATTTTTCATCACTATCATCTAAATTTTTAAGAGAAAAATCTAACAGTTCAATAACGGCTCTATTAAAAGAAATATTTTTTAAATCAGCTAAAATTTGAATATCATTAACTAAGTTTTCTGGTAGCCTTAGAGTTTTAGTGATACCACTATGATTTCTAGGAATTTTTAATTTTTGCAAAATTATCACCACCAATCAATAAAAATATGGTTATTATAAATATTTTACAATTAAAAAATCATAAAATATGCACTTAAAAGTGCTTGCAAAAATGTTGCACTAATAGTACAATAAAAATGTAAGTGCAAAGATTAGAAATTAAAAAATAGATTAAAGAATAAGGGAGAAATAATGTGAAACCAAAGGATAAATATGGTAAAAAAAGGTATAAAAAGAAAAAATGCAGATTTACTATTATAAACGCTATCGCTATTACTTTCTTACTTTTAGTAGCAATTATATTAACGAAAATAACTGAAAAAAAGAAAAAAATCGCGAGGTCTATAACAATAAATATGCATATAAAAAAACAGATTATAAATAAAAATATCATTAAAGATAAAAATGATTTTAGAAAAAATATATGAATGAAATGTAATATAAAAATTAGAAAGTATACATACAAAGAAATATATATTATATGCATACTTTCATATAACGGAAATAGCATAAACTAAAATTCGCAATTCTTAGGTGTTCTAGGGAAAGGAATTACATCACGAATATTTTGCATGCCAGTTAAGTACATAATGGCTCTTTCAAAGCCTAAACCGAAACCAGCATGGTCACAACTGCCATATTTTCTTAAATCTAAATACCAGTTATAACTATCAATATCCATATTTAATTCTTTCATTCTTGCTAATAGTTTATCATAGTTTTCTTCTCTTTGACTACCACCAATGATTTCACCAATTCCAGGAGCCAAAAGGTCAGCTGCTGCAACAGTTTTTCCATCTGGATTTTGTTTCATATAAAAAGCTTTAATTTCCATTGGATAGTCTGTTACAAAAACAGGCTTTTTAAAGACTTGCTCACAAAGATATCTTTCATGTTCTGTTTGTAAATCAACACCCCAAGATACTTTAAATTCAAATTTGTCATTTGCTTTTTCTAATTCTTTGATAGCATCAGTATAGGAAATTCTAGCAAAGTCAGAATGAATAACATTATTCAATCTTTCTAATAAACCTTTGTCTACAAAATTATTAAAGAATTCCATTTCTTCTTTACAATTTTCTAATACATAAGAGAAAGTATATTTAAGCATATCTTCTGCTAAATCCATATCATCATTTAAATCAGCAAAACAAATTTCAGGTTCAATCATCCAAAATTCTGCTGCGTGTTTTACAGTATTTGAGTTTTCAGCTCTAAATGTTGGACCAAATGTATACACATTTCTAAAAGCAGTTGCATATGTTTCTACATTTAATTGACCACTTACGGTTAGATGTGCAGGTTTTCCGAAAAAGTCTTTTGAATAATCAACTTGTCCATCTTCTGTCTTTGGAACATTGGCAAGGTCAAAAGAATTCACATTAAACATTTCTCCTGCACCTTCAGCATCGCTAGATGTAAGAATAGGGGTATGAACATACACAAATCCTCTTTCTTGGAAAAATTTGTGGATAGCATATGCGAAAACACTTCTTACTCTAAATACAGCATTAAATGTATTGGTTCTTGGACGAAGATGTGAAATTGTCCTTAAATATTCAAAAGAATGTCTTTTCTTTTGAAGTGGATATTCTAAATCACATAAATTTAAAATTTCTATGTTGCTTGCTTGAATTTCAAAAGGTTGTTTTGCATTTTCGGTAATGACAAAAGTACCAGTTACTTTTATAGAAGAACTGATAGATAATTTTGATATTTCAGCAAAGTTTTCTAATTTGTCACTAAATACAATTTGTACGTTCTTGAAAAATGAACCATCATTTAGTTCGATAAATCCAAATGTTTTAGAATCACGGATGGTTCTTACCCAACCTTCTAATGTGATTTCTTTATCTTTATATTCGTTTGTATTTTTGAATAAATCTTTTATGACTAATTTTTTCATAAATATGAAACCTCCAATCGAAAGAAATATTTTCAAAATTTTTAACTAAAATATTTTTGTGATATACACAATGGTAATTATATCCTAAAATACCTAAGAATTCAATTGTTTTGTAAAATTTTATGTAATTTTGAATGGTTTGGAGAATGGGGATAAAATCATCAATAGATAAAAAAAATCCTAGAGTTCAATACTCTAGGAAAATATGATATACTTGAATTTTATCAATATAATATGTCAAAGTCAATAGAAATATATATAAAAATTGAAAAAGGAAAAGCAAAAAAAATTTAACAATCAAAATTTTTAAACAAGGATAAAAGATTAAAAAAAGTTTATATATCAATAGATAGAAAGATTAAGCAATTTTCCTAGAGTATTGAAATATAGGTAAAATATATGAAGTTGGAAACATAAATGAAAATTATGAAGCAAAAGAAGAGAGGAGATTTTTAGATGAAAAAGATACAAACACAAAAGAATAGTGGTATTACACTAATTGCGTTAGTTATAACTGTCATTGTTTTACTAATATTAGCAGGTGTAACGATTGCAACACTAACAGGAGAGAATGGAATTTTAACGAGGGCAAGTGAAGCAAATATCGAAACAAGGGCAGCAATAGTACAGGAACAAGTAAACTTATGGAAAACTGAGAAAGAGGCTGGAAATTATACAAACACAAGTGTAAAATCAGAGTCTGAATTATTAGAAGAAATGAAAGATGCAGGAATACTATTTGAAGAAGAAATTGATAGAGAAAGTCAAATAATAACGATAGACAATAAAACAATTTATTATGGAGAAGGAAAACCATTAACAGATATATATGTGGCATTATATAATGACGGAACTTTAGTATTTAATAGTAAAGATGAATTTGACACTAGTAAAATTGTTGAGTCATTTCGGAAATATAAAAGATGAGCATTATTATTATGATATGGATATATATGAAGGTGTAACACCACCATGGACAGAAATTGGATATAGAAGTCAAATAACACAAGTAGAATTTGTAAATGAAATTGTTCCTAAATATACTAGTTGCTGGTTTCGTAATTGTGAAAATATAACAAGTTTAGATTTAAGCAAGTTAGATACAAGTAAAGTAACAGATATGAGTGGTATGTTTTATAATTGTAGAGCTTTAACAACTTTAGATTTAAGTAATTTTGATACAAGTAATGTAACAGATATGAATTATATATTTTATGGTTGTGGAGCTTTAACTTTAAATGTAAGTAATTTTGATACAAGCAATGTAACAAATATGAGGTATATGTTTGGCTATTGTAGTAAGTTAACAAATTTAAACGTAAGTAATTTTGATACAAGCAGTGTAACAAATATGACAGGTATGTTCGCTACTTGTTATGCATTAACAAATTTAGATTTAAGCAATTTTGATACAAATGCAGTTCAAAATTATAGTTATATGTTTCTTAACGATTATAATACACAAGTATACATCGGAGATAACTGGAATAGTGCAATGACAGAATCTGCTACAAATTATAGTAAAACTTTTATAAAGAAGTAATAATAATTTTTTATGCTAGAGTAGTATATATAATGCTACTCTCTTTTCTATTTTGTCCAAAAAAGTTAGACATTGGAAATTTCTTCTTTTTCAATTTTTAATAAAATTATCAAAAAGAGACATACTAATAATACAAAATAAAAAAGGAGGAATTAAAAAAATGAAAAAAATATTGAATACATTACTTATTTTATCAATTATATTTGCTTTTATACTACTTTTTAACACAAATACTGTACAAGCAGCAGCATTAGACGATATAGAAATTTCAACCAATAAAGATACTGTAAATCCAGGAGATACAGTAACTTTAACTATAACTTTTGGAAAACCTTTAGGAGCATATACTTTTGATATAGCTTATGACAATAACTTATTGGAATATGTAGAAACTGATGGTGGAACACCAAATGATACTGGTACCAAAGTTAGAGTTGTTTTTTATGATTCAACAGGTGGAAGTAGTCCAAAGGAAAGTATGAGTATTACTTTTAGGGCAAAAGAGGGAATTATAACATCTAATCCAACAGATCTAGCAGTTACAGCAGAAGGTTTGGCAAATCCAGATGCAAGTGAAAATTATGATGATATTACAACAGCTTTGGAGAAAAATATTGTTGTAGAGCCAAGATATGAAGATTATAAATTTGATTTATCTTATACAGGAGCACCAATTGAAAATGTTGAAAAAGAAATGGTACTGTCTTTAACTTCTAGTATGGGAAAAAATTATGATCATGCTAGAATTATAGCAGAAGCAGTAACACCTGATGGAGGAAATGTTCAATTAAAAGGTACAGATGAAACACAAACAGAATATGATTTGATTGATAGTGGTTGGGGAGACCCTTCTGGATATGCAATTGGTGGACAAAATGTAAATAAAGTATTGAATTTAAGAGGAATTTTTGACAAAGTGGGAACATATACACTTACTTTTAAATTGATTGATAGAGATAATTCAGATGCAGTTATTGCAGAAAATAGTTTCCAAGTTACAGTAGGAAATACAGAAACAGTTCCACCAGAAGAAGAAACACCAGGAAGTGAAACAGAAGGAACAACAGGCGAAGAGAATAATGCTGGAGAAAATACTACTGAAGAAAATCTTCCAGAACAACTACCAAAAACAGGTATGAATATATATATTCCAATAGCAGTTGTTTTAATTGCAATAGTTAGTACGTCTTTATATTTCATTATGAAAAAAAGAAATCGTTAGAGGATATTTAGTTGAAAACAAAAGATAGAAAGAAATATATATATACTATACTTTTGGTTAGTATAATATTTTTTGTAATACTATTTTTAGATAATCCAACAATATTATCTATGAAAAAATTTGCAAGTGAGAATATTGATGGAAAAATTGAAACGACTATGACAAGCACTCAAAATTCTATACAAGAAGAAAAGACACAAAAAATATTGCAAAATGAACAAGACCAAAATACAAAGCAAAATACAGACCAAAGTTTAGCACAAAATGGGCAAGAAGATAATATAAATAGTTCTAGTAATAGAGAAGATAGCATTGTAACAACTTACAAAGGCTATCCAGTGATTGCAAAATTAGAAATTCCGCAAATAGAATTAGAAACATATGTGATTTCTGAATATAGTGAGCAAGCATTAGGAGTTTCAGTAACTAAGTTTTATGGTGGAGATCCCAATACAGTAGGAAACTTTTGTATAGCAGGTCATAATTATATTACAAAAAATATGTTTCATAATTTAAAAAAATTGTCTGTTGGTAATCAATTATTCCTTACAGATTTAGAAAATAATAAAAAAACCTATACTGTTTATTCAATCACAACAGTAGGTCCAAATGATACTAAATGTTTATCACAAAAAACAAATGGACGAGTGGAATTAACATTAATTACATGTACAACAGATTCTTCAAAACGTATTATTGTGAAGGCAGTAAAGGTTTAGAAATTAAAAAAATATTTTTGTGGTATAGGAAAAAGTGACTTTTCCTATACTACAAAAACAACTTTTACAGATACTTTTTAGAAAGAATAGATACATAAGGATATGGAATAGTTACAATTTGTATATTCGTAAATAGCCAGCTATTTAATGATTAAAATATTAGAATATAACTTAGAACTAATTAGACGTATATAAAATATGAATTGTAACGAAAAGTATTATATAAAGGAGCAATTCATGATAAAGAAATTTATTCGATATGGATTTTTTGCTGTTTTTATTATCTTATTATTGATATGCGTATTTTATAAAAAAGACGTACAAGCAGTTAATTTAGTAGATGGCATTGAAAATTTTCCAGAAAGTTATCAAGGCTATTTAGAAGAATTAAAAAAAGAAAATCCGAATTGGTCATTTACAGCTTTATATACCAATTTAGACTGGGACTATGTCATTCAAAATGAAAATATATTTGGGAAAAATTTAGTTCCAAAATCATATAATGATAGATGGAAAAATACCAAGCCAGGAGAATATAATGTAGAAGTAGATGCAGGTTGGGTAGATAGCTCTAAGCAGGCGGTTTTGTATACAATGGACCCACGAAACTTTTTAAATGAAGTGCGTATTTTTCAATTTGAAGAATTGTCTTTTAATAGTAGTACAAATTCAGTAGACGGAATAGAAAAAATTTTATATGGTACAGAATTTTACAACCAAATTGTAAGTTATTTAACATCAAGTGGAAGCACAGTAACCATGACAAAAAAGTATTCTGATTTAATATATAGTGCAGGTATTCAATCAAAGGTGAGTTCCTATCATTTGGCTTCCAGAATTAAACAAGAAGTAGGGCCATTTTTATCTCACAGTTCAATAAGTGGAAAAGTTGCAGGATATGAGGGTCTATACAATTTTTATAATATTGGTGCAACAAGTTCGTCAGAGCCAATGGGTGCTATTATTAATGGTTTAAAATATGCAAGAAATGGAAATGGGGCAAGTGAAGCAACCAAAACAAAATATTTAATTCCATGGAATACAAAAGAAAGAGCCATTACTGGTGGCGGAATTTTTATTGGTTCAAGCTATATCAATGTTGGACAAAATACGATTTATCTACAAAAATTTCATGTACATGATACCAATAATGGAGAATTGTTTTGGCATCAATATATGACAAATGTACTAGCACCATATAGTGAAGCTAATATCGTATATAAAGGATACGCTAATAGCAATCTACTAGATTTGAATATCAATTTTATCATTCCTGTATATAATAATATGCCAGAAATTCAAGAAGAAAGCCCTGCAATAAATCCTTCAGATTTTGAAGAAGATAATACAAAAGTATATGCCAATGTACAAACAATCTTAAATGTCAGAAGCGGACCAAGTACGAGTTATGAAAAAATAACCAGTGTTTCAAAAAATGAAGTGATGACAAGGATTGCTAAAGGAAAACAAAGTGGAGAATTATGGGATAGAGTAATTTTGGAAAATGGAATTGTAGGATATGTATTTCAAAATTATCTAGAAAAAGTACCAGAAATTGAAGTAGAAGAAATTCGATTATCAATAGATAATCCCGTGATTCAGAAAAATGAAATCAGTAAACTTAATGTAGAGATTTATCCATTAGACGCAGTGGAACAGAGAGTAGAATACAGTTCTAGTAATGAGAAAGTTGTCAAAATAGATGATTATGGAAATGTATATGGTGTGTCTTCTGGAAAAGCAACGATTACTGTGCGAGCCATTTCAAATGGGGTACAAGCAAGTATTGATGTAGAAGTATATAGCAAAGTCACAGGAATTGCAATAAATGTGGAAAACATTACATTGCAAGAAGGAGAACAATATCAAATACTTAGTAATGTTGAACCAGATGACGCGAATAATAAAAAAGTTCGATACATTTCTGAAAATGCAGATATTGCAAATGTCGATGAAAAAGGTTTAATAACTGCGATTAAGACTGGAAATACGAATATAAAAGTTTGTGCAGATGAAGATGAAAATATTAGTCAGTCAATAAGTGTAAATGTTATAGAAAAAATTTCAGAAGAGGATTTAAGTTTTAGTACTAATATAAAAGTAGATGGAAATGAAATAACTGGCATTGAAGAGGAAAATCAAACAGTTGAAAAATTGTTAGAAAATATTATGACAAGTGAAAAATATGTGGTAAAAATTGTAGATAAAGAAGGAAAAGCTTTAGAAGATGGAGAATTGGTAGGTACAGGTGCAAAGGTTCAAATTTTTACCAATACAGATACACAAAATATGGTAGCAGAATATAGCATTATTATTTATGGAGATGTTGATGGAAATGGAAAAATTAATAGTGTGGACTTATTGAAATTGCAAAGACATATACTAGAAATAGAAGAATTAGATTTTCTATCACAAAAGGCAGGAAATATTAATAAAAATGGTAAGAAACCAACGTCTGTGGATTTATTACTAATTCAAAGACATATACTAGGGTTGAAACAGATTGAACAATGATATAAATAGAAAATTTGTTATTGTTCAGTCTGCAATTCCTCGAAGATATATAGAGTATATTTTGAACGGGCTTCGTGGGGACCGACACGTTACATACTCTTATTAAATCAGCGATAGTCCCATGGGAACTGATTTAGTTAGAGGATGTAAAGTGTTGGGATAGTGAAAAATATACTCTATATATCTTCGAGGAATTGTAGATTTGAAAATATTTTAGATAAAATATAAAAAGGAGAAGTGTTTTGAAAAAGACAGTATGTTTTTTAATGATATTGCTAAGTATAATTATGTATCATGTTATCAGTTTTTCGGCAGAAAATGAAGAAGATAGCATTTCTTTAAATGTATCGAATTCAGAAATCAAGATTGAAGATGAATTTAGTTTTTCTCTGAATCTAGCAAACACAAAAGTAGCAGCATTTAATTTAACAATATTTTTCAACAATGAACTATTAGAATATGTTTCAGGACCAGAAAATACCAATGTTATTGGAAGTAAAATCATAACAGTTTGGTATGATGAAACAGGAGGACAAAATCCAAAACAAAATTGCGAATTAGTCAAATATACATTTAAAGCAAAAGATATAGGAAATGAATATATAGCTATTCAAGGAGAATTTTATGATGCAGACGGAAATGAGATACAGACTTATACAGATGGAATTGAAATGATTTCAAACGAAGGTACACAAACAGAAATGATTGAAGTTTCAGAAGAAAGCCAAGTAACAAGTGATAATTCAAAATTACAAATATTAAGATTAAATCATGAAGGAATGTCGCCAGTATTTTCTCCAGATATAACAGAATATTATTTTCTAACAGAAGATTTAACATCATTAGAAGTAACAGCTATTCCAGCAAATGCAAATGCAGAAGTTAGTGTAACTGGAAACACAAATTTTAAAGAAGGTTTAAATACCATTAATATTATGGTTATTTCTCCAGACAAAACGAGCAAAACAGAGTATGTAATCTATGTTACAAAAACAAAGGATGTAGAAAAAGCAAATGCCAATTTAGAAACACTAGCAATTGAAAATGTGACATTAGAACCAGAATTTGCAAATGATATATATCAATATCAGACAACAGTTTCTAATACAACCGAAAACTTAAATATTTTAGCTATACCAGAAAAGCCAACTGCCAGTGTAGAAGTAACAGGTGGAGAAAATTTGCAAATTGGAAACAATGAAATCAATATAAAAGTGGTAGCTGAAAATGGATATACGACAAAGCAATTTAAAATCAATGTATATAGACGAAATGAAGAAGAACAACGAATGATAGATGAAGAACAGCAAGTAAATATCCAAAAACTCAATGCAATTTTAGAGAATCAAGAGGAAGCAAATGAAGAAGATAAACAAAGTCAAAACGAAAGCAATATGCTGGAAAATATCAAAGAAAACATATGGTTTATTGTTATTTATATTGTTTTTGCTCTTATAATTATAATTCTTGTGATATATAGAATAAGAAAAGGAAAAAAGGGTAAAAATGAAAAGGAAAGCAAATAAATTATCAAAAACTATTTACGAATTGCAATTTAGTTGGTATAATGCTTGTATAAATTTGGAGGTGATATTAATGAAATATAGATGTATGGCATGTGGATATATTTATGATGACGAAGCAGAAGGCGTAAAATTTGAAGATTTACCAGAGGATTGGGTTTGCCCTTTATGTGGAGTAGGAAAAGATATGTTTGAAAAAGTAGAAGAATAATTGCAATTTTGGTTGCAATTATTTTTTTGTTGTATAGGAAACAACATGAAACTTTAAGTTACGCAACTCAAAGTTTCATAGTGTTTCCTATACAACAAAAAAATAACGATGCACAGATAATAAAAATCTCCTGTAAAACAGAAGATTTTCATTATCCAAAAATGTATACCCAAATTTTATTTTATAGGTTGCGTTCTTTTTCGAGATTTTCCTGGGTTACTATGTAGCTTTGTATCTAATGGAGGCGGATTAAATCTAAGAGATTGTCTATATTGCTTTCCACGAGAATTTTCTGAATAAAGCTGAGAGGTCTTAATTTTTTGCTGAAAAAGTTTAGCTAAACGTAATAAATAATTATTAGCTTTATTTATATCATTAGGGATGATAATGATTTTACAGTTTCTTTTTTAATTCTTGATAATTTTGCATTTCATCTATTACAGTTTGAGGAGAATCTGCCATAATTCCAATCATCATATTATCATTAATAGCTTGCTTAAACATGGAAACATCATTCTCTCCATTACCTATACACATATAGCCAAAAGAAGGTCTTAAAGTAGAAACTACTGCATGTACGGCATTTCCTTTATTAATGTTTTTATGGGCGACATCTAATCGATAATGTTGATAGTTGGCAGTAGGGAATTTTGTCTTACCCATATCAGTCCAAAAGTTTAATTTTTTAACATATTGTGCCATATCCTGCATTTGTTGTTTATTACCTGCCAATGTAATTTTTGTTATTTCTGGCATTATTTCTAATAAATGATCAATATCTTTTCCATACTTTACAGTATTTTTCTTTGTATAATATGTTTGTACATCTGGATGTTTAATTGCATATATAAGTTCTCCATCAGTTAATCGAATCATTTCAGGATTTCCACCTAATTCAACAAAATGGGAAATGGTTTTTTTCACTTTTTCAACATCTAAAGTCTTTTTGGATATGAATTCTTTATCTTTTGTAGAGTATATAGAACCTCCATTATCTCCTATCAACAAAGGAGGTGATATTAATTGATTCCCACTCAAATCTTCACGAATATCTCCAACGGTTCTTCCTGTTGTGGGAATAATGATACCGTTCATTGAATGGATGTGTTTAAATATATTATTTAATCTTTTGTCTTGTAAATTCATAGTACCATCTTTGTCTACGAAAATAGCAAAGTCAGGTCGTTTCATTTGCAATGTTTGTTTCATGAATATCCCTCTTTCTGCAAATATATATTTTTCTTTATAAAACGTTGTGTACGAATTTTCTATAAAAAATGAAAAGGCTCATAAAGTTTCTTAAATACAATAAAATGGGCTAATTAGTTAAGCCCATATAAATTTCCATCAACTAAAAGTTTGGCTCTTTTAGCTGTTTTTTCATCAGCATGTAAAGCATTTTCTAAGAAATCAGGATGATTAATTAAAAATTGTTTCATGGTTTCATCAGGATTTTCAAAGAATTTTTCTAACATTTCTAATTGATTTTCATTAATAATTTTATTTTTATAAGCTGTTTCAAATAAAGTATTATCTACATTGACTAGTGAAAAAGCTTTTACACCTTCAGCTTCAATCTTCTCTTTTCCACCTTGCATACGGTCAACAATAACACAAGACCAGCACATTTGTCCACCCATATTTTTAATAGCAGGTATCCAAGCTCGAATATAACTAGAAGCTACAGTTACTAAATCAGCAATATGTAATACTTTTTTATTTTCAATATTTGTTACAGTTTCTGTTTTTTCAAATTTACTATCACTTACAACAGTAGATAAATCTTTATAAATAGAAATATGTGGCTTGTCCAAAAGATAAGCAATCATATTAGAGAAAAACCAATCTCTTCTTTCTCCACCAGAAACATAATCTACTTCTGCAACATTTATATTTTTCATAATATAATCTTTCATAGAATCAATAACATTGTGATAAATTTCATTTTCATTATATTGTTTTAATACCTTTTGGAAAACTTTTTCTGGTAAAGTGGCCTTATCAGCTAAACACTCGTCGATAAATGCTAATAACTCACTAGCTTCTTTTTCACTACCATATACAAAATGGGTATTGATAAAATAAGGACCTATTTTACCAGAGGTATACCAAAAAGGCCTGTTTTCTTCGCAAAATTTTACAGCTTTTGTTTCAAATAAATATGACATAATATCAGACATAAAAAATTCCTCCTTAAATTTTTCTAGGAATATCTTAATATAAAAAGGGGAATAAGTCAAGAGATGATTTGCGCCAGGGCAGGTCAGGTTAGCTAGGTTGGATTTTGAGACAATTGGGGCCAGGTGGGGTTTTGTACCACTTTTGTCGAAAAATGACGAATAGTCATATTTTACATTTTTCGACAAAAGTGGTACAAAACCCCACCTGGCCCCAATTGTCTCAAAATCCAACATTTCTCTTGACTTTTAAGCGTTTTTTCTGTATAGTATTAAGAGATTAATTTAAAGGAGGAAAACATGAAACATTTAATTGATATCAAAGATTTATCAACAGAAGAAATTGATGAACTTATCGATGTAGCAAAAGATATTATAGACAATAGACAAAAATATGCAAAAAAATGTGAAGGCAAAAAATTAGCAACTCTATTTTATGAGCCAAGCACAAGAACAAGATTAAGTTTTGAAGCTGCTATGATGGAACTAGGAGGAAATGTATTAGGATTTTCTTCTGCAAATTCTAGTTCTGCTGCTAAAGGAGAAAGTGTTGCAGATACTGTAAGAGTTATTGGTGGATATGCCGATATTATTGCTATGAGACATCCAAAAGAGGGGGCACCACTAGTTGCTGCTATGAAATCAGAAGTACCTATTATTAACGCAGGAGATGGAGGACATAACCATCCAACACAAACATTAACAGATTTATTAACAATTCAATGTGAAAAACACAGATTATCTAATTTGACAATAGGAATCTGTGGTGATTTAAAATTCGGAAGAACTGTTCATTCTTTGATAACGGCAATGTCAAGATATGCCAATATTAAATTCGTTCTTATTTCACCAGATGAATTAAAAATACCAGACTATGTGAAAACAGATATCTTAGAGAAAAACAATATAGAATATGTAGAAACAAATGATATGGAGAAATATATGAAAGATTTAGATATTTTGTATATGACAAGAGTACAAAAAGAAAGATTTTTCAATGAAGAGGATTATATCAGATTAAAAGATTATTATATTTTAAATAAAGAAAAATTGGAAAATGCAAAAGAGGATTTATGTATTATGCACCCATTACCAAGAGTAAATGAGATATCAGTAGATGTGGATGATGATAAAAGGGCTTGCTATTTTAAACAAGCAAAATATGGTAAGTTTATTAGGATGGCTTTAATTCTAAAGTTGTTAAATTTTGAAAAATAGTATAGAAAGGAAATTTTAGAATGAATATAGATAGTATAAAAAATGGATATGTAATTGACCATATAGAAGCAGGAAAGAGTTTTGAGATATATAATTATTTGAAATTAGGAGAGTTAGATACTTCTGTTGCAATTATCAAAAATGCAAAAAGTAATAAAACAGGAAAAAAAGACATCATTAAAATTGATGAAAATTTAGATATCAATTTAGATATATTGGGATATTTAGACCCCAAAATTACGGTAAATAAAATTAAAGATGGAAAGATTGTGGAAAAATTTCATCCAGAGCTTCCAGAAAAATTAGTAAATGTTGTTAAATGTAAAAATCCAAGATGTATTACATCAATCGAACAAGAATTACCACATATTTGTGAATTAACAGATAGAGAAAATGTGGTATATAGATGTAAATATTGCGAGGAACAAGTAAACTAATTTCTATTGAAAGAAAGGAAAGTGAAATATATGAAACTATTATTAAAAAATGGACATGTTATTGATTATAAAAACAAATTAGATGATACATATGACATCTTAATTGAAGATGATAAAATTGTAAAAGTTGAGAAAAATATAACAGAAACAGCAGATAAAGAGATCGATTGTACAAACTTAAATATTATACCAGGTATGATAGATGTACATTGTCATTTAAGAGAGCCAGGAGGAGAACACAAAGAAACAATAGAAACTGGTTCAAAAAGTGCTGTTGCAGGTGGGTTTACAACCATTTGTCCAATGCCAAATACAAAACCAACACCAGACAATGTAGAAACTTTAACATATATCATAAATGAAGGAAAAAGAGTAAATTTATGTAATGTATTGCCATATGCTTCTGTAAGTAAAGGAGAAAAAGGAGAAGAACTAGTTGACTTTGAAGCATTAAGAAAAGCAGGTGCTATTGGATTTTCTGATGATGGAATGCCAGTAGTAAATAGTAGAATGATGAGACAAGCTATGATAGAAGCAGACAAATTAGGAACATATGTAGCATCACATTGTGAAGAAAAATCTGTATCAGCAGGTGCAATAAATGCAGGACCTGTAGCAGAAAAATTAGGCGTGCAAGGTGTATTACCAGAAGCAGAAGAAATTATGGCAGCAAGAGAAATTGTCATATCAGAAACAAATGGTGTTAGAGGACATATTTGTCATATTAGTACAAAAACAAGTAAGGATATGATAAGAGACGCGAAAAAAAGAGGTGTCAAAATCACTTGTGAAACTTGTCCACACTATTTCACATTCACAGTAGATGAAGTATTAAAATCAGGAACAAATGCCAAAATGAACCCACCATTAAGAGAAGAAAAAGATAGACAAGCGATTATCGAAGGATTAAAAGAAGGAACCATTGATTGCATTATCACAGACCATGCACCACATGCAGAGGATGAAAAAAATGTAGAATTATCAAAAGCACCAAATGGAATTATAGGATTTGAAACAGCACTTCCAGCTGAAATTATGAATTTGGTAGACCCAGGACATATTGATTACTTAAATCTAGTAAGACTTACATCATATACACCATCAAAATTATTACATATCGATAATGAAAGAGGATGTATAGAAACAGGAAAAATGGCAGATATCACAATATTTGACCCAAATGAAGAATATGTATACACAAAAGAAATGATAGTATCAAAATCAAAAAACAGCCCATTTATTGGAAAAACATTAAAAGGAAAAGTAAAATATACAATTGTAAATGGAAGAGTTGTATATGAAGGTTAGGGACGTGCCAAATCGTTTCAAAATGAAACCAAAAGGGACAGACCTGTTTTAAAATTTTCAGAACATTAAAAATTTCAATTCTTAAAGAAATATTAAGCAATGAAAACAGGTCTGCTAAAGAGCTTAATTTGATATTTAATAATAATTAGGAAGGAAAGAGAGGAATTGTTTTGAAAAATATATTTATACAATATCCTAAATGTTCTACTTGTAAAAAAGCAAAACAATGGTTAGAAAAAAATAATATATCTTTTCAAGATAGAAATATAGTTCTAGAGAATCCAACAGTAGAAGAATTAGAAACATGGATTAAGAAAAGTGGATATGAAATAAAAAAATTCTTTAATACAAGTGGACTTAAATATAAAGAATTAAATTTAAAAGAAAAACTACCAACAATGTCAGATAAAGAAAAAATAAAATTATTAGCATCTGATGGTATGTTAATCAAAAGACCACTATTCATAACCCAAGAAAAAATATATGTAGGTTTTAGAGAAAAAGAATGGGAAGAATTAAAATAAACAGGTACCAATAATGAAGGAGGCAGAATTTTTAAGATGGAAAATATGATAGATAAATTAATCAATAAAATTAAAGAAACCAATAACCCAACCGTTATTGGTTTAGACCCTAGATATGAAATGATACCGGAATGTATTAGAAGTAAATATGAGGAAACCTTAGAAGGTGTGGCAAAAGCAATTGTAGAATTTAATAAAGCATTAATTGATGAGATTTATGATGTTATTCCAGCAATAAAGCCAAATGTTGCATTTTATGAAATGTATGGATTAGAAGGAATGAAAGCTTTTGAGAAAACTTGTAAATATGCCAAAGAAAAGGGAATGTTAGTAATAGCAGATATAAAAAGAGGAGATATTGGAAGTACAGCAAAAGCCTATTCAAATGCTTTCTTAGGAAAAACGAAAATTGGAGAAAAAGAAGAAAGCATTTATGATGTTGATTTTGTAACATTAAATCCATATTTAGGAATTGATGGAATTAAACCATTTATAGAAGATTGTGCAAAATATGGTAAGGGGGTATTTATCATTGACAAAACATCAAATCCATCATCAGGAGAATTGCAAGATTTAAAATTAGAAAATGGAGAAGAAGTATACACAAAAGTTGCAAAACTTGTGGAAGAATGGGGCAAGGATTTAAGAGGAGAATATGGATATAGTAGTATTTCAACAGTTGTAGGAGCAACTTATCCAAAACAATTAGAAGATTTAAGAAAAGTAGCACCACATACATTTTTCTTAATTCCAGGTTATGGTGCACAAGGTGGAAAAGCAGAAGATATCGCTTTAGGGTTTGATGAAAATGGAATTGGTGGAATTGTCAACAGTTCTAGAGGATTAATGTGTGCTTATAAATCAGATTTATGGAAAGATAAGTACACAGAAGAGGAATTTGCGAAAGCAACTAGAGCAGAGGCTATTAGAATGAGAGATGAATTAAACGAAGCTATAAAAAAATAGGAGGGATAACATGCCAAAACAAGTATTAGCAAAATTAGTGGAAAAAGAAGAAATCATAAAAGGAATTTACAAATTTAGTGTAAAGGCAAGTGAAATTGTAGAAGATTCAAAACCAGGAAACTTTATAGAAATTAGAGTAACAGACCAAGTAGAGCCATTTTTAAGAAGACCAATCAGTATATACAATTTGGACAGAAAAAATGGAATCTTAGAATTTATTTTCCAAGTAAAAGGAAAAGGAACAGACCTATTATCTCGAAAAGAAGTAGGAGACAAAATTGATATTATAGGACCATTGGGATATGGCATATTTAAAACAGACAAATATAATAAGTTAGCAATTATCGGTGGAGGAATTGGAATATTCCCATTATATGAACTTGCCAAAGAAGCAAAAGCAGAGAAAAAACAAGTAAATGGTTACCTAGGATTTAGAAACAAAGACTTTGTGATGCTAGAAAAAGAATTTGGAGAAGTAACAGATAATTTGGTTATTACAACAGATGATGGAAGTTACAAGAATAAAGGATTTGCAATTGATTATTTAATGGAAGATATGGCAAAAGAACAATATGATTGTATTTATGCTTGTGGACCACTTCCAATGCTAAAGGCAGTTCAAAAATATGCGCTTGAAAATAACATCGAATGTCAATTATCATTAGAAGAAAAAATGGGATGTGGACTAGGTGTATGTTTAGGTTGTGCAGTAAAAACTGCTAAAAGTCCAAAAGATGCACCAGAATATTTCCATGTTTGTAAAGGTGGACCAGTATTTAACGCAAGAGATGTAGAGATTTAGTTCAAGATAAATGTATATAGCGTTAAACGGTTTGTCAGAGATGGTAAAATTAGGTAATGAATTTAAATGAAAGAGGAATAAAAATGCCAGGATTTACAATACATATTGCAATAGCAAAAGAATATGCAAAAAAACATAAAAATGAAATAAACAATATGGAAGAATTTATCAAAGGTACAATTGCTCCAGACTATATTTCAATAGAAAATAAAAGTGTTGGTAAAAATGAAACACATTATGGGGTTTGGGGAGATTGGACAAAAGATAACCAAAAAATCTACTTAGATAAATTTTTGAAAGATGAAAAAGTAGATTTAAGCAAAGATTATTGGAAAGGATATTTTATCCATTTATTAGCAGATGATTATTTTGATAGAATCTATTTTAGAGAAGAGGCAAAACAAGCAAAAGCAAATCAAGATACATTTCATAATGATTATGATTGTTTAAATGCTGAAATCATAAAAAGATATCATGTAGAAGTTATGGAAAAAATAAAAAAATATATGAATGAAACAAAGGAAGAACCGAAATATTTGAAATTAGAAAAAATAATACAATTTATCGAAGAAGTTTCAAATATGGATTTGCAACAGCAAGCAGAAGTCATTAAAAGAAAAGCAGAATGAAAAGGATTATAAAAAATCAATCTTTAGAAGAAAGGAATGAAAAGTATGAATACGAAAGTAAATTTTGCAGGAATTGAAATGAAAAATCCAGTAACCGTTGCATCTGGTACATTTGGATATGGAAGAGAATATGCAGATTTTTTCGATTTAGGAAAACTAGGCGCAATTATCACAAAAGGAACATCTCTAAAGCCAAAGAGTGGTAATAAACCATCAAGAGTATGTGAAACACCAAGTGGAATGTTAAATAGTATTGGGCTTCAAAATCCAGGAGTAGAATATTTTGCAAATAATGATTTACCATTCTTAAGAAAATTTGATACAAAAATCATTGTAAATGCTTGTGGAAGTTCCATTGATGAATATGTAGAATTGTGTAAGATATTAAATAACTTAGATATTGATGGTGTAGAATTAAACTTATCTTGTCCAAATGTAAAAGAAGGTTGTATGGCTTTTGGAAACACCTATGAAGGTGTTAAAAAAGTAACAAGTGAAGTAAGAAAAGTATTAGATAAACCATTAATTGTAAAACTAACGCCAAATGTAACAGATATTGCAGGAATTGCAAAAGGTGTAGAAGATGGAGGAGCAGATGCAGTTTCTTTAATCAATACATTATTAGCTATGAAAATTGATATTTATAAAAGAAAACCAGTTCTTGCTAATAATACAGGTGGACTATCAGGACCTGCTATTAGACCAGTAGCTGTTAGAATGGTATATCAAGTAGCACAAGCAGTCAATATTCCTATCATGGGATTAGGTGGAATTGTATCAGGAGAAGACGCCATAGAATTTATGTTGGCAGGTGCAACAACTGTTTCAATTGGTGCTGGAAACTTTATAGATCCATATACAAGCGTGAAAGTTGTTGAAGGAATTGAAGAGTATATGAGAAAATGCAATATAGAAGATATTAATGATATTATTGGAAAAGTGGAAATGAATTAGAAAAAATCGGAAAGAATACTTGAAAAGTATTCTTTTTTGGTATAGAATAAGAAAGGTCGAGGAAGACCAAAAAATAAAAGTCAATGACTTTTAAGTATAAAGGAGGAATTATTATGTCAGTAAAACTAGGAATTAATGGTTTTGGAAGAATTGGAAAATTATCATTCCAAGCAGCATTAGCAAAAGAAGGGGTAGAGGTCGTAGCAGTTAACGATCCTTTTGTTACAGCAGACTACATGGCATATATGACAAAATTTGACACAGTACACGGAAGATTCAATGGAACAATAGAAGAAAAAGATGGAAATTTAGTAGTAAATGGAAAAGAAATAAAAGTATATAATGAAATGGATCCACACAACATCCCTTGGGGAGAATTAGGGGGTGAATATGTATTAGAATGTTCAGGCGTATTTACAACAATGGAAAAAGCACAAGCACACATAGATGCAGGAGCAAAACAAGTTGTTATCAGTGCTCCATCAAAAGATGCACCAATGTTTGTTATGGGAGTTAATAATACAGAATACAAACCAGAAATGAATATTGTATCAAATGCATCATGTACAACAAACTGTTTAGCACCACTTGCTAAAGTTATCAATGATAAATTTGGTATTACAGAAGGATTAATGACAACAGTACATGCAACAACAGCAACACAAAAAACAGTTGATGGCGCTTCTAAAAAAGATTGGAGAGGTGGTAGAGCAGCAGCAGCTAATATTATCCCATCTTCAACAGGAGCAGCAAAAGCAGTTGGAAAAGTTATTCCATCATTAAATGGAAAATTAACAGGTATGTCATTCAGAGTACCAACAGTTGATGTTTCAGTTGTTGACTTAACATGTAATTTAGCAAAACCAACAACATATGAAGAAATTTGTAAAGCTATGAAAGAAGCTTCTGAAAATGAATTCAAAGGAATCATCGAATATACAGATGAACCAGTTGTATCTTCAGACTTCATTTCAGATCCACATACATCAATTTTTGATGCTTCAGCTGGAATCATGTTAACAGATACATTTGTAAAATTAGTAGCTTGGTATGACAATGAATGGGGATATTCAAATAAATTAGTAGACTTAGCTTGCTATATTGCATCTGTAAAATAGTAGAAAATTAATAAATAATAAAAGATAACTTCTTTAATTTTAGATTAAAGAAGTTATTTTTGGATAAAGAAAACCCCGCGTTTTACGTGGGGTTCTAAAAGCTTCTAGCTATGAGTGAAATAAATCTCCTCCT
>CALXJS010000006.1 GCA_944388685.1 uncultured Clostridia bacterium | reverse complement strand
ATTTTAGATTGACAGCTTTTGGAACAAAAGAGAATACAGTAAAGGCAATTGAAAGAATAAAAAGTTGGAATAAATAAGCATAAATTTTTACATATAAAAAAGATGAGTTACAAAAAATAAAATTGTAAGTTCATCTTTTTTTGAATTTATGGTGAAAAATAAAAAAATAGATGCTATAATATTTGTAAAATTTTAGTTATTCAAAAATGATTGAGTAATTTAAGGAGTGAAAAGAGTATGAACAAGCAACAAATAATAGATTTATTAAATATAGGAGAAAATAGAGAAATAGAATTTAAAGAAGCTAAAAGACAATTACCAAAATCTCTATGGAGCACATATTCAGCTTTTGCGAATTCAAAAGGACGGATTAATTATATTAGGTATCAAAGAAAATAAAAAAGATGATGTATGTACTTTAGAAGGAATAGACAATTTAAATAATATTTTGAAGGATTTTTGGAATACTATAAATAATAAAGAAAAAGTTAGTTGCAATATTTTAACTGATGATAATATAAATGTATTAGAAATTGAAAACAAGAAGATAATAATTATTGAGGTGCCAAAAGCTAATAGAAGAAATAAACCAATTTATATAAACAATAATCCAATTATAGGAACATACAAAAGGTTTCATGAAGGAGATTTTAAGTGTGCGGAATATGAAGTCAAAGCAATGATAAGCGAAAGTAATGAAAAAACAAAAGATCAAATAATCTTAGAAGAATATAATATTAGTAACATTAATAAAGACACATTAAAAGATTATAGAATAAGATTTAAGATACATAAAGGAGAAACGCATGAATGGAATAAACTAAGCGATGAAGAATTCTTATATAGACTAAATGCTTTAGATAGAAAAACAAAAAAATTAACATTGGCAGGCTTGCTAATGTTTGGAGAAGAAAAAGATATAGTTCAAATACTTCCAAATTATTTTTTAGATTATAGAGAAATAAAAGATTCTATAAATACAGAAAGATGGTCTAATAGAATAACTTCGTGGGATGATAATTGGACAGGAAACTTATGGGATTTTTTCGAGAAAATTGTAAATAAATTGACTGCTGATTTAGAAATACCATTTGAATTAGATAAGGATTTAATGAGAATAGAAGATACTGTTGTTCATAAATGTATAAGAGAGGCTTTGTCAAATAGTTTAATTCATACACAATACGATGAAAGTGGAAGTATTGTTATAGAAAAACGAGAAAACTATTTTAAATTTGCGAATCCAGGAAATATGAGAATACCAATAGATGAAGCATTTAAGGGAGGACAAAGTGATCCAAGGAATCCTTTACTTCATAAGATGTTTTCATATTTAGGATATGGGGAAAGAGCTGGCTCAGGATTATCTATGATAAATGATGTATGGAAGGAAAAAAGTTGGATAGTACCTAAAATTGAAGAAACGTTTAATCCAAATAGAACGACACTGATATTGTATACTGAAGAAGATAGTAAAAACTATACCGAAAACTATACCAAAAACTATACCAAAAACTATACCGATAATTATCCAAATAAAATCAATAAGACGCAAAAACAAATAATTGAGATAATAAAAGAAAATCCTACAATAACTATAAAAGAATTGTCTGAAGTAATAAAAAATATTACTACATCAGGAATTAAATGGAATTTGAAAAAAATGAAGGATAATGGAATTATAGGGAGAGAAGGAACAGCTAGAAAAGGAAGATGGGTTATAAAATGAAAAAGAATTATTTGCCATAATGAACAGTTATAAGTAATAGAAGGCTATTTTAGATTGACAGCTTTTGGAACAAAAGAGAATACAGTAAAGGCAATTGAAAGAATAAAAAGTTGGAATAAATAATTACATATAGTAAAAGAATTTCTTAGAGTCAGTTACTCTGAGAAATTCTTTCATGTAAAAATAATACCAATAAAAAGTGAGAATGTCAATAAGAAAGCAAGAATACTATTCACAATTTTTAAGTCAATACAAAAAAAAATTTTGGAAATTTATTAAAAACAATTATCGTAAATGCCATGAGTTTAGTCGTTTGTACGGATTTATATATTTTCCTAGAGTAACTGACTCTAAGAAAATAAGAAAAAGCAAAAGAAGGGAAGAGATACAAATGAAAGAAAGAGTAAAAAATAAAAATGGTATTACTTTAATTGCGTTAGTGATAACGATAATTGTTTTATTAATATTAGCAGGAGTAACAATTGCAACTTTAGCAGGAGAGAATGGAATATTAACAAGAGCAAGTGAAGCAAGTGAACAAACAACAATTGGACAAGAAAAAGAACAAATAGAATTAGCATATAGTTCAGTATTATCAAATAAATTAGGAGATGGTGTAACATCAGGAGAATTACAAGATGAATTAGATAAAATTGTAGGAGATGAAAAAACATCTGTCACAGGAGGAAGTATTCTAAAAGTTACATTTACGGATACCAATAATGTATATACCATTTCAAGTAATCAAGGAATAGAAGAATATAAAAAGGCAGAAGTGACACCTGTTTATGCCTATTTATGTGATGAAGATGGAAATGGAACAGGAGAAACTCTAGTGTTAAGTAGTACAGAAACAATAGAGGGGTATACAATTATTACAAATTATGGAGATAACGAAGCATATCAAACAAATGAAGATAATGCAACTAATATAACTAATTATTATTATCCAATCTGGAGAAATGATGCTTCATTAATTACAAATGTAATAATATATAATAAAATTGTACCAACTACAACAGAGTTTTGGTTTAATTGTACAAATTTAGAAAAAATAGAAAATATAAGCAATTTAGATACATCAAATGTTACGAAAATGATTTCTATGTTTCTTAATTGTTCAAGCTTAACAAATTTAGATCTTAGCAATTTTGATACGAGTAGTGTTACTGATATGAGATCTATATTTAACGGCTGTTCAAGCTTAACAAATCTAGATCTTAGTAATTTTGATACAAGCAATGTTACTAATATGATGAGTATGTTTTCTAATTGTACACAATTAAGGACAATTTTTGTAAATTCACAATGGACAACAAATGGTAGTACTGCTATGATGTTTAATGGGTGTACTTCTTTAGTAGGTGGTGCAGGAACGGTATATAACGCAAGTTATATATATGCCACATATGCACATATAGATGAAGGAGAAACAAATCCAGGATATCTTACAGTAAAGACAAATTAATTATGGGAATATTTAAAAATAATAAAGCTTTGTTTAATATATTATGCAAATAAAAGCTACTAAGTTATTAAACAAGGCTTTTATTGTATGTTATAATTTATAGCTGATTTTTAAAATAACCTAAAACCCAATTATATGAACTGAGAAATGTAACGGTTGTGAAAAGAAACTAAACAAAAGTTTGCAAAAATCTATTGACTTTTACAAACAAAATCTATATAATGTGAGAGAAACGACACTAATATTGTATACTGAACAAGATATTAAAAACTATACTAAAAATTATACCAATAGTTATCTTAATAAAATAGATGAAGAGTTTGCCAAGCTTTATGGAAAAATTCTGAATAATTAAGAAATCGTTACAAAATGAAAAATATATGATATAATAATATTGTAGAAATATGAGAAAATTTCAAAAAGATAGGAAGTGAAAATTTTATGAAGAAGATACCAGAAAATATTAATAAGATTATTAGTGAATTTATTACAGTAATAAATGATACTTTTGGGGATAGAGTAAAGAAAATCATTTTATATGGATCTTATGCTAGAGGTGATTTTAATACAAGTTCTGATATAGATATTATGATTTTAACAGATTTTACAGATGATGAAATAGTACAATATAGAAGTAAAATAGTTCAGTTAGCATATGATATTGAGTGGAACAATAAGTTTGATATTCATTTATCACCATTAGTTAAGAATATGGATAGATTTAATTATTGGTTAGAGGCATTGCCTTTTTATAAGAATGTTCAGAAGGAAGGGGTGGTGTTAAGTGAGTCCTAAAATATCAAAAGAATTAGCAAAACATAGATTAGAACAAGCAAGAGAAAATTTGGAAGAAGCAGAAATATTGTATAATGTAAATAAATTTAAAGGAGCAAATAATAGAGCATATTATTCAATATTTCATAGCATAAAAGCAGTTTTAGCATTAGAACCAATAGATTTTAAAAGACATAAAGATGTTGTAGGATATTTTAATAAAAACTATGTATATCCTGAAATTTTTCCAAGAAAAATGGGAAGTAAAATAGCAGATGCTAGTTCAGTAAGAGAAGATTCAGATTATGATGATGAGTATATAGTTAAACCAGAAGATACATTAAAACAAATAGAAACAGCAAAAGAACTTTTAAAGTTAGTTGAGGAATATATAAACAAGCATTAAAAAATAAGATTTGTAAATAAACATAGAGGATCACCAAAAGGTGTTCTTTTTTTGCAGAGAAACTTAATTTTTTCACACAAGAACAAAAGTTTGCAAAAATCTATTGACTTTTACAACCAAAATCTATATAATGTGAGAGAATTAAAAAAGACAAAGTAATATAATGCAAAGGAAGGAATGAAACAAAAAGTGAAAGAAGAATTTTTAAAATTATTAAGAACTGTAAATAGAGATGGAATAGAAGATTTAATCAATTTTTTAGAAAAATCAGATTTTTTCAAAGCACCTGCAAGTACCAGATTTCATGGAGATCATGAAGGTGGACTAGTAGAACATAGTTTAAAAGTATATGAAATTTTAAAACATAAAGTAGAGCATAACATCAAAGGTGTAACAATACCAGAAGAATCTATTATTATCATTGGATTATTACATGATATTTGTAAAACGAATTTCTATAAAGTAGATTATCGAAATGCAAAAAATGCCTTAGGTGTATGGGAAAAAGTACCATATTATACAATTGAAGATACCATACCATATGGACATGGAGAAAAATCTGTTATGATGATTACAGAATACATGAAATTAACGCCAGAAGAAAAATATGCTATCAGATGGCATATGGGATTTACAGAACCAAAAGAATCATATAATGCAATTGGTGCTACATACACCAAATACCCAATAGCATTATTAACACATGAGGCAGACTTGGAAGCTACATATTTTTATGATACATAAATGTGGGGAAGTCTCCAAATGGACAAAATAATTTGAGTTGTATTATAAATGCAATAAAAAATGATAGAGGGAAGGAAAGTAACATGTTAGCATATATAAAAGGAACTTTAGAAATGAAAATGACAGAATACGTGGTTATTGATGTAGGAGGATTAGGCTACAAAGTATTCATGTCAAGTGTTGGAATAGACAATTTAGGAAATATAGGAGACCAAGTAAAAGTCTATACATATTATAGAGTAAGAGAAGATGATATCAGTATATATGGATTTAATTCTAATGAAGAATTGAGAATGTTTGAATTACTATTATCAGTTAGTGGTGTAGGAGCAAAGACAGCCTTAGCAATGCTTGCTGTTTGTACACCGTCTGAATTTGTATTGGCAATAGTATCAGAAGATATTAATGTATTAACATCCATTCCGGGAATTGGTCCTAAATCTGCTAAAAGAATTATTTTAGAACTAAAAGACAAAATTAAGAAGGAACAACAAATAGCAGAATTAACAAATGCAACAAATAAAGCAGTTAGTGAAACCAATATGAAAGTGAAACAAATGATTGAAGATGACAATAAAGTACAAGAAGCAATTGCTGCATTGCAAGTTTTAGGATATAACAAGAAAGATATTGAAAAAGCTTTTATGACACTAGATAAAACAGGTTTAAGTACAGAAGATTTAATTAAGAAGGGATTGACAATGTTAGCAAATTAATAAAAAAATGATATAAGGCTAAAAAAATAATTTTTACCAATCCAGTTTATGTAAGCTTTCAAAGCTTATAAATTTTAAGGAAAGGAGAATGTGCTAGCTTAGAAAGCTAACATCTACTAGAAAAATGAATAATAATGAACCATTAGCATTTAGAATGAGACCAAAAACATTGGAAGAATATGTAGGACAAGAACATGTTTTAGGAAAAGATAAAATTTTATATAGAACGATAAAAGCAGATAGATTATCTAGCATTATTTTATTTGGACCACCAGGTTGTGGAAAAACATCATTGGCAAGAGTGATTAGTGAAACCACAAAATATAAATTTTATAAAATAAATGCTGTTACTGCTGGTGTAGCAGACATTAAAAAAGTTATAGAAGAAACCAAAAATTTTATGCTAAATCCTACTGGAAAAAGTATTTTGTTTATTGATGAGATTCATAGATTTAACAAGCTACAACAAGATGCTTTACTTCCATTTGTGGAAAATGGAACGATTATATTAATCGGTGCAACTACTGAAAATCCATATTTTGAAGTCAATAAGGCTTTAATTTCTAGGTCAATGGTAATTAAATTAGAACCATTAACCATGGAAAATATTTTTACTATATTAAAAAATGCACTTACGAGAAAAGATGGATTAGGAGAATATAACATCAAAATAGAAGATGAAACATTAAAAAAATTAGCCATTATCGCAAATGGAGATGTTAGAACAGCTTTAAATGGTTTAGAGGTGGCCGTATTAACAACCAATATGGATGCAGATGGGTACATTCATATTACAGATGAGATAATCAAAAATAGTGTGCAAGATAGAAAAGCAATTTTTGATAAAAATGGAGAAGCACACTATGATAATATTAGTGCATTTATCAAGTCTATGAGAGGTTCAGACCCTGACGCGGTAGTATTTTACTTAGCAAGAGCCTTAAATGGAGGAGAAGACCCTATGTTTTTAGCAAGAAGAATTGTGATATGTGCTTCAGAAGATGTAGGACTAGCCAATCCACAAGCACTGGTAGTAGCAAATTCTGCTATGCAAGCGGTTCATATGGTAGGAATGCCAGAAGCAAGAATTATTTTAGCAGAAGCTGCTGTATATGTAGCTTTATCAAAAAAATCAAATGCAAGTTATTTGGCAATTAATAAAGCACTAGAAGATGTAAAAAACAAAGAAACTGGTGAAGTACCAATGCATTTAAGAAATGCACCAATAGAAGATATGAAAAATTTAGGATACAGCAATGGCTATTTATATCCACATGATTTTCCAGGACACTATGTAGAACAACAATATTTACCAGATGAGATGATGGGAACAAAATATTTTATAAAAGATGAAAATATTAATTTATAATATGTAAGAATAATATGCTTATATAATAAAGATGATATTTGATAAAAAAAATATCATCTTTATATTATTATTTTGGTATAATATATAGAATTATATAAAACAAAAATAAAAATAGATAGGGGGCTAAAATGCATAAGGATGAAAAAGAAGAACAGTGGATAAAGGATAGTAAATGGAAAAACAAGGATGAAATATATTTATTTGAACTGCACAAATTCTTAGATTTAACAGAAAATATAAAAGATGAAGATTTAAGAAAAGAAATTGTTACACACATGTTAAAATGTGATAAAAGACTTACGCAATTAGCTGAGAAGATATTTGATAATTTACAGAAAAGATGAAAATAATATATGTATAAAAAACAAAAAAATGTAAAAAATATTAAGTATGAGAAATATAACTAAAAAAATAATAATAGGATTATTAGCTGGAATTGTGAGTGGACTTTTTTCGACTGGTGGAGGAATGATTATAGTTCCGTCATTTATCTATTTATTGAATATGGAAGATAAAAAAGCTAGGGGAACATCAATTTTTTGTATATTGCCAATGGTAATAACCAGTGGATTTTTCTATTATAAAGGAAATTATATAGATTGGAACATTTCTATACTGTGTGCAATAGGTGGAATGATAGGTGGATATTTTGGAGCAAAATTGTTAAAAAAAATACCAATACAATATTTGAAGATTTTATTTACAATTTTTTTATTATATGCGTCTTATAAAATGATAATGACTTAAAAAATATAAAAGGATAGAGTAGACAAAGTGAAAAAAGTATAATATACTATAAACAAGTAAAAGGAGATTTGTACATTACGAAAAAGGAGAATACATATGAGTAATAAGAATAATTTATTGAACAAGTTAGAAATTGTAAAATTAAAAAATGAATCGATAGCAGAAAAAAATAAGAGACTAGAAGATAAAAGTAAGTATAAAGAATTAATTTTACAGTGGAAAGATGTAGTAACACAAAAAGATTTAGAAATTCAAAAATTAAAAAAAGAGATTGAAGAAAAAGAGAAGGAAATTTATCAATGTAAGAATGCTATGCAAGAAAGACCAAATTTGATAAAAAAAATTTGGATGAAATTTGTCAATAAATAAGAAGGAATAAATAGGTAAAATGTATGAGATATTCTAGTAAAAAACATGTAAATTCAAAAAATTCAAAGAAATCTAAAAATTCTAAAAAAAATGATTCAAGCGCAATCGGAGTAGGATTAGCTGTAGCAGCAGTTGGATTGGCCATTCATGGTATAGCGGGAGAAGAAAAGCCTATAACAACAATCGTAGAGACAATTGATATTCAAGGAGATACATATGAAGGAGAGGTTCCATTATATAGTAATGAAGATGGTAAAGAAGTAATTGGAACTATCGAGGAAAGTATATTAGGGTTAGTAGATGGAAAAGTAATAGATAATAAAATATATAAAATATCTTTTATGGATGCTGATGCCAATGTACAAGAAGGTTACATAGATGGGAAATATTTAAATACAGTATTAACCTTAAGTGAAGAAGAAGCAGAAAAATACACAAAAATTTATGAGGTAATACCTGAAAGTGGAGTAAATATTAGAAAGTCTACTCAAATAACAGATTCTGATAAAATCATGTCAATTGCTAAGGATGAATATGTATTAGGAAGCGAAACAAATGAAACATCGAAAGATAATGCCTTTTCCTGGGTTTCAGTAATATATGTAAATAAAGGAGAAATGGTAAAAGGATATGTTGCAAAGGATTTTCTTAGAGAAATTACGATGGAAAATGAACGTGTGTTAGTGGATACAACAGCAGATGGAAAGGTACCATTAAATGTAAGAGAAAATCCTTCTACAGAAGCAGAAATAGTAGAACAATTACAAAATGGAACAGAAGTGTATCTTGTATCTTCTTCAGAGGAAAAAGTGGAAGATGGAATTACTTGGAAAGAAGTGGAATTTGTTGATGAAGAAAATGAAGTAGTGAAAACAGGATGGGTATCATCGAATTTTCTAAAAAGTACAGAGACGAAGGAAGAAGAGAAACCGGTTGAAGAACAGGCTGAAGAACAAAATGAAACAGAAACAGTATTAGAAGTTGATACTTCTAATGTAGGAGGAATTGATCTAAATGTAAGAGAAGGAAGCGGTGTCTATACAGAAAAGATAGGAAGCATTTCTAACGGAACAGAGGTAACACTAATAGAAGATAATCAAGATATTTCTGAAGCTTCATGGGTACAAATATCTTATTTAGATGAAAATACAGGAGAGCAAAAAGAAGGATGGGTGTCATCGGCATATTTAAAAGAAGTAGAAGAAAATGTAGAAAATAAAGAAAAAGAAGAGAAGAAAGAAAAAGAGGAAAAAGAAGAAATTACAATATCTGAGGAAAATCAAGATGTCATAGGAATAGATGTTTCGTCTATTAGTGCACAAGCATTAGACCAATTATTAAAAGGAGAAACAAAGATTCCTAATTATGTAAATACGGCAAATTTAGGAGTATTAGATTTGTCTAAATATACCAACAAAGATATAAATTATGTTTATATAAGAATTGGGGCTTCAGGATATGGAAATCCCTTTAGTTTCGTGGATTTTGATAACTACAAAGAATTATCAAAAGTTTGTGAAGATAATAAAATACCATATGGATTTTATTATTACTCTACTTGTATTACTAATGAAGAAGCAAAACAAGAAGCCAATAGAATAGAAATGTTAGTCGATTCATTAGATGAAAGAAATTATAATATTTTGCCTTTAGCAATTGATGTAGAATTAAATCAATCAAATGATAGACAAGCTGGAAAAGATGTTACAAAGGTAAAAGCATATTTAGCAAATTTAATAGAAGCCACACAGGGAAAAACGATTTTATATACTTCTAGAAATGTGGTAGAAGATCCTAGCACAAAAATTTTAGATTTAGGAGAATATAATAAATTAATAGAAACTGGAGATAGTGATGTCTGGTTTGTAGCATCAGAAGGAAATCAAACACATAATACATCATTACAAAATATTTTACAAACAGAAGATGCGGAAATTAATATGAGACAAATTGTTCAAGATGGTATATTACCTAACGGCGAGAAATATGACGTAAATGTAATGGAAAAAGATATGTATATAAAATATACAAAAGCAAAAGAAATAAAACAAATAGAAAATAGCCAAGATATGGAAAGATAATAAAAATAAAAAAATAGTTATAAAAATTAAAAAAATGGAAAACCTACTTTAGAGTAGGTTTTTATTATGATAGAAATTTTAATAGGTATTGTATCAGGAATTATAAGTGGGACAGGAATGGGAGGAGGAACAATATTAATTTTTCTTCTGGTATATGTATTGGGAATAGATCAACATATTGCACAAGCTACAAACTTAATTTTCTTTATACCAACTTCCATTATTGCGATTCTCATAAATTTAAAAAATAAAAATATTGCGTTAAAAACAGCGGTTTTTATTTCTATTTTTGGTATATTGGGAGCTATTATTGGTGCCAATATATCAATAAAAATTGATGTCCAAATTTTAAGAAAATGTTTTGGCATATTCTTGGTTGTTATTGCTATTCATGAAATATATACCATTATTAAATGGTATAAAAAAACAAAAATACGAGATAATAATAAAAATGAAAAAAATATATTAAAGAGAGGATGATGATTATGAAATTTGTAAAAGGTGTTGTTATTGGAGGATTACTAGTAACAGGAGCAGCTATGATGTATACAGAAATGGGTAAAAATACAAAAAAGAAAATGATGAAAAAAGGAAGACAAATGGTTAGAAAAATGGGGATTGCTTAAAATAAATCTTATCATATGTAATTCATCTCCAGTTTAATGATTAAATTTTAATCATTAAACTGGAGATGATGTTATTCTGTTATAGGAAAAATCGAAGATTTTCCTATAACATCAATCATTGTACACAATTTTACTTACGTAAAATTGGCACGCGAACAATGACGCGGGCTTTAAAATGTTATGAACAGATAAAATGTTCAAAAAAGCCCGCTATTGTTCTAGTATACGAAAAATCGAGTTTTTCCTATACAAGAACGTCGCTTCGCTCTAAAGATTGCGAATTGTTACTGCAAACTTTTAATGATTAACATTCCTTTTTTTCTGGACATTCAGGTTTTTTATCTTCATCTTTACATTTGTCACATTCTAAATAGCAATCACATTTTTCGTTCTTTTCACCTTTTAAACATTTTCCTTCATGATGACATTTTGCACAGACTTTTATTTTTTTAGTATCATTAACCCAAATTTGAATTGCATATTGTTTTCCTGGACATAAAGGACCAAAAACAAATTCACCTTCACAGTCTGTAAATGTGTGTCCAATTGGTCTACGTTCTTCTTTGCCACAATCATAAACAACTTCAACTAATTTAACAACAGCATCTGAAACTGGTTCTTTAAAACAATTTTTTACAACTCCATAAATTACATCACGATTATCTTCAGGTAAGGTAATATTAAGGTCAAATTGTTTTCCACCAGATATAACGCCATCAATATCTAATATTTGGCATGGCTTTTTATTATTTTCCATTTAAAAATCACCCTTTCTAAAACAACTTATGTTGCTTTATATATAATATGAGAGATTTTGTCGAAAGGTTACAGTTCAGTATAGAAATCCTGGGAAGAGATATATTATATTTATTCGCTATCCCAGGATTTCTATACTGAACTGTAACGTCGAAAGTGAAAAATAATCATTAAAAAATGAAAAAAAGTTTACAATAGATTTTTTTATGATATAATAAAAAAAAAAAGTGAACTAAGGAGGAAAAAAATTGGGAATAAAGGTAGAAGTAAAAAAAATAATAAAACGTATAAAAAATGGATTGGTAGTAGCATTGACATCTATAGGAATTTCTGTTGTAGGACATGCTTTATTAACAGATGGAAATCAACCTAAAGAACCAGAGAGTAAAACAGAAATGGAAAATGATGGAGACACAAAAAGTAGAAAAGAGACATATTTACAAGAGTTGCAAGATATGAGTCAATATGATAATCAAAAGATAGTACAAGAATATAGTAATATACCAACAGTTGATCAAACTTTCAAAGAATATAATGAAAATCTATTAGAACAAGCCAAAATTGAAATAAAAGATTTGGGAATTATTTGGCAAAAGGATTTTGAAAATAGTGAAAAGAAATTAATTAGAGAAACAGATGAAAATGGAGATACATCATATATAGAAAATATTTCTAAAAAAACCGAGGATTTACAAGAAGGGCAAAAGTGGGCAGAAGAAGAAAAAGTAAGAGATATTTATGTTTTGGTAGATACTAAACATAATTGTCCAGTAGCAGGTATAGGTGTTATTGATGATAAGTGTTATGAGATAGAGATAGAAAAGATAAGAGGAGCCAATAGAATAGAATATATAAAAAATGATGCAACTTATGTAGGCTTACCCGAAGAATGCGATGAGGAAAAGGCTTATGAGGACTTTTCTGAATATTATAAAAAAAGAATTAAAGAACAAGAGAAAAATGACGGAATAGAATATTGATAAAAGATAACATAAATTGTATAAAATATCCACTCTTTGCAAACAATATGTGTAAAACATATTTGCAAGGAGTGGAATTTTTTTGAAAACGAATAAAATATTAAAAATTGATGGAACATTGTTAGATAAAAAACAATTAGAAAATCATTTACAAAAAATTGCTGCTAATCATAATTTGGTCAATAAACCATCTAAAGAAACTTATCCTGTTCCACAATTGATAGATAACTATGAAACAATAAAAATTGTATACAATTTATTAAATGAACATGTAAAATTAGGAATTAGTACACATCCAGCAGGAGAATGGTTATTAGATAATTTTTATATTATAGAGGAAACCGTAAAGCAGATACAAAAAGAATTAACCTTAAAAAAATATATGAATTTTTTAGGAATTGCTAATGGTAAATATAAAGGGTTCGCAAGAATTTATGTATTAGCGGCAGAAATAGTTGCCTATACAGACAATAAAATTGAAAAAGAAGATTTAGAAAATTATCTTTTTAGCTATCAAACAAAGAAGACACTAAGTATGGAAGAAATTTGGAATATAGGAATTTTTCTTCAAATTGCAATCATAGAAAATATTAGAGAAATATGTGAAAAAATATATAGTAGTCAAATCCAAAAAATAAAAGCAGAAAATATTGTACAAAAATTAATTGAAGAAACAAAAAATAATAAAGAAACCAATATATATACAGTAAAAAGTATAAAAAAAGACATGTTAAATGATGTCAAGTATCCATTTATAGAATATATGTCTTATATTTTAAAAAGATATGGAAAAAAGGGGTATAGTTATTTAAAAGTATTAGATGAGATTGTAGAAATGACTGGAACAACAGTACAAGAAGTTATCAAAAAGGAACATTTTGATATTGCTGTAAAAAAAGTATCAATAGGAAATAGTATTACAAGTATAAAGAAAATACAAAGAATTAATTTTTTAGAAATTTTTGAAAAAATTAATGGAGTAGAAGAAATTTTAAAACAGGATCCAGCAGGGGTCTATCATAAAATGGATAACAATACAAAGGATTATTATAGAAATAAAATAAAAGAAATTTCTAAAAAAACGAAAGTTTCAGAAATTTATATTGCAAAAAAAATATTGGAATTGGCAAGAGAAAATAATGGAAAAAAAGCACATATTGGATATTACATTATAGATAAAGGAATAGAAAAAACTTATCAAGAATTACAATATAAAGCCAAAAAGAGTATAAGTGGAAAAACAAAACAAAAATTATATATTTTAATAAGTGGAATATTATCTTTAATGTTATCTTTTGCAATTAGCAGTATTTTAAATATTCATATTCAAAACATAGGTATATATATTTTAAGCATATGTATTTTTTTAATACCTTCTTCGGAAATAATTATACAAATCATGCAATATATCCTTAGCCGATTTATAAAACCAAAACCAATTCCTAAAATTGATTTTTCAAAGGGAATTGATAAAGAAAATGCCTGTATGGTAATTATACCAACAATTTTAAAGAGTAAACAAAAAGTAGAAGAATTATTACAACAATTAGAAGTTTATTATATAGCAAATCAATCAAAAAATATATATTTTGCTTTATTGGGAGATTGTTCAGAAAGTACAATAAAAGAAGAAAAAAGTGATAATGAAGTAATGGAAACAGGAATAACTCTTACAGAAACGCTCAACAAGAAATATTCTAAAGAAAATGACTTTCCGATTTTTCATTTTTTATATCGAAAAAGAGAATGGAATGAGAAAGAAAATTGTTATTTAGGTTGGGAAAGAAAAAGAGGAATGATTACACAATTTAATGAATACATCTTAGGACATGAAGAAAACAAATTTCGTGTAAATACGATAGAACAATATAGAGATTGTATTCCAAAAATAAAATATGTGATAACATTAGACGCTGATACAGATTTAATATTAAATTCTGCATTTGAATTAGTAGGGGCAATGGCACATATTTTAAATACACCCGTAATTGACAGAGAAAAAAATATTGTAGTAGAAGGATATGGTATTATTCAACCAAGAATAGGTATTCATTTGAATATAGCATATAAAACTTTATTTACACAAATATTTGCAGGTGCAGGAGGAATAGATTCCTATACAAATGCAATTTCAGATGTCTATCAAGACAATTTTGGAGAAGGAATTTTTACAGGAAAAGGAATATATGATATAGAAGTATTTTCAAAAGTTTTAAAAAATGCGATACCAGAAAATACGGTATTAAGTCATGATTTATTAGAAGGTTGTTATTTGCGATGTGGTTTAGCAACAGATATTATGCTTATGGATGGTTATCCAACAAAGTATAATAGTTTTATGAATCGATTATCTAGATGGATAAGAGGAGATTGGCAAATAATAACTTGGTTAAGGAAAAAATGCATAAATAAAGAAAAAGAAATTAGTAATCCTCTAAATTGTCTTTCAAAATATAAAATATTAGATAATTTAAGAAGAAGTTTGATAGAAATAGCTGTAATAGTAGCATTAATCTTTTTACTAGTATTGGGTAAAATTTATAAATTTAAAGTTTATCCTTTTGCTATTATAAGTATATTATCAATAGTGATGTCTAATATTTTAGAAATCTTTAATAATATGTTATTAAAAAAAGAAGGAGAACATAAACAAAAGAAATTTTCTCCGAGAATATCAGGATATAAAGGGATTTTATTACGAATAGGAATCGCCATAGGAGTATTACCATACAAATCTTATGTATCATTAATAGCGATAGTTAAAACTTTATATAGAAAATGGGTAACACATAAAAAATTATTAGAATGGATGACATCAGAAGAAGCTGAAAAACAGGCTAAAAATGATGTGATGTCTTATATAAAACAAATGTGGATCAATATTGTATTTGGCATAATAATGATAATTATAGCTTTCAATACCAAAAGTATTTTAGGATTTTTATTAGGAATTTTATGGAACTTAGCACCATTTATTATGTGTTATATTAGTAAAGAGAAAAAAGAGAAAAAAGAAATAAAAGTAATTGAAACATTAGATAAAACGGAAAAAGAATATTTGTTAGAAGTAGGAGAAAAGACGTGGGAATTTTTCAAGAAGTACATCAACCAAGAAAATCATTATTTAATGACAGACAATTATCAAGAAGATAGAAAAGAAAAAATAGTCAATAGGACATCTTCAACAAATATAGGATTATCTTTATTAGCAATTATTTCAAGTTATGATTTGAAATATGCTAATCTAGATGAAACAATAGAGTTATTATATCAAGTATTAACTTCTGTAGATAGTTTACAGAAATGGAATGGACATTTATATAACTGGTATAATACCAAAAGCAAGGAGCCATTAAAACCTAGATATGTTTCGACAGTTGATAGTGGGAATTTTATAGGATATTTATATGTCACAAAATCATTTTTGAAAACAATACTTGAAAATAGTAATATAGAAAATAGTTTAGATAAGAATAAAATGCAAAATGAGATAGAGGAAATGATACAAATTGTAAACAGAATGATAGATAATACAGATTTCTCTTATTTATATAGTGAAGAACATCAAATTTTTTCAATAGGCTATAATATAGAAGAAAATAAATTGACAGATTCATATTATGATCTTTTGGCATCTGAAGCAAGACAAGCTAGCATTGTAGCCATTGCAAAAAAAGATGTACCAGTTAAGCATTGGAATCATTTAAGTAGAACATTAACAGTTTTAGATAAATATAAAGGTTTAATTTCCTGGTCAGGGACAGCATTTGAATATTTAATGCCCAATATCAATATTCCAAAATACAAAGGTAGTTTATTAGATGAATCTTGTAATTTCATGATAATGAGCCAAATGAAGTATGTGGAACAATTAAATATTCCTTGGGGAATCTCTGAAGCAGCTTTCAATTTAAAAGATTTACATGCTAATTATCAATATAAAGCCTTTGGAATACCATGGCTAGGATTAAAAAGAGGATTAGCAGATGAAATGGTGGTATCTTCTTATGGTAGCATTTTGGCTATACAAGATAGACCAAAAGAAGTAATAAAAAATTTAAAAAGATTAGAACAATATGGTATGTATCAAAAATATGGATTTTATGAATCATTGGATTTTACACCAGAAAGAGTAAGAAAAGGAAAACAAGCAGAAGTGGTCAAAACATATATGGCACATCACCAAGGTTTAATCTTATTGTCAATTAATAATGTATTTCATGATAATATCTTACAAAAAAGATTTATTCAAAATCCTGAAATACAAGCAGTTACGATATTATTGCAAGAAACAATGCCTGAAAAAGCAATTATAACAAAAGAAGATAAAGAAAAGGTTGAAAAGTTAAAATATAAAGATTATGAAAATTATATTGAAAGAAAATATACAAAGATTGATGAAAAATTAATTAGAGGAAATGTTATCTCAAATGAGAATTATATGATAGCATATAATCAAAAAGGAGAAGGATTTAGTAAATACAAAAATATTTATATCAATTATTTTAAAAATACAGATGATTATGTTCAGGGAATTTTATTTTATATCAAAAGTATAAAAAATAAAAACATCATAAGTTCAAGTTATTCTCAAAACTTAAAAAATGGAAATCAATATCAAGTTAGTTTTATGCCAGATAAGAATGAACAAGAGATAATTAATGGTAATATAAAGGTTAAAATAGACATTACTGTTGCCTCAAATGAACCAGTAGAAATTAGAAGAATAACATTAGAAAACTTGGGAAATGAAGAAGAGATTGTAGAATTAACAGGATGTTTTGAACCAATGTTAACTAGAAAAGAACAATATTATGCTCATCCAGCTTTTAATAATTTATTTCTTATTTATGAATATGATGAAAAAGAGGAATGTGTCATTGTAAAAAGAAAAAAGAGAGAAATAAGTGAGAAAGAAATTTATATAGCTACTACTTTAAATGTAAACAAAGAAGCCACTGTTGGTGAATTAGAATATGAAATAGAAGAAGAAAAGTTTATGGGAAGAGGAAACTTAAAAATTCCCAAAATGGTAAAAGATTCAATTCCATTTTCTAAAAAAATAGGATATGTTACAGAACCTATTGTGGCTATGAAAAGGACAATAAAAATAAAAAAACAAGAAAAGGTCACTATAGATTTTATACTATCGGTGGAAGAAGAAAAGGAAAAAGCATTAGAAAATCTGGAAAAATACCAGTTATTTGAAAATGTTAAAAATGAATTTGATTTAGCAAAAGCAAGAGTTGAAGCAGAAACTAGATATTTAAATATTAAAGGAACAGATATAGAACTTTATCAAAAAATATTATCTTATATGCTATTTGACGATTCTATAAAAAGTATTGAAAGGGAAAAAATCAAGAGTAATCAAATTTACAAGCAAAGTGATTTGTGGAAATATGGAATATCAGGAGATTTGCCAATAATCCTAGTAAAAATGAAAAATGCAAATGATTCAGAATGCTTAAATGAAGTGTTAAAGGCATATGAATATTTTAGAACCAAAAATGTCGAAACAGAAATTGTTATTATTGATGAGGAAAAGTATAGTTATGAAAATTATATAAGGGAAGAAATAGAAACAACCATATTAAATCATCATATGGGATATTTAAAAAATATAAACGGAGGAATTTTTGTACTAAATGAGGAAGAAGTTGATAAAAAAGATTTAGAATTTTTAGAATTTATCTCTGTTTTAACAATTTATTGTGCAAAAGGAAGTCTAGAAAATAATATTAAAGATCTTGAGGAAGAATATTTAGAAAACTATAAGGAAGTAACCACAGAAGAAATAAGCAATGTATATGTGGAAGAAAGTACAGAAGATATAGATATATTAAGAAATAAGGAAGCATTAAAATATTATAATAAATATGGTGGATTTTCAGAAGATGGAAAAGAATATTGCATAAAAGTAAATAAACAAAACAGATTACCAACTGTTTGGTCACATATATTAGCAAATGAAAAGTTTGGTACCATTGTAACTGAAAATATGGGTGGATATAGTTGGTATAAAAATAGTAGGCTTAATAGGATTACAAGTTGGAATAATAATCCAAGTTATGACATTCCATCAGAAGTAATTTATATAAAAGATGTGGAAACAAAAAAAACATGGTCTTTAGGATTGAATCCAATGCCTGATGACAGAAATTATAATGTTATTTATGGATTTGGATATGTAAAATATATGCATAATAGCTTAGGAATTGAACAAGAATTAGAAATATTTGTTCCAAGAGAAGATAGTTGTAAAATAGGGATTCTAAACTTGAATAATAAAACACCAAATAGAAAAAAATTAAGGTTATACTATTATATAAAACCCGTAATAGGTGAAGATGAAATAAAAACAAGTAAAAATATTCATATGCAATTTGATAGAAATCATAATATTATTATTGCAAATAATCAATATGTAAATGAAATTGACAAAACACAAATATATGTATCTTCAAGTGAAAAAATAAAAAGTTATACAGGGGACAAAAAATTCTTTTTAGGAAAAAAAGGGTTATCTAATCCAGATGGTATTCAAAAAATTCAACTAAATAATAGTGATGGCATAGGAAAAAATTCATGTATTGCTTTTGAAATTGAAGTAGAAATAGAAAGCTTTTCTAACAAAGAAATTGTATTTATCTTAGGTGCAGAAGAAACAAAAATGGATTGTAAAAATATTTCTTATAAATATAGTAAATTACAAAATTGTAAACAAGAATTGTCAAATGTTAAACATTATTGGAAAGAATTATTGGGAAGATTACAAGTTTATACACCATTAGAATCGACAAATATTTTATTAAACGGATGGTGTATCTATCAAACACTCGAAAGCAGACTTTGGGGAAGAAGTGGATATTATCAATCAGGTGGAGCATTTGGTTTTAGAGATCAATTACAAGACACACTTGCATTGAAGTATATAGAACCAGAATTCTTAAAACAACAGATAATAGAACATAGTAAGCATCAATTTGAAGAAGGCGACGTAGAACATTGGTGGCATAAAGAGACCAATAGAGGTATTAGAACAAGATTCTCAGATGATTTATTATGGTTACCATATTTTGTATTAGAATATATTAACTTTACGGGAGATAATACGATTCTAGACATTGAAACGCCATATTTAAAAGGAAATATTTTAGAAGAGGGCGTAGATGAAAGATATGACAAATATTTGGAAAGCGAAAAACAAGAGAGTATATATTTGCATTGTATTAGAGCAATAGAAAGAAGCTTTCATTTTGGAGAGAATGGTTTACCTAAAATTGGTAGTGGCGATTGGAATGATGGATTTAGCACTGTTGGAAATAAAGGAAGAGGTGAAAGCGTATGGTTAGGCTTTTTCTTATACAAAATATTGGAAGGATTTATTAAAATTATAGAATTAAAAGAAAATAATAAAGAACGTATTGAAAAATATAACCAGATTAAACAAAATCTAAAAAAAGCTTTAAATACAAATGGATGGGATGGAAGATGGTATAAAAGAGCGTTTATGGATGATGGTAATGTATTGGGAAGTATGGAAAATGAGGAATGTAGAATAGATAGTATTGCACAAAGTTGGAGTATCTTATCAAAAGCTGGTGACAATGATAAAAAATATATTTCAATGGAAAGTTTAGAAAATCACTTAGTAGATAAAGAAAATGGAATTATAAAATTGTTAGATCCCCCTTTTGAAAAAGGAAAATTAGAACCAGGTTATATCAAAGCTTATTTACCAGGTGTTAGAGAAAATGGAGGACAATATACACATGCTAGTTGTTGGGCAATTATAGCAGAAGCTTTATTGGGATTTGGTGACAAAGCATTAGAATTATATAGAATGATAAACCCAATTGAACATTCAAGAACAGAAGAAGCAAGTAATAAATATAAAGTGGAACCTTATGTAATTGCAGCAGATATTTACGGTGCAGGAAATTTAGCGGGAAGAGGAGGATGGACATGGTATACTGGTTCAAGTAGTTGGTATTATGATGCAGGAATAGAATATATCCTAGGATTAAAAGTAGAAAAAGGATATTTAAAAATAGAACCTTGTATTCCAAAGGAATGGAAAGAATACCTAATACGATATAAATGGAAAGACAGTATTTATAATATAAAAGTACTAAATCTAAATCAAAAAAATACGGGAGTAGAAAAGATATTGCTAAATGGAGAAACAGTTGAAAATAGAATTAAATTAGATGGTGGAAACAAGATTTACAATATTGAAGTTTTTATGTAGAAAATAAATTCATACTATCATTAAATATAAATAGAGATTGATAACTGTAACAAAAAAATAATTCTCTCATATAATAGTAAAAAGCTATAAAGGGAGGATTATTTTTTATGGCAAAAATATTAGTCTTTAATAATGATACAGATAGAATGGAAACTTATTACAGAAATGAAGCAGACCCAATGCCATATAATACAAATGGAACATTAAGAGTAAGAGAATTTAGAGGTTCTAGTAAAAGTAACATATTGTGGACCACTAAAAGGTGTATGCAAAGTTGGAATAGCCAAAGATATATTTTTGGCGGACCAATACCAGTTGGATTTGCGTTTAAAAGACCATATGAAGGTGGACATGGAAATCAAAGTCAACATTATGCAGGGGTTGCATTTGATGTAGGGCAAACATTATCTGCGGAAAGGAGAAGAGTTCTTTGGAATAGTGCTAATAATTCAGGTGTGTGGACATATGTAGAACCAATTTCATTGACACCAACATGGGTACATTTTGATAAAAGATTTGGATCGCCTGCTTGTAGTACAGGAGGATTTCCACAATTAAAAAGAGGAAGTCTAAGTAATTATGTCTTAATTGCACAAGATGATTTAAATACATTAGGATATCGTACGAATGGATTAGATGGTATATTTGGGGTGGCAACACAAAATGCGGTAAGAGAATTTCAAAGAACGAGAGGATTGTCAGTTGATGGAATTGTTGGCTGTAATACTTGGCGTGCACTTCAAGAAGAAGTGGTTGGCACAGGGGCAACAAGTACAACGATTAATTAAGTAGCAGTAAATAAAAATTTATAATTGTAGGTATTTATATAAAAGAGGGTTCCTAAGATAGGAACCCTCTAGTTAAAACTGTTTTGTGATTTTTATAGTTTATCTTCAAAAGAAAAATCAAAAATTTTCCTATTTAATCTTGTTGCTTTTGTTTATAATTTCCACTTCGTTCTTCTTGCATTTTGATAAGTTGTGTTGCTAGTAAGTAAATAACTTCTTTATTATAATTGTTTAATTTTAGATATGTTTCTAAAAATTTATCATCAACTAAATCATTAAATGAAAAAGAATCAGATTGTATTAAATCATCAAAAAGAAAATTAGAACTAATATTTAATGCTTTGCAAAGATTAATAATCGTTGTAGCACTTCCAAAAGCAATTCCTCTTTCTAGTTGACTTATATATCTTGTTGATAAAGAAAGTTTTTCAGCTAATTTTTCTTGTGTATAATTTGTTCTAGACCTAGCTAGTTTGATTTTTCTTCCAATGTTTTTTCTTAAATATCTTTCATTACTATCCATAAACTTTCCTCCATATTAATTTACCAGAAGTATATCAATTAGAAAATTAAAATAGAATGAACTGACAATTAGAGAATAGTATATACAAAAACAGGAAATGTTCATGTTTACGAAAATAAAAAAATGTTACAGTTCACAGTCAATTTTAAAAACAACTTAAAACCAGTAATATATAAATATTTTATTCATTAAATGGCTGGCATTACGAAATATACAAATTCTAGCATTATAAAGCAGGCACCTCTCACAGCAAGTCTGAGATTCTCCTACTTGATAATGCAAAAATTTGTAATATTTCTTCATTAGCACATTTAATTTCATAAAATATTTATATATTACTGGTTTTCGGTTTGAATAAAATAATTTAAGCTGTGAACTGTAACAAAAAAATGTAAAAAATAAAAAAAATTTAAAAAAACTATTGCAAAATATAAAAAGTTATATTAAAATTTAGGTGAAGTGGAGAGAAGTGGTACAAAGTGGTTAGAAAAGGAAATGAGGTGGAATACCATTGCTAATTGGTGAATATGAGCATTCTCTAGACGTTAAAGGCAGATTAATTATGCCAGCAAAACTAAGACAAGATATGGGAGAAAAGTTCATCGTAACAAAAGGGTTAGATGGATGTTTATTTGCTTTTTCACAAGAAGAATGGATAAATTTTGAAACAAAATTAAAATTATTGCCTCTTTCAGACAAAAATGCTAGAAACTTTGTAAGATTTTTCTTATCAGGTGCAACAGAATGCGAACTAGATAAACAGGGAAGATTTTTAATACCAAATAATTTAAGAATAGCAGCAAATTTAGAAAAAGAAGTTGTCATCATTGGTGTAGGGACAAGACTAGAAATTTGGGATAAAACTATTTGGGAAAAATGCGATGAAGATATATCAGCAGATGAAATTGCTGAGAATATGGCAAATCTTGGTATATAACTTGAAAAAGTTTATATAAATACAAAAGATAAATATACAAAAGATAAATAAAAAACTACAAAAGATAAGTGTACAAAAGATAATAATACAAAAGTTCAAGAAAATACAAATGATAAATTTTAAATCACAAAAGAATTTAATAAAAAACAAAAGTTAAATTTACAAGAGAAAATTTAACAAAAGATGTGTGAAAACAATTTGAAACCCAAAAGAAAAATAACAATATCCAATGATAAAGACAACTGGTAGTTTTCTAATTACCAGTTGTTTAAGCATAACAAAAAGTAAGAGGTGTAAAATTGAAATTTGAGCATAAACCAGTCTTGCTTCAAGAATGTATAGAAGGTTTACAAATAAAACCAAATGGCATTTATGTGGATGGAACAATAGGAGGAGCAGGACATAGTATAGAAATTGTAAAAAGATTGTCTAATAAAGGTATATTAATAGGAATAGATAGAGATGAAGAGGCATTAAAAGCTTCAAAAGAAAGATTATCATCATATAAAAATGTAGAATATATTCATGATAACCATGACAACATAAAAGAAATATTGCAAAGATTACAGATTGAAAAAGTAGACGGTATTTTGCTAGATTTAGGCGTTTCTTCATATCAACTAGATGAAAGAAATAGAGGGTTTAGTTACTTAGGAGAAAATGAACTAGATATGAGAATGGATAAAACCCAAGAATTAACAGCAAAAAGAGTAGTAAATTATTATTCAGAAAAAGAATTAGCAAACTTAATTTATGAATATGGAGAAGAACGTTTTTCAAGACAAATTGCAAGAAATATATGTAATTATAGAAAAGAAAAAACAATTAACACAACAAAAGAATTAGTAGCCATTATTGAAAAATCTATTCCAAAATCAAAACAAAATGATGGACATCCAGCAAAAAGAACATTCCAAGCAATCAGAATAGAAGTTAATAATGAAATTAAGCCATTATATAATACTGTAAAAGATTGTATTGACTGTTTAAAACCGCAAGGAAGATTATGTATTATAACATTTCATTCATTAGAAGATAGAGCAGTCAAAAATGCTTACATAGAAGCAAAGGGAAAATGCACTTGTCCAAGTGATTTACCATATTGCGTATGTGGAGCAAAAACTTTAGGAAAAATTATTACGAAAAAACCAATAATTGCAACGAAACAAGAGCAAGAAGAAAATTCTAGAAGTAAAAGTGCAAAATTAAGAATTTTTGAAAAGATGTAGATAAAAGCACAGAGGAGGTGAAATAACTTATGGCAACTAGATATGAGTATGAAACAAGCCCAAGAAAATTGGAGCCGGACTATAGAAGAGAAAAAAAGAGACAAGCAATTAGTGTTGTAAAAGATTTACCAAAACAAGATGTAAAACTATCAAAAGAACAGAAAATGAAGCATAGAAAGGCAACATTATTGGTATTGGGGATTTTTGCTATACTATTTACCATAAGTTATAGAAATACGCAAATAAATGAAAAATTTAATGAAATGCAAGCATTAAAAACAGAATTGTCCTCTTTGCAAAAAGAAAATGAACAATTACAAGTAACAATAGAAAATAGTTTGAATTTAAGTAATATAGAAAAACAAGCAAAAGAAAAATTAGGAATGCAAAAATTAACAAATAAACAAACGGTATATGTTAGTTTACCTAAAAAAGATTATATAGAACCAGCAACAGAAAAAGTAGAGATTAGTGACAATGATGATGAAAATTGGTTTCAAAAGTTTGTAGATAAGATTTTTAATAGATAGTTGTAAAAAAAGCAATTATCTATTTTTTATATTGCTTGGATCTATTCTTACAGGCATAAAAACAAACACCTCTAATACATATTATTAGAGGTGTTTTTATGAAAGAAATAAAACTTACAAGCAAAAAAAAGATGAGAAATACATTGTTTATATCTTTTCTAATTATGATATGTTTGATTGTTAGAATAGGTTATATACAACTAGTACAAGGAAAAGAATTATCCAAATTAGCTTATGAACAGCAGACTTTAGATAGAAAAATAAACCCCAAAAGAGGAACAATATATGATGCCAGTGGAAATAATATATTAGCGGTTAGTAGTACAGTAGAGACAATTACAGTAAATCCAGGTAATATTTCTGACGAGAATAAAGAAAAAGTTGCAAAAGCCTTGTCCAATATATTTGAATTGGATTATGAAACTGTATTAAAAAAAGTTAAAAAAAGAAGTTCTATAGAAACGATTATAAAGAAAGTAGATAAGGAAAAAACAGATGAACTTAGAAAATGGATGGAAGAGAATAATATAACAAATGGAATTAATATAGATGAAGATACAAAAAGATATTATCCATATAATCATTTAGCTTCACAAATAATTGGTTTTTGTGGAAGTGATAATCAAGGATTAGATGGGATAGAAGCAAAATACGATGAGGAATTAAAAGGAAAGCAAGGAACGATTCAAAAACATACAGATGCAAAAGGGGGAGAAATTGGTGAAGAAGGAGAAAACTATATATCAGCAGTAGATGGAAATGATTTGATATTAACAATAGATTTAACGATACAATCTATTGTAGAAAAATATTTAGAAGAAGCTTGTATAGACAATGTTTGTACAGATGGCGGTAGTATTATTGTGATGAATCCACAAAATGGAGATATTTTAGCTATGGCAAATTATCCAAGTTATAATTTAAATGAACCATATGAACCTTATACAGAAGAATTAAAAGCAACCTGGGATTCCTTAGAACAAGCAGAGAAAACTACATATCTACAAGCTGTTTGGAGAAATAAGGCCATTGCAGATACCTATGAGCCAGGTTCTGTATTTAAATTAATCACGGCTTCAGCAGCACTAGAAGAAGGTATTACAGATACAGATAATGAAGGAGAATTTTCTTGCACAGGAGGAATTGAGGTAGCAGGTGTTAGAATAAAATGTTGGAGATATTATAGACCACATGGTTCAGAGAGTTTAAGGCAAGCCTTAATGAATTCATGTAATCCGGTTTTTATTGGTTTAGGACAAAAAATGGGAGTAACCCAATATTATGAATATTTAGAAAAATTTAAATTGTTAGAAACGACAGGAATTGATTTGCCAGGAGAAGCAGGTAGTATATTTCTAGCTAAAGAAAAAGCAGGACCAGTAGAGTTAGCTACAATTAGTTTCGGGCAAAGATTTGAAATAACACCTATTCAATTGGCAACAGCGGTATCTAGTATTGCTAATGGAGGAACGAGTATAAAGCCAAGAGTGGTAAAACAAATTATTAATAGTGAAACGAAAGAAGTTACAGATATTCCAGTAAAAAAAGGAGATACAGTTATTTCAAAAGAGACTTCTGAAAAAGTGTTGAGTATGATGGAAAGTGTTGTATCAGAAGGTACTGGTAAAAATGCAAAAGTTGCAGGCTATAGGATTGGAGGAAAAACGGGAACGTCAGAAGATGGAGTAAATACCAATAAATATGTAACCTCTTTTTGTGGCGTTGCACCAATTGATAATCCACAAGTGATTGTTTTAGTTACTCTATATAATCCAACAGGTGAAGGAGGACACCAAGGAGGTGGTGTAGCAGCACCTGTTGGAGGGCAGATATTTAGTGAGGTATTACCTTATTTAGAAGTAAATAAAGAAATTTTAGAAGAAGATAGTGAAGAAGTAATTAGTCAAGTTCAGGTACCAGATGTGATGGGAAAAAGTTTAAAAGATGCAGAACAAATTTTAAAAGAAAATAATTTAGAAATATCTATTAATAATGAGGAAATAGATAAAGAAAATACATTTGTGAAAAATCAGATTCCAAGTGCAGGAATAACAGTAAATGAAAAAAGTAAAGTAATTATAGAATATTAAAATATTAAATTGTATTGACAGTGTTTTTCGGATAGTATACACTATAAGTAGATAAAGGGGGAATAATAATGAAAAAGAAAATTGTATTTTTAGTCATACTAATTATTTTGCTATTAGCAGGAGGAATAGTGTATGCATATTTTGCAACAGATTGGTTTAAAACAGACAAGGAATTATTTTTCTCATGCATGTTAGAAGAGAAAAAGGCACCAGATTTGAATATGAAGGCGTTGATGGAATACTATAAAAAGCAAGAAACGACAATATATGGTAGCAATGGAGAAATCACATTTGACATTTCTGGACTTGATGAAGGAAATACAATGAATGAAAGTAAAATTACATTTGAAGGAAAAACGGATAATGTTAAAAATGCGTTTGAGCAAGAAGTGACACTTGATTTACCAGAAGATTATACGATTCCAATAAAGTTAAAACGAGATGGTGATACTTTTGGAATTCAATCAGATACTTTAGGAGAAAGTAGATATTTAGCTATTAGGAATGATAATTTAAAAGAATTGGCTCAAAGGTTTGGAATGGATTCAGAATATGTACCAGGCAAAATAGAAAATATGACATTTACACCAGAAGAACTTGTGGAATTAGGAAATACATATTATCAATTCTTTGATGAAAAATTAACAGATGATATGTTTAGTAAAGAAAAAGAACAAAATCAAACAGTTGTAAAATTAAATATGTCAGCACAAAAATTTTCAGAGATATTTTTGGAATTTTTGAAGATGCTTGATGAAGATGAAATTATACAAAATAAATTACCAGAAGCATATAAGGAAATCTTAAAAGAGGTCATAAAAAATTATGAAGAAAATATGCAATCGGAAGATAATTCTGAGGATGCTAGATTTGAGATGAAAATCTATATAGAAAAAGGAAAAGTTAAAAAATTAGATACATTACTTTTTGAAACAAATGATAACTATATGAATATCGTAGGAGAGTATTCAGATAATGGTTTTTCTTTTAAATGGTATAAACAAAACATCCTATTATTTGAACAAACACTTACATCAACGGTAGAAGATAATGATGTAATATATGATATTTCATGTAAAATGTATGAAGGGGAAAAAGAAAATGAAGAAGCAATTATAGAAATTAATGCAGAATTCAAATATGGTAATATAATATCACAATTAGACAATGTAGAGGAAGCATTAAATTTAGAAATTAAGCAAAAAAGCACTATGAATTATTTAAACGATTATGATAATGACAATAATGCATCAGAAGAGAGTACGATGAATATTCGATATACAAACCAAAAAACATTTTTACAGAACTTAGAACTTGAAAGTTTAGATGAGAGTAATGCAATTATTATAAATGATGTGACAGATGAAGAACTACAAAATGTATTATATTCAATATATGAAACATTAGGATTAATTTAATGAGAAAGACCAAGAATGAGTAAATTTGAAGAATACTTATTTTTGGTCTTTATTATTATAGTATAAAAACAATTTATCATAACTAGAGGATATCATCATTTTGAGAGTAAAAAAATTCAAAAACTCTATACAAAAAATGAATTTAGTTATATAATATGAAGGATTAAATGCAATAATTTGCATATAATTTAGTATTATGAATCGAAAGGATTGAAAAAAATGGAATTAAAAAAGATGTTAGTAGGGTTAGAAAACCTAAAAGTAAGAGGAGATTTAAATATTGAAATATCAGGAATTGAAAACAATTCAAAGAATGTGAAAAAAGGATATATATTTGTGGCAATACAGGGATTTTCAACAGATGGACATCAATATGTGGAAAATGCAATTGAAAATGGAGCAGTAGCCATTATGATACAAGAAGGTTGCAACTTAAAAGAAATGAAAATACCAGATGATGTAACAGTTGTGATGGCAAAAGATACAAGAGAAGGATTAGCAATTATATCAGATAATTTTTATGACCATCCTTCTAGAAAGTTTAAATTAATAGGCGTTACTGGAACAAAAGGAAAAACAACAACTACCTTTATGATTAAAGAAATATTAGAAAAGGCAGGGAAAAAAGTCGGGCTAATTGGTACAATAGCAATATACATTAATGGAAAAAAAATAAAAGATAGTGATAGAACAACACCTGAAAGCTTAGAGTTACAACAAATTTTTGATCAGATGGTAAAAGAAGGGGTAGAAGTTGTTGTGATGGAGGTTTCATCACAAAGCTTAAAATTAAACAGAGTAGAAGGATGTAATTTTGATATTGTTTTATTTACGAATTTTTCAGAAGATCATATAAGTCCAAAAGAGCATCCAGATATGCAAGATTATTTTGAATCAAAATTAAAATTATTTAAAATGTGTAAAACAGGAATTGTAAACACAGATGATTTATATGGGGCAAAAATTCCAAGATTATTTCCAGAAAGTAATATAACAACTTATGGAATTGATAATTATGCAAAGGTGTTAGCAAAAGATATAACAATAACAAATTCTTATGTGGATTTTAAAGTAAAAATAAAAGATAAAAATGAAAGAGTAAAAACAGGAATACCAGGAAGGTTTAGTGTATATAATTCATTAGCAGCTATTTGTGTTGCACAAAAATTTGAAATAGACCCAGAAAAGGTTAAAGAAGCCTTGGCAGAAGTTAGAGTACCTGGAAGATCTGAATTAGTAGACAATAAAAGAGAAATACCAATTATGATAGATTATGCACATTCACCAGAAAGTTTAGAGAATATACTTCAAGCAACTAAAAGTTATACAAGAGGTAAAGTCATTGCTGTATTTGGATGTGGAGGAGATAGAGATTCAGGAAAAAGACCAATTATGGGAGAAATTTCAGGAAGAATTGCTGATTTTACATTTATAACATCAGATAATCCAAGAACAGAAGATCCAGAAAAAATAGTAAAGCAAATAGAAGAAGGAATCAAAAAAACAAATGGAAAATACGAAGTTATAGTTGATAGAGTAGAAGCAATAAAAGAGGCTATAAAAATGGCGACCAAAAGAGATATTATTATATTAGCTGGAAAAGGACATGAGCCATATCAAGAAATTAATGGAAAAAAATATCCATTTGATGAAAGAATAATTGTTAGAGAAATTATTGAAGAATTAAATAAACAAACTAAAACTAAGAAAAATAAAAACTAAAGAAAGGTTGGATTAAATTGATACTTGAAGTAAAGGCATTAATTATTTCATTTATAATATCTGTCATTTTGGGATTAATCATCATACCAATCCTTAAAAAATTAAAAGTAGGGCAAATTGAAAGGGATGATGGACCACAATCTCATTTGAAAAAACAAGGAACACCTACTATGGGTGGAATTATAATTATTATTTCTATGATTCTGGTTGTAACAGGAATGTATGTATTTTTATCGGTCAATAATCAAAATATATTGGCCAATAGGCTATTACCAATATTATTATTAACAATAGGCTTTGGGTTGATAGGCTTCATAGATGATTTTAAAAAATTAGTGTTGAAAAATACAGAAGGATTAAAACCAAGTTATAAAATGTTAGGATTACTGATTATTTCAGTAGCTTATGTAATTTATCTAGTGTATGGATTAAAATTAGGAACAGAAACCTATATTCCTATTATAAAGACGTATATAGACTTACCTATTTATTTGTATATACCATTTGCAATATTAGTTATATTAGGAGCAACAAACGCAGTTAATTTAACAGATGGAATAGATGGATTATCTTCTAGTGTATGTGCAATTATGATAACATGTTTAGCAGTTATTGGGATTATGTTACAAGTCTATGAAGTATCCTTATTTGCTTCTATTGTAATTGGAAGTATTTTGGGATTTTTGATATTTAATATTCATCCAGCAAAGGTTTTTATGGGAGATACAGGGTCTTTAATGCTAGGAGGTGTTATTTCAGGATTAGCATTATATTTAAAAATGCCATTATTGCTAATTGTTATTGCATTAGTGCCTGTATTAGAAACATTGTCTGTAATTATTCAAGTGGCATATTTTAAAAAAACTGGAAAGCGTTTCTTTAAAATGGCACCATTGCATCACCACTTTGAATTATCTGGATGGAAAGAAAATAAAGTGGTAGTTATATTCAGCATAGCAACATTATTATTATGTATCGTTGGACTAAAGATAATATGATTTAAGGAAGGAAGAAAGTAATGTCAAAGAAGAAAGGAAAGAGTTTTTCAAGCTTTCTAAAAAATCCAATAGATTTTACATTGTTAATAACTATATTATTGTTATTATCAATAGGGCTAATCATGCTACTTTCAGCAAGTTCGCCATCGGCACTTTCAGAAAGTGGTAACAGTTATTCATATTTTATTAGGCAGGCTGTTTTTGCAGTAGCTGGATTATTCATGATGTGGGTGATTTCTAATATAGATTATCGTTTTTATCAGAAATATTACAAATTAGCATATATTGTAGCATTTCTATTACTTTTAGCAGTACCGCTTATAGGAAGAGAAGTTAATGGGGCAAAGAGATGGATATATATAACAGAATCTTTTTCATTTCAGCCATCTGAAATGGCAAAATTATTAATGATTATATTTTATGCAGGAATATTAGTAAAAAATAGAGATGAATTAAACAAATATGGGAAAGGATTTATTAAGCATTTAGTATTATTAACTCCAATTATTGGATTATTATTAATACAACCACATTTTAGTGCATCAATGGTTATTATAGGAATTGTTGCTATTATGATGATCATAGCAGGATGTAAATTTTGGCACTTCCTTGTAACTGGTGCAGTTGTAGGAATACCAGGAATTATAGCATTGATTTTATTGGAACCATATAGACTGCAAAGAGTTGCCACTTTCCTAAATCCATGGAGTGACCCAACTGGAGATGGATGGCAAGTTATACAAAGTTTATATGCTATTGGCTCAGGAGGCTTATTTGGTTCAGGACTTGGTGAAAGTAAACAAAAATATTTATATATACCAGAACCACATAATGATTTCATATTTTCTATATTAGGTGAAGAATTAGGCTTTATAGGATGTGCAATTGTTATAATATTATTTGGAATTTTTATATGGAGAGGAATTTTAATCGCAATGAAATCACCAGAAATGTTTGGAAGTTTGATTGCTATAGGAATAACTGCACAAGTTGCTATACAAGTTATTATTAACATTGCGGTTGTAACCTCATCAATGCCAGCAACAGGAATGCCATTACCATTCTTTAGTTATGGTGGTACGTCATTGTTTATATTACTGTGTGAAATGGGGGTTCTCTTAAATATTTCAAAGGCAGGAGCAAAAAGAGAGTAAAATAGTAGGTTGCCATAAATTGCCAGAAGTTGCCAAAGGGGACGGGTTAAAATGGCAATTTTTGTTTAAGAGAAGTTAAAATATAATATAAAAAATTGCCATTTTAACCCGTCCCCTTTGGCAACTTCTGGCAATCTATGGTAAAGAAAGGAATTGATATCAAAATGAAAGTAGTTATTGCTGCGGCAGGAACAGCTGGACATATTAATCCCGGCTTGGCCATTGCTAAGAAAATACAAGAGGAACAGAAAGATTCAAAAATTATTTTTATAGGTACAACAAGAGGATTAGAAAATGATTTAGTTCCAAGAGCAGGATATGAATTAAAAACAATTGATGCTTATGGCTTAAGTAAAAAGATTTCAATAGAAAATGTTAAAAAAATGATAAAAACGATAAAGGGATTTGGAGAAGCAAAAAAAATTTTAAAAGAAATAAAACCAGATATTGTAATTGGAACAGGAGGATACATTTGTGGAGCAACGATATCAGCAGCACATCATTTGAAAATACCTACATTATTACATGAAAGTAATGCCTTTCCTGGAAAAGCAGTAAAATTATTAGCTAAAAAAACAGATACCATATTGGTTTCTTTTGAAGTCGCTATAGAAAGAATAAAAAATGCTAAAAATGTCGTGTATACAGGTACGCCAGTTAAAATAAAAAAGCAAAATTATAGCCAACAACAAAGAAGAGAGATTATAAAAAAAGCCGGATTAGATGAAAATATGCCAATTGTATTAGTGTTTGGAGGAAGTCAAGGGGCTAGAAGAATTAATAATGCTATTATGGAAATAATACAAAGTGAAAGTAATAAACAATATCAGATAATTTGGGCAACAGGACCAAAACAATATGATATCATTAAGGAAATGTTAGAAAATAATCATAAGAATATTAATCACATAAAAAATATGAAAATTTTTCCGTATATATATAATATGGAAGAAATAATGAATGTAGTAGATGTCATTGTCGCAAGAAGTGGTGCAATGACCATAACAGAAATATCTAATTTAGGAAAGCCATCAATTTTAGTGCCACTACCCAATGTTAGTCATGATCATCAATTATATAATGCTAAGGTCTTAGAAAATGTAAAAGCGGCAGATATAATTTTAGACAATGATTTAAATGGAGAAAAACTAAATAAAAATATTGAAAAAATTATATTAAATCAAGAAAATTGTAAGGTAATGGGAGAAAATGCATTAAAGGTTTCTACAAGCAATGTTGAAGATAAAATTTATGAACAAATTATCAAGACAATACGTATGTATAATGAAAGGGAAAGACATGTTTAGAAGTATACAATTAAAGATAATAATCGTATTTTTTTTAATAGGAATAATTGTGATTACAGGATTGGGTGTTGAATATATTCACTCAATTAATCAGTTAGAAATAAATATAGGAAATAGAGAAATAGAAAATATTACAGAATTGCAAAGTTATATTCAACAAATGAGAGATACAAATATAACTTCTTTAATTATTGCTGGTGTTATATTTGCAGTAGGTGGAATTTTAATTGCAATTGTGTTATCTAGATTTGTTATCTATCCAATAAATAAATTAATAAAAAGTGCAGAAAAAATTACAGAGGAAGAAAAGAAAAAAGATAAGTCAACAGTGGAAAAAGAAGAACATAAAAAGACCAAAAGTAAAAAAAGTGAAGCTATTAATATAGAAGATGTATTGGGAGTAATGACAACAGAATTAAAAGAGAAATTAAGTGAGGTTTCAACACAAAAAAACCAAATTGAAACAATTTTATTACATATGACAGATGGAATTATCGCATTTAATATGGAAGGAGAAATTATTTTAATTAATCCAGCAGCAAAAAAGTTTTTAAGTATCAGACCAGAAGATATAACTTTTGATGATATTTTTGCTAAGTTTAAATTAGGAATTAATATGGAAAAAATCATTTATCTAGAAAATTGGACTTCAACAGAACAAAGAATTCAAGTAGAGGATAAATATATGAATGTTTTTTTTGCACCATTTAAAAATGAATCTGATAGACCAAATGGTGTGATAGCTGTTATTCAAGATATTACAGAACATGTAAAACTAGATAATATGCAAAAAGAATTTGTAGCAGATGTATCACATGAACTAAAAACACCAATTACTTCTATTATGGGCTATGCAGATACCTTGTTAGAAGGAGAATATGATAAAGAAACGCAGGACAAGTTTTTAAATGTAATTGCATCAGAAGCAAGACGTATGGCAAGGCTTGTAACAGATTTATTAACATTATCAAGATACGATAACAACAAAAATAAAGTAAGAAAAGTATCGTTTGATCTAGGCGAATTGGTTAAGAAATGTCAGGATAAATTAGCAATAGAAATAAAGAAAAAAAAGCATACAGTAAATTCTTTTGTAACTGCAGATGTACCACCAGTTTATGCCGACAAAGACGATATAGAAAGAGTGATACTAAATATATTGACAAACAGTATAAAATATACACCAGAGGGTGGAGAAATAAAAATATATGTAGGATTTGTCTATAATGATGCCTATATAAAAATTTTTGATAATGGTATTGGTATACCAGAGGAAGATCTATCTAGAATATTTGAAAGATTCTATAGAGTAGACAAAGCACGTACAAGAGAGATGGGAGGGACAGGATTAGGACTTTCCATAGCAAAAGAAATTTTAGATAAGAACGGTGGAAGTATTGATATAAAAAGTACAGTAGGAGAAGGAACAGAGGTCGTTATTAGAATTCCGACAAAAGCATAGATAAATTTTTATAAGATAGCATTGAAAAATGAAAATATATAGGGTATAATAGATTAGATTTTGAAAGATAAAGGAGCGAGAAAATTGAATCCAAAGATAAAAGAAGTATTAGAATGGGTATATTGTATAATCATAGCAATTGTACTAGCATTATTGTTTAGATATTTTATTGGTACGCCAACAATTGTACAACAAGTATCTATGAAACCAACACTAGAAGAAAATCAAAGATTATGGTTAAATCGATGGTCAAGAACAACAAAGACATTACCAGAAAGAGGAGAAATTATTACATTTGAAGCACCATCTAAAAAATCTTTTACAAGTTCAGAAATTGATAATAATCATCCAGTAGCTGTATATGATGATGAACCAACCAATATATTTGGAAAGTTTACAAAGTATGTATTAGAAATTGGAAAAGAAAGTTATATAAAAAGAGTTATTGCACTTCCAGGAGAGCATGTAGAGATTAAAGAAGGAAAAGTATATATAGATGGTAATGAATTGGAAGAAACATATTTACAAGATGGCGTGGTGACAGATGTAATGGGAATTGGTTTTTCTGATTTTATAGTTCCAGAAAATACAGTTTTTGCTATGGGAGATAATCGAACACATAGTACAGATTGTAGAGCATTTGGTTGTATACCATTGGAAAAAATAGAAAGTACGGTAGCTATAAGAATATGGCCATTAAATAAATGGGGAAAAGTGGATTAAAATAGAGATGTAAGGTCTCTATTTTTGTTTTTAAGCCACCTTTAAGATTCATTATTCGTCATTCAAAAAGGATGGAGATGAAAAGAACAATGCTTGAATTATAAATATAGCAATGATATAATAAAAATGTAGTATTATATAAAAATATGCGAGAAATAACTATAAAGATGCGATTAAAGGAGAATTCTTTTCTAATCGAATTTTATATGCGTTTAAAATTTAATACGGAAAGAGAAATGGAAATATGAGAATTTTAATCATGTCGCTTTTATTCTTGAAAAATGTACAGTTTTAGTATATAATAGTGATGGTTAAAGGAGAAGGAGCAAAACATTGATGTTTGAAGAAATTGTTGGAAATGAGAAAATAAAAGAGGCGTTAAGAAAAAGTGTTGAAGAGGATAAAGTTTCTCATAGTTATATGTTTATCGGAATAGAAGGCATTGGAAAAAAAATGATAGCCCAAGCATTTGCACAAATGATACTATGTTTAAATAAAACGGAAAAAGGTTGCAATAAATGTAAATCTTGTGTGGAATTTTATTCTCATAATCATCCAGACTTTTTATATGTTGAACCAGATGGTAATAGCATAAAAATTGAACAAATACGATATTTACAAAGAAAAATACAGGAAAAACCAATCATTTCTAATAAAAAAGTGTATATCATTAATGATGCAGATAAAATGACCCAAGAAGCACAAAATTGTTTATTAAAAACATTAGAAGAACCACCAGAATATAGTACAATCATATTGATTGGTAGTAATGAAAATGCATTTTTAAATACAATAAAATCAAGATGTATGATGATTATTTTTAAACCGATTAATCAAAATCTAATAAAAAAATATATAGAACAAAAATATGGAATGCACCAAATATCTTCTAATATGTTAGATGCATTTCAAGGAAGCATTGGAAAAGCTATTTTATTAAAAGATCGAAAAGAGCAGTATGAAAAAATTGAAAAAATAGTAGAACAACTTGATAAAAAAAGTATAATTGAAATTTTAGATTTAAGCGAAGAAATTTATAAAGATAAAGACGAAATTACAAATATTTTGGAATATATAAATATAATGCTATTAAAATTGGCAAAAAGAGATGTTAAGTATGCGAATTGTATTGGAATAGTGGAGAATACAAAAAAAAGATTAAAGCAAAATGCTAATTATGATATGTGTGTGGACAATATGATATTTAATATGTGGGAGGAAGTAAATTGAAAAATATAGTAGGGGTAAGATTTAAAAAGTTAGGTAAAATATACTTTTTTAATCCAAAAAAATGGAAATTAAAAAAAGGAGATAACGTAATTGTAGAAACAGCACAAGGAGAAGAATTTGGCGAAGTGATGATTCCTAATAGAGCTGTTCCAGAAGATAAAATTGTTGAACCCTTAAAGATTGTTATAAGGATAGCAAATGGAAAAGATTATAAACGTTATGAAGAATGTAAAAACTTAGAAAAAAAAGCTTTTGAAGTATGCAAGAAAAAAATAAAAGAACATGGATTAAACATGACATTAACAGATGTTGAAGTAAAATTTGATAATAGTAAAATTTTATTTTATTTTACAGCTGATGGAAGAATTGATTTTAGAGAATTGGTAAAAGATTTAGCTGCTATTTATAAAACAAGAATAGAATTAAGACAAATTGGCGTAAGAGATGAAGTGAAAAAAATTGGAGGAAATGGAGTTTGTGGAAGAGAATTGTGCTGTTGTACATTTTTAAATGACTTTGAAGCTGTATCTATAAAAATGGCTAAAGAGCAAAATATTTCCTTAAATCCTTCAAAAATATCAGGAAATTGTGGAAGACTAATGTGTTGTTTAAAATATGAAAATGAAGTTTATGAAGAAAAATTAAAAAACTTACCACATATAGGTGCTATTGTAAAAACAGAAGAAGGAGAGGGAGAAGTAGATTCCATAGAAACATTAAAAGAAAGAGTAAGAGTAAAAATTAAAGATGGAGATACTTATATTTATAGAAGATATGATGTAAAAGATATACAAGTTATTAAGGACGAAGAAAAAGAAAGAATGGATCAAGAAGAAATCGAGCATCAAAAAGAATTAGAGGAACTAGAAAAATTAGAAAAAGAAGAAGAGGGAATGAGAGAAGAATAAAATCAAATAGAGAGTACAGCGTATTAAAGGAGGTGAGAAAATTGGCATATAAAATTACAGATAAATGTATATCATGTGGTGCTTGTGCTGCTGAATGTCCAGTTGGATGTATATCACAAGGAGATGACAAATTTGTAATTGATCAATCTGCTTGTATAAGCTGTGGTACATGTGCAGGAGTTTGTCCAGTAGAAGCTCCAGAAGAGGAATAGGGATAAAAAGGGATTTTGGGGACGGACTCGAATTTCCCTTTTTGATTTTTAAAGGAGAAATAGAAATGAGAACAGTAATCATAGCAGGTGGAGAAATTCAGATAAAAGTGATAGAAAAATATTGTAGAAATCATAATGAACAGAGTATTATTATTGCCGTAGATAAAGGGTTAGAGGCATTATATCAATTAAAAATAATACCAAATCATGTAGTAGGAGATTTTGATTCAGTTTCTCCTGAAATTCTAGAATTTTATAAAAGGCAATCTCAAATCTTTTTTCACAAATTTAATGCTGAGAAAGATAATACAGATACAGATATTGCTTTAAAACTTGCTATAAAATTAAAAAGTTCTGATATTACAATATTAGGAGCACTGGGAAGAAGAATGGATCATGCTATTGCCAACATTCATATTTTAAAAGAGGCGTTAGAGGCTAATATTTCATGCCAAATTATAGATGAACATAATCGAATTTATTTAATAAATAAAGAAATTACGTTAAAGAAAGATAAAGTTTATGGAAAGTATGTATCGCTAATTCCTTTAACTAGCATAGTAGAGAATTTAACTTTAAATGGTTTTAAATATCCTTTAGATAATTATGATTTACTAATTGGAACGAGTTTAGGAGTGAGTAATGAAATTGTAGAAGATACAGCAAAAATTAAAATGAAAAAGGGCATTTTGATTGTGATAGAGAGTAAAGATTAAAAATTAGAACTATAATAAACATGCTAAAAAATTTAATTTATGCACTTAAGTATAACAAGGACAAATCTCGCGAAGCGAGATTTGTCCTTGTTTGTTTTTATTTGTTTTTATTTGTGATTTCTTCTAAATCTAATAATTCTTGCCATCTTTCATCAACAATTCTTTGGAAATCTTCAATCATCCACTCATTACCAGGTTTAAACATATGTCTAAATCTTTTTTGTGGTTTTAAGAAATCTTCAATTGGTAATTTTTTAGCTGGTTTATATGAAATATGATATACACCATTAACTACTTCATATAGTGGCCAATAGCAAGTTTCAACAGCAAGTTTATTAATTTTCATTAAATCTTCTGTTGGATATCCCCATCCTCTAGGACATGGAGACATAACATTTAAAAATGCTGGTCCTTCTATGTAAATTGCTTTCTCAGCTTTTTCATATAAATCTTTAAAATTCATATAAGCAATGGTTTGTGCAACATAAGGGATATGATGTCCAACCATGATTTTCGTTAAATCTTTTCTACATTGTGTTTTTCCAGGAATAACACTTCCTGCAGGTGAGGTGGTTGTATCTGCATATTTTGGTGTTGCAGATGAACGTTGGATACCTGTATTCATGTATGCACCATTATCATAACATACATAAACCATATCATGTCCTCTTTCCATAGCGCCTGATAAAGATTGTAAACCGATATCATATGTTCCGCCATCTCCACCAAAGGCGATGAATTTTGTATCTCCATCAGCTGGTAATTTTCCTTGTTTTTTCATAGAAACATAAGCTGCTTCTGCTCCTGCAAGTGTAGCACCTGCACATTCAAAAGCTGTATGAATAAATGAATCTGTCCAAGCAGTATATGGATATATAAAAGTAGAAACTTCCATACATCCAGTGGCATTGGCAACAACTGCATGATCTTCTGGTTTTAAAGCTCTCATAATATGTCTTGCAACAGGTGGAGCTCCACAACCAGCACACATTCTGTGTCCAGCAGTAAATCTTGAAGGTTTATTAGCAACGATTTCTTTTACATTATAAGGCATTATTTGTCACCTTCCTTTCTTAATCCTAAATAACGATAAGGATTATCTATTTTTCCAGTTTTTACAATTTCTGATAAATCTGTGTAAACGCTTTCAATATCATCTGCTTTGGTATCTCTACCACCAATACCATAAACATAGTTTACAGCAGGTACATGAATATTATTTACATACATAGCAGATGTCACATCTTCAAATAAAGCACCACCAGCAGAATTTAAAGAATCTGCTTTATCTAATACAGCAATGGCTTTTAGATGTGATAATGCTTTTGCAATTTCTTCTACTGGGAATGGTCTAAATACACGAAGTTTTAATAGACCTGCTTTTACACCTTGTTCTCTTAATTTATCAACAACAAATTTTGTGGTACCAGCTGTTGAGTTCATACAAACAATGGCAATTTCTGCATCCTCCAATTTATATTCTTCAAAAAGACCATATTTTCTACCAGTCATTTTTTCAAAATCTTTTGCAACATCTAAAATAACTTGTTTTGCATTTCGCATAGCTTCTGCTTGCCCAGCTTTATGTTCAAATAAATAACTTTGCAAATCTAATGGACCAACAGCAATTGGTTCATCTCTATTTAATAAATAATGTTCTGGTTTATATGTTCCAACAAATTCTTTTACTTTATCATCTTCAACTAATTCTATATTTTCAATAGAATGAGAAGTAATAAATCCATCTTGACAAACCATTAATGGAAGCATGACATTTTTGTTTTCTGCAATTCTATGTGCCATTAACGTATTGTCATAAGCTTCTTGATTGTTTTCTGAAAATAACATAATCCAACCAGCATCTCTAACACCCATAGCATCTGAATGATCATTATGGATATTTAAAGGTCCTGATACAGCCCTATTTACTAAAGACATTACAATAGGTAAACGTAAACTAGAAGCAATATATATCATTTCCCACATTAAAGATAATCCATTGGCAGATGTAGCAGTCATAGCTCTTGCTCCAGCAGCTTCTGCACCAATACAAGCACTCATGGCACTATGTTCACTTTCAACAGCAACAAATTCTGTATCTACTAATCCATTATCAACAAATGTTGAAAAATATTGAGGAATTTCTGTTGAAGGTGTAATAGGGAAGGCTGCGACTACATCTGGATTAATTTGTTTCATAGCAGTTGCTGCTGCTTCATTACCACTTAATCTTTCTCTAATACTCATATTATTCAACACCTTCCTCTCTCATTTCAATAGCACCGAAAGGGCATACTTTGGCACATACACCACAACCTTTACAGTAATCATAATTGAAATCTTTTCTTTTTAAATCATCTTTTCCTACTGGAATTGCATCTTCTGGGCAAACAGGGAAGCAAAGTCCACATTGTTTACATTTATCAGATAAAAATACAGGATAAGAACTTCTCCAGTCGCCTGTTTTAAAATCTCTTGCGTTTCCAGCAGTATAAATATCTCCACCTGGAGTTAATTTCTCCATAGGTGTGTTTGCATTTATATCTGTCATTTTTTACATCATTCCTTTCCTAAAATTCAGTCTTTATTATTGTATAGAAAAAATCATCTTTTATCTTGACCCTATTTAGATTTTTTCGTATACAACAAGGTTAAGCTTCTTATATTCGTGAAGTACTGCGAAGCAGTCTTCACATTTATGCATAGAAATCTTTGATTTCGTGATGCATGCTTTCCTTATTGAATTTTCTTAACTTCTTTTAAAGCCATTTCTAAAGCTTTCATGTTTCCATCTATAACTTCAGGCTTTTTCGCAAATTTATGTTTAAAAGATCCTTTCATATCTTCTAATAATTCATCATCAGTCATAATTTTACTTACTTTTACAATTGCTGCAAGCATTGGTGTATTTGGAAAATATTTTCCTAAAGCTTCCTCTGAAATTTTTCTAGCATCAATTGTATAAATTTCTCCAGAGTATCCTTTCAATGCTTTTTTTAAATACTCAGCAGATTTAGTTGTGTTAATAACGATTGCTCCTGTTTCTTTTAGACCAGAAGTAACATCAACAGATTCTAAAAGCGTGTCGTCTACAACTACCACATAATCTGGTTCATAAATATTACTGTGAATTGTGATAGGTGTTTGGCTAATTCTGTTATATGCAGTGATAGGGGCACCCATTCTTTCAGGACCATATTCAGGAAATCCTTGAATATATTTTCCAGTATTAAATGCTGCATCTGCTAGCAATAAAGATGCTGTTTTGGCACCTTGACCACCTCTACCATGCCATCTAATTTCTATCATGTTATCCATTCTCAAATTGCCTCCTTTTATTAAAATTTTACGACTTTAGTATATGCCTAAATACTTTTAATGTCAATAGGGACGTGTCAAATCGTTTCAAAATGAAACCAAAAGGGACAGACCTTAGTATAAATTAAATTTTATAAGAACTTATACAATTTAAGTCTGTCCCTTTTGTCAATAGGGACGTGTCAAATCGTTTCAAAATGAAACCAAAAGGGACAGACCTTAGTATAAATTAAATTTTATAAG